>JANNJZ010000307.1:0-16165 GCA_031396065.1 Pyrinomonadaceae bacterium | reverse complement strand
AAGTAATCTCTCATAGGATTGTTGTCAGGTTCCGTTTTAGGTTCGGGCGTGAGGTCAGTATCACCTTGCGGTGGAGACTGGGTGGAACTCCGGCTCTCAGCGCCAAAGGCGCGAAATGTAATAGCCCAGGGCAACGCCCTGGGTGCGGTCCACGAATCCTGGAAGCGCTGAAGGTGCGAAATCGAAACTTGTTCACCGAAAACACCAGTAGAATGCATTGCCTCATGTCATTTCGCGCTTTCAGTGCTAGGAAACCTCAACTGGTCCCACCTGGGCCGTTGGCCCAGGCTTTCACATTTCGCGCCTTTGGCGCTGAGAGCCGGAGTTCCACCCAGTCTCCACCGCAAGGTGATACTGACCTCACGCCCGAACCTAAAACGGAACCTGACAACAATCCTATGAGAGATTACTTCTCGCTGATGATGAACGTTGGCACCATCCCGCCACCCGAGCTGACGTTCGCGAGTTCCGAATACGAAAGCCGGGTAAATGCGGACCCAACTTTGCCGTTGAACAACAGCGGATCCAGATCGACTAACTGTTCCGCAAACTCGATCGCCCCATCATCTGTTAGCGCCGGAAACGTCTCGCGCGCGGTTGGCACTCGCTCTTGCGCGAGATAATCGCCGTTTGCCACGGCATTAACCAAGGCTTCGTCCCAGCCGCTCTGGTCCGTGCTCCAGCCGATCGTGATGCCGTGTCCACCGTAGTCGTCGTTGGGTTTCAGAACCAGCTTTTGTTGATTGGCCTTTAGATATTCGACTAAGTCGATTTCCTTCCCAAAATAATCAGTTTTCTCCTCCCGGACCAGCCGCGTCCACGGCACATGCTGGCGAATGGCCTCCTGCTCTTCGCTCGAGAAGAGCTGCGACCTGCGGCGGTCAGTCAATACAGCGAACAAGGCTTTCTTGTGAATGAGCTTTGAACGGAAACTGTTTACCATGCAAACCGCGCCCGCGCGGCACGCATCCACCAGCGCCGGATACTCAGCCATGATGGGGAGATACTCGTTGACCAGCAGCCGCTTGTAGACGATGTCTATCTCAAAATCGCCGGCGCGCAGCCGGTTGTTATCGAGCTCCAATTCTTCCGGAGTACAAATCTTTGCGGGATATCCTTCTCGTTCGAAGAACTCCTTGAACAGCTCAAACTCGCTTTGAGTAGGCCGATCCTTCAAATCAACTATGGCGATTTGAGGGACGGTATCAGGCTTCCTCCCGAGAAACTCTTGATAGGAACCAAGCAACACATCCAACATGAACCGGCTGCCATAGAGTGGACGGAAATTGTACTTTTCTCCGAACCGCTTCATTACCGGGAGCTGCGAGAAGATGTCGAAGGCGGCGTCTACATAGGCGATACCGGCAGGACTCTCACCATTGAGTTCGACAAAGCTATAGGCAGATTCAGTGAGAAAAGAGTCGAGCCGGGCAGTTGGGGAAACAGCCCGATAACCTGGGTCTATCCTGATCAAATCCCGTTCGATTTCGGTCACGCCGAGGTCATCAATGATTGATACATCCTCAATCGCGGCATCCTTGACCTTCTGGATCGCCGACCAAACCGTTTCGCAGGCTGTGACGATTCGAGCAAAGTCGTCTTCGGCAACAAAGTGTGGTCGCAGATAAGGTGATAGGCGGCGGCCGCCAAATATCAGCTTGGAGCGCTCCAGTCCTTCGTCAAGCATCACGCGGGACGACTCGGCCAGAGTATCGTCGCCAAGCAACTCGTGATAACGCGAGACTGCAGTATCCACCAAAGGCATAGACAAGGATTTGGACGTCATATCTTGGACATTCCCAGATCGAATCTAGCTGGACAAGGTGTCGTTCAGGATGGAGTTAGAGTATCACAGCAGGTCGGAGGGCGGCCAAGGGAGAGTTGATGGATAGGTTCGTTTAGAGGTGGGCACCCGCCCGCCGGTGCGCCGTGAGTGACATGATTCAACTCTAAACTGCCGGCCCCTACCTGGCCTCGACTTTCAGCGTCATCTTTTGCTTGTTACGCACAATCTGAAACAGCGAGGTCGTGCCGGGTTTGCTCAAGAGCGTCAGCCTTCGCGCACCCGAAATGAGCTTTTGTCCATCTATGGCCTCAATCACATCGCCCGGGAGGAGCCCTGCTTTGAACGCCGGCGTTGCCGCTTGAACATAAACCACGAGTAGCCCCCCGTTTGCCCCATAGCGCATCGCAACTTTGGACCTGATGCCGATGGTCTCAATACCCTGGGCCATCAGGGATGTGGGCGCTAATGCGTTCGGAGTTTGACCGGCGGGTCTCCTCAGGCCAAAGAATGGATCGGGCGACTCGCTCAGCTTAATCTCAAGCGCTTCGGAGGCAAGTTTCCCGAGTCGGGCAACGTCAAAGTGAACCGAAGTTCCTGGTCCCGCTTCCTGCAGCAACCAGGAGAAGTCGTCAGAATTTCGCACGGCTTCACGGTTAACGGCCAGGATCACATCGCCGGGCCCGAGTTGGCCCAGCGCGGCTGGACTTCCCGGAGCCACGAAGGTGAGCATGATTCCCTCTCGTTTATCGGCGAAGGCGCGAGCGCGTTCCCGCTCCCAACCCACCCCCTGCATTCGTTCGACCGAAACGGAGCGCACCGGTTCGCCGCGAATTCCCAGCCAGGGTCGTGGCACACTTGCCTGTCGGGCCATCACTCGCTTTACCGCACTGCGTACCAGAGCCACGGGTACTATCGTCGCTTCACTGCCCTCAACTGCGTCCACAATTCCGATTGTCTCACCCGATTCGTTGAGCACGATACCGCCCAGGTTCGCGGGTGTTAACTTTGCCGACTTGATGCTAACTCGAGCAACTACCCCCGATGGGGAACGGTTCACCCGTACCACCGTGGCTTCCGTCTCTCCAATCCGAACGTAGATAGCAGACCTCGTGCTCGGCTCTGAGTGCGCAGCCGGTTCTGGTCCAATCAGGCGAAGTCGCTGGCCCACGCTAATGGGCTGTTCCTTTGCCTCGACCAGTTTGGGAACGCTGCTGTTCGCCAACGAGATGACCGACAAACCCGTGAGTCCATCTAATCCAATGTAGCGACCCAAAAGCCGTTTTCCGTCACGAGTAATAATCTTGAGATCCGCAGGCCCGAGAAGACTCCCGGCCAGCTTAAAGGACTCAAAACCGGGAACCATAACCGGAGACACATGAGTTAAGTTCGCCATATTAGCCGCCGGCGCTGTAGGAGCGGCTTCCCTGGGTGACGCCGGCGCTTTGGGCGTAGCCGGCACAGGAGGTGGAGGCATTTCCGCCTCGGCTTCCGGCAGCCAGGCAGCGATCGTCTGACCGTCATCGAGCGTGAGACCGGCAATCACATTGGTGTGGACGTCACCGGCAATCTGAAATGCGTCATCGAGTTTGGCAATCGCGTCGAATTGACCGCTGGAGCGAAGCAACAATCGAAACACTTTCAAGCCGTTGAGGCGGTGCAAAATCGTCACCACCTGGGGTGTGGCCGCAGCGTTCTCGACTATGACCGGACGCACCCGCGCGGGAGGGGTGGTCTTTCGAGGTTCCTGCGCGCTCGTCGGCTGAACGGTGGCGGGTGTCTGGGCCCAGACCTGAAGGCAGCCGAATCCTCCGGTTAATACAATCGTCAACAAACTAATTGTCTTGTTCATTCTCATTGCTTGCTCAGTTTCCTAAAACTAACACCGCACCTCGCTTACCAGTCACTTCTCGCCGAAGCCAACAAGGAAGACGACCCCGGTGACAAAACTCGCTGCGACCCGAAGCTAACCGAAGGAAGCGAGATTGTTCGCGAGCTTCCCTTGCCATTGTCTAGTGAAACTTTGAGAGACTGCATGGAGGCGCCGATAGGAAATCCATTCGCTGCAGTTCCTTCCTGAGCGTGCAGCACTTTCGCCGGTGAGATACCCATCTCACGCGTCCTCGGACGTTGCTTCACCCCATCGCCACGCATTGCGGCGAGATCGTTTCGTAGAGATTCGGTCCGACGAGGCGACGCATTCTTCTCAGGTACATTAATCGAGCCAGCTCCATCTATCTTCGGCGGAAGACCGGCATTGACGGGAAGAGTGGTTGATGGTGGCTGAACATTCGCCGCAGGTTGGCTAACGCCACTTGATGGATCAAGAGTCCCCTTCGTTGAAGCCGTATTATTCGGTGCCGTCCTCAGGCTAACAAAGAGAAGAGCCGATCCAATCAACAGCAGGGTTGCAGCCACAGCTGCGGACCGAAACCCAAACGACAGATTCCGCATCACAAACGGCTGGCCAGCCCCAGGTTTCTCGTTAGCCAGGCGTGCGCGCAAGCGAAAATCGAAGTCACCTGGCGCCTCGACGCCGCCAAGGCTTGACAGCATCGCGCGCAACTTGAGCCGGTCTTCGCGAAACACACTACACTGAGGGCAGTCCCGCAGGTGATCATTCGCTGACGCACTCAGTGCGTTGCCCAGGGCCCCTTCTTCAATTTCGCGGCGTACGCTTCGACAGTTCATTTTGCTCATAGTATTCCTTTAGAGATATGCACTCATCTTTTCGCGCAAAAAGCCTCGTGCCCGGCTAATGCGGGATTTCACTGTCCCCTCGCTCGTTTCCAGAATCCGGGAGATTTCGTCATAACTTCGGCCATCGACATCTCGCAGGATTAATGGCGCCCGATACTTTTCCGGCAGCGTGCTGATCGCCCGTTGTACCGCCAGGCGCCGCTCGTCCGCAACCATCACCGTATCGACTAAGGGCTTCTCATCAACCGGATTAAATTCCTGTGGTTCGGCGCCGTCCTTCGATTGAAAAAATCCAGTCAGGGAAACCAACTTCCTCCGCTTACGTTTGCGCAGTTCGCTAATCGCCAGGTTGGTGGCAATGCGATAAATATAAGTCGAAAACGCGTAGGTCGTTTGGTAACGATCGGCCGCCCGGTAGACCCTCACAAAAGTCTCCTGCGCCAGATCGACAGCGCCATCGTAATCGTTAGTCATCCGATAAATGTAACTCGTAATCTGGTTCCGATAACGACTCACCAACACGGCAAAAGCGTCTTCGTCGCCGATACGTGTAGCTTCCAACAGCGCATGATCCGATGTCGGATCTGCGACCACTTCTGGCCGCAAAGTCGCGGAGAAAGTCAGATTGTCGATCGTGCTTAGTGTGTCCATCAGGGTGGGTAGGCTCTCACACGCGCTGACGAGTTCCTTGTTTTCGAATTACGCTCTACGCAACTTGACCAACGGGCACCGTCTACAGAACCTTGATTATACCCCGACAGTTGACCGCCCGCAGTCTATACACGCCCATCCGGAGAATAGGTTCCGAAACGGTTTGATTTGAACGGCAGGTGGGTGGAATTCAGTGATTTGCCAGGATAAGCAGATGGATCAAACAGATTTTCCATTTCTCATTTGAGATTTCTCATTTGCCATTTGATTCCTGCGGCCCGGCTGAATCCGAAATGAAAAATGAGAATTGAGAAATGGAAAACGGAAAATCTGCCCGGACCGGGCACTTTGGAGAGATCTCGACGACATGACGCACCCGAATGATCCGATACTAGGCTTCGGGGCTCTTGAACACGGCATCATCGATCTTTATGCCGAACGTGACGTTGAGAATCTTGGTCTCCTGCGTCTGGACGCCGTCTTGCAGCAAGACTGACCGGTAAGGCACCAGCGTGCCCTGCGCCAGGCGGTGATCGAAGAATCTACGCACAAACTTGATCGGACCGGCACTTCCGCCCGGTTCCTCGTATTCGAGCCAGAGAACATGCAGAGTCTTCACGCTTATGTAATAGCGGGTAGTGGTCTTGTCTTTCGCCGTCAGATTCAAGACGTACAGATCGAGTCCCTTTAGCTTTTCCTTCCCCACGAGATTAGCAGTCGCTCCGTCTTCCTTGTACCTCAGCAGATTTTCCACGCTGTGGCGGCGCTGCGAGAGAAAAGTGTTGGCGGCATCCTGCCTGGGAGTGAAGGCAGCCCCGTTGATGATTCCCCATAATCGGCCGTCGCCGTAAATCAGGGAATATTCCAGGCTGGGGGTCTTCTGATCGAGACGGACCTTGTCTTTTTCCGAGCTCTCGCCCCGCACAAACCGGCGTTCAAAAGTGGCTTCTTCGGTTTTGCCGGGCACTTCACAGGTTGGCCGACAAACGCGGCCGCGCTCGACGCCATTTCGACGAATCTGGGCTAACAATGGACGGCTGCCAT
Source organism: Pyrinomonadaceae bacterium (assembly GCA_031396065.1). GTDB lineage: Bacteria > Acidobacteriota > Blastocatellia > Pyrinomonadales > Pyrinomonadaceae > PSRF01. The sequence continues at coordinate 9,987 of JANNJZ010000307.1, read as the reverse complement.
AAATGAATATGGCCGCTTCCACCACCTGGTCGCCCGATAAATTCTTTGGATCGACCTTTTCGGGGGTCGGTGCCGGCTTCTGTTCAGGCGTGGGTGCCGGCTTCTTATCGCCGGTCGCCGGAGTCGTCTGGCCCTGTCCGAGGGCTACGTAAGCCGGGGCTTTGCTGACAGCCGGAGCAAACAAGCAGAGCAAAACAGCAAAGAAGACCGTGGGGGTCAGAATTGAACGCAGCAAGAAATTAGTTCTCCTATTGAAACAATTGTCCGTTCGAATTTAGCTAGGGGAAAGTGGCTATCAAGAGCGCGAATTGTAACACAAGCCAAAGCTTATGACCTTTTCAGCGAGCAGTTGATTGATGCGGATTCTGTTGCCCCCGATGCCCGGGAGCCTACATTCCAACAGGGTACAAGCATTGTTTCCACATCAATCGCAACCCACGTGTAAACATTGCCATGACCAAAGACGCCTTGGAGTTCTTTCGACCAGGTGACCTTCCTTGGCGTGAACAAACGACCAGATTTCGCCGCACTCGATCCGCTTACAGGTGAGATTACGAAGCACTTTATCCTGAAAGATCTAGCAGTCAAGCGTTCGCTTGAAGATACAGGGTGGGTACTGTAAGCTTTTGGCAATCTAGGGTAGGGAGTATCTGTTTAATGGGTAGGAAATAGGCGAATGAACCGCGTACAGCAGTCACTTTTGCGTAATAAAATCCATAAAGTGTTCCTTCCTGGTACGCCTATAGATACCTACGCGCTGCTCGCTGGCAGAACAGATCAGATAGTTAAGGCCCAAAGCGCAGTCTTGCAACCGGGGCGACATATAATCATTTTTGGAGAAAAGGGTGTGGGTAAAACGTCAGTTGCCAAGGTTCTTGCTGACATAAAGCAAAACGACGGCTATCGAATTCTGAAGTCGAAAACTATCAACTGTGACGGCTCCGATGATTTTTCATCGCTTTGGCACAAGGCATTTCGAGTGTTACCTGCGGGGGAGGAAAATGGTAAGCCTGTCTCGCTCGATAAGTTCGCTCCAGACGTGTTAGTACCAGATGATATTCGCGATCTATTGAGCAGATTTGATGACCCATCTTTGCTGATACTAGATGAAACCGACCAGCTAAGAGACGTAGACGCCAGAAACCTTTTAGCCGCGACAATAAAGAATCTGTCAGATCACGCAGTAAACACCACCATAGTTTTGGTAGGTGTTGCCGATACCGTTGATGAGTTAATAGCCGAGCATCGCTCGATTGAGCGCGCCCTTGTTCAGATCCGAATGCAGCGCATGTCGAGAGAAGAAAACCTACAGGTCATCAATAACGGCTTGAAGGAACTGTCGATGACAATTGATGATAGAGCGCAGTCGATGATTGGGACACTGTCTCAGCGCTTGCCTTTTTACACACACTCATTTGGCCTCTATTCCGGCCTGCGAGCTATCAACGATGAGCGCTTAAACATTTCACTGCAAGACGTATCTGCGTCTATTGCAGACGTCGCCATGAGCGCTGAGAACGTCAAAATCGCGTATCACACGGCGACCCATAGCCCTCATCAAAACAATCGTTACGAGACAGCTCTAATTGCGTTCGCGCTGACGCCCGTTGACGATCTAAGCTCATTTAGCGCCTCGCAGGTGAGTAGGTACTTCTCAGCACTCACGGGCAAGAAAATGGAAGTAAGCGACTACAAGCGTTATCTTGCGGAGTTTTGTTCGGATAAGCGCGGCCCCATTTTGCATCGTATTGGCGAGGAGCGACGGTATCGCTATAGATTCATCGATCCGCTTATGCCACCATTCATTATGATAAACGCCTTCGGTACAGGACAACTCACCACGGAAAAATTGGACGAAATGTTTGCTACTCCTGTCGAGACCGTCCATTAGCCCAACGAGTCTTCTCGGCTTTCTGGGCGATGCCCTTGCGCTTCTTAGCGGTAAGTTTTTCTGTTCGGGCTTTATCGCCCCGAAGACCTCCAGACGGCCTAACGCCACCGCTGCTGCATTCTTTTCGGGGGGTTCGATCTTCTCAGCGTCGCCCGTGGTAACCTCCAAAATATATCTAGCAAGTTGAGGTTGCGATATTCTCGAAAGTTGAGGTGTCTTAAGAAGGGGTGGCCACGGAGTGGCACGCCTCCAACTGTTTTCACAAGCCTCGGTAGTGGTGGGTCTGTTTCCGAAAGCAAGATCTCGGGGCAAGACCAGATAGACTGTGTGAAAACTGTGGGTTCTTAGCGCCAAAGGCGCGAAATGTGACAGCTTGGGCCATCGGCCCAGGTAGACTCGCCTAAAGATTCCCAGCACTGAAGGCGCGAAATCAGGGTGGACTTAGCGCAATCCCGAGGATTTTTATTCGAGACTTGTTATTTCGCGCCTTCAGCGCTTCCGGATTGTTATGACCTTACCCAGGGCGTTGCCCTGGGCTATCACATTTCGCGCCCTTGGCGCTGAGAACCAGGCGTTTCCACACAGTCTCTACCGCAAGGTGGTACTGACCCCTCATTGTCTCGCAGTAACAAGCCAGGTTTAGTCGCCTTTCATTCTCAGCAACACTCCAGCGGAGCACCACGAGTGAGTCAGCCGAATTGACAACTCGCCCAGTTAAATCGTAGTCTGCCTGTTTTTCTATGGGCGCCAAAATCTGTGCTTTGGAATAATGTTGTCCAACAGGATTGAGCGACGACTGGATGAGTCAACAGACCGAATTTTTTGAAGAAGGATAGGTGAGTTATGAAGAGAGTTGGCATTTTAGTAGGTCGGGAACAGACATTCCCCGATGCACTCATTAAGAACATTAACGAACGTGGCAAAGGCGAAGTTACCGCGGAGTTTCTCAAAATAGGCGGCATTCGACACGACGCCCCACCTAAATATGATTTGGTAATAGATCGCATCTCTCATGAGGTTCCTTTCTATCGCGCCACTTTGAAGCGAATGGCGCTGGAGGGAACAATCATCATTAACAATCCCTTCTGGTGGTCAGCTGATGATAAGTTCTTTAATTATTCCCTGGCGAGCAAGCTGGGCGTGGCCGTCCCCAAGACCGTCCTGCTTCCCCAGAAAGACTACATTACCGGGATCGTGAGCGAGAGTCTCCGCAACCTGGAGTTCCCTTTGGACTGGCAAGGCATTATCGATTACGTCGGCCTGCCTTCGTTTTTGAAACCGTTTGATGGAGGCGGTTGGAAGAACGTCACTAAAGTTAACTCGATCGAAGAGCTGTGGTTGGCATACGACCAAACCGGAACCCTGTGCATGACGTTGCAGGAGGGAATCGAATTCGACCAGTTTGTGCGTTGTTATTGTGTGGGCCAGCAGGAAGTGATGATTATGGCCTACGATCCAGGCAAGGCATATCTTTCGGGCGAGCAATACGTCCACGATCCGGACTATCTGTCTCACGAATTAGCCGACCGCGTGCGCAAGGACGTTCGCACGCTCTGCAAGGCGCTTGGCTATGACTTGAATACGGTCGAGTTTGCAATAAAAGACGGTGTCCCCTACGCCATCGACTTCATGAATCCTGCGCCGGACGCCGAGCTGGCATCGGTGGGCGAGTTTTATCACAACTGGATTACCGCTGCCGTCACCAACCTGGTGTTCAAGCGGCTGGATGAAGGACGCGGGACTCCCAATTTCCGTTGGGATGCCATGCTGAATCCGGAACCGATTCGCACGTCGGCGGTTGCGTCTCAGGCTGAACAGCAGTCCCCAACAATCGTTCCGAACAAGGTGGAAAACAGTCGGGCGGCTGCGGCTGCAGCGGCTCCGGTAGAGCCATCGGCCGACAGTTCGGTCAAACCGGGTTCTGAGGACACCACGACCCCAGCGAAGGCAGCGTCGACGCGTAAGCCAAGAAAGAACGGCAAGGCTCCTTCACCTCGTTCGAAGACGACTGGATAGGTGCTGGTGTGAGTGGTGAATTCTGAGCCCGCGGAGTGGGCGGCAGCGCAAAGCCTGGGGTGAAGCCCAAGCGGAACCCCAGGTAAAGGACCACAAAAGATCTAGTCAGCCCGCGGAGTGGGCGACAGCCCTAAATTGCCGTCGCTGTCGCCCGCTCCGCGGGCTGGTCGTTTCAACTCGCCGTTTTCCTGGGGTTACGCTAACACCCGCTACCGCGGGTTAAAGTGCCCGCCTTTAAACCTTTTCACCATCCGCCTAGGCACTTGTCTCGGGTTGCGGTGTTCGTCTTTTGGCCAGAATCTTTATTGCGAAGAGGCTGAGGATCCAGGCGACCAACGCAGATGAAGCGAGTGACCAGAGTAGTCCTTCGAGCGTCGGATCAAAGTAGGGGACGATTAATGCACAGAGAATGCTGGCGTTGGTCACCCGCGCAGCAAGTCGGCGTACGCGCAGAGAGTGTTGCAACCAATTAATCCTGCGGAGCTCTGAAGCAAGATAGTCGCCGTCGTCGTTTAAAGTTGCGTAGTAATCGGCCTCGCGTCGCGCATAGGCTACCAATGCCTTTTCGGAAGCCGAGTAAGCGGCGTCACGATACTGATGGATCACGTGTGCCAGTTTACCGTCCCGCAGAGCAAGATTGGCGAGTCCCAAGCGGGCCCTGAAGTTTACCGGTTCTAGTTCGATTGCTTTCTGGAAAGTGCTTTGCGCCCGCCCCGGTTCTCCCCATTCGAGAAAACTCTCGCCCACCAGGGCTAACAACTCCGGCTCGCTTCCGGCTCGCATGGCTGAGAGACGCATTGCTGCACGCGATCTGGATAGCAGCCGGGCATCGCTCAAGCTGGTGGCCTGCGAACGAAGCAACCGGGCGAAGTCGAATATCAGCCGCCCATCACTCGGAATTATTATCAAGGCTCGGCGAAACGCTTCGCGGGCCTCGTTCAACCGTCCGGCAACTCTTAAGTGGTTGCCGAGTTTGCCCAGCAGGGTGGCGCGATCGTGATCTAGTGCCGATGCTGCTGCCTGCGATCCATCGACGTCGCCGGACAGTCCGGCTCTGCCTCCCCCCAGCTTAAAATCTAAAGTTGCACTATCGAGCACGTCATCGGAGGCAAGTTGCACCGTTCGGATCTCATGGTTTAGCGCTTTCGGATCGCAGAGATAGTCAGAAAGCTCGAGCGTGCGAATGTCGAGCTTGTCGCGGTGAATGAGGGGAAACAGCTGTCGCACCATCTCTCGATAGTTGCGCCCGCCCGATGCAAATGTGAACTCAGCGCTTTTGCCGGTGATTTGGGTGCGGTATCGGTACCTGACTCTTCCGCCACGCCTTAAGGTACGCAGAGCCTGGGTGTCGACCCGCTCAAAGTCGGAAACCTGGAGTTGCTTTTGTTGACCTGCAATCAGCCGCAACAGGAACGGCGCCGGACCTCGGCGGCTCAGATACTGCCCGTCAAATTCAATGCGATCTGTTAAAGCCAGGAGGGGAACGATCAACCAGGCCACCGCAATGGCGCCCAGCGCCCACAGGTCCCGCTCTGATCTCAGGAGTAAGGCCGAGCCAAAGGTGAGCACGCTAGCTGCTGCCAGGTAGGAGCCTGGTGAAACCCGCACACTTGCCAACACCAATCCCTTCCGACGTTGCTGTCTTTCTTTTGCAACCTCAGTTAGCGCCTTGAGCGTTTCGATTTGGCGGGAGTCGTCCATGCTTACTTAGTCGGTATCTCGATAAAAGAGGGACATTCCACCGGCAGCTCAAGTGAAAATGTGCCTCTATCACGTCCGGGCTCAGTGTAACGCAAGTCAGCAAACTGCACGAGAGTCTGCGTTGCGCAATCTGCTCCCACCACTTGCACGACTGGGAATCTTGCAAAACCCAGAAAGACTTTTGAGCGGCTATCACGCGTGGCGATTTCCACGGCGCGAGAGCTTGAAGCATCCGGCTTTTGGTAGCGGACCACATCTGCGCCACGACCGCTTCCTGTTAGTGAGAGACTAAACCTGTAGGCTGCGCTGTCGGTTTCTGCCACTACCAGCCAATTGAAAGGATTCGCAAGGGTCGGCATGGCCGCCACTTCAACCACTCGCTCGTTATGTTCAGCGCTGATAGTTGCAGCTTCGAAATGCGCTCGCCGCAGAGCCAGTACATGGACGAAGTACAGGCCGAATAAATAGCAGATAACTACGGCGAAGGCAGCGATGGGAATCTTCGACCCCCAACGTTTGCCGGCCTCCTGCATGAACAGCACAACCAACGCAACCAGACCTGCAAACCAGGCGGCGCGAAGGAAGATCGGATTGGACAGGCCGCCGCGATTAGCCGGACCAAAGAAAACCAGATAGCTGGTGATGAGGCCGAATCCAAACCAGGCGACAATTTGAGGTTTGGTCTTCGAGGTAAGAAGAAATACCGCTCCCCCAAGGGTCATCCACAGGAGCGGGTCTATGATGAAGACCAAATCTCCATAGAACCATCGCGAATCCCACGGCAGTAGAAAACGCACCCCATAATTATTAGTCCAATCCATGATTGGATGAGTAGCACTGGCAACAATTGAAGCAAAGATTAATCCGGGAAGTCTGACTTTTCGGCCGGTCTTCCGTGCGAGTGACAGAAGCAGATCGACCAGGTAGAAGACCAGAGGCAGGGCCACTGCCAGCGCCAACGTGCCCACAATTGAATGAGTGATACCCCGATGATGTTGCAGGTAAGTCCAGCGGCCGAAGAGCAGCGTGACTATGTCACTGTCGGGCGCATTGGCGGCGAGTAGACAGAGAGTGGTAGTTCCTGGGGAAAGCCTTTCCAGTCCGGCCTTTGCCGCAGCCAAGCCTATGAATGAGTGAGTCAGGTTATCCATAGGCGCCGCGGTTTTCAGCCGGGTTGGCTTGAAAGCTGCTCCTCCGAATTCAGGCGTTCAGAGTACAAGCTTTAGCTTGCGTGTTTGGCATCAGCAACCTAAAGGTTGGACTCTACACGCCAGCAGCCCCGCCACACGTTGCATGTATGCGAGAGGCATTGATACTAAACCTCACGCTCAATCGGAACCATCAATTCAGAAACTAAGATTGCCGGAAGGAAGTGCGGGAGTTAGTTGGGCGTAGCGATCCGGGTCAAGCTTTTGCAACTTTTCGGCTGCGGCTCCGGAAGCCGCGGGTTCGGGAAGCGGTGCTCCATCCTTGTCCTTTGCCTTACGGGCTGTGTCCACGATGTTAAAAAGCAATTCGGCAGCTTCCTTCTTCTTACCCTGTTTCGCATAAACGTCGGCCAAATAGAGATTGGCAGTGTCTTGCGTTACCACGGTGCCGTTCTGTTTCCCAAGTTCAACCAGGATTTGCGCGGCCTCGTCGTATTTGGCATCCGCCATTTTCTGTTGGGCTAAAGCGAATTTGGAAAGTGTGGCTACTTCGTCAGCGCTGCTCCTGGTTAGTTCAGCAAGCTCCGCCAGCGCTTTGTCCCGATCCAATAAGAGCATATGGGTGGCGATGAAGTAGCGTGCCTCGGTTCGATATGGATCCCCATATTTAGCGGCTACCTTCTGAAACTCCTCGACTGCGCTTTGCGATCGTTCTCGTTCGCTGACGAACTTCGGGGCCTTGGGATCTGCATTCGGAACTGCGGCAGCCAACAAAGGAGCGTTGGCAATCGCGATTGCCCTACCCAGCGCACGCCGGGCTTCGTCGTCCTTACCGGCCCTCCACTTGATCCACACGCCGGCGAGAATGGCCACCAGAACGATCCCAAGAAGTCCATAAAGTATCGTCCTCCCCTTACCTTCAAGGAGATGGCCCAAGCGGTCAAAAATTGTATTGGCCGAATCGCGAAAGCGATCGTGCTGAAGTTCTCGGGCGCGTTTCTTGTTGTATTTAGCCACGTGTGTCTTTCTCGCAAGTCCCCATGGTGAACTGCGTTCTCTTAGGTGTATGATCGGCGAAACAGTAACTCTAATGGCGGCTCGGAAACCTTGTCAAGCAGGGGCTTTGTATAGTATTTGGTCCACACAAAGCGATCGGTGCATCTAATCGAAAGCGAAGTGGACGCGTAATGGATGGTTGAGAAATTAGTAATGGGCATCGGGAAACAAGCGGGAAATCATTCGGGAACAAACCGGCAGGAGGGGTGTCTAACAACCCGACTGACCGAGATCAGGCAGAATCAGTCAGCTACTCCAATTCCAACCCCAGGGGGTAACACGTGAGCTACGGGGAGCCAGTAGCCCTTCGCGGGCAAATGGATTTGGAGCAGGTTGTGTCCGCAGCCGCGGTGGATTTAGTTCCTACGGCTGAGACGGAGTTCATTGAAAGACTAAAACGAGGTGAGGCGGCCGCTTTTGAGGAATGGGTTGCCGACCGCTCCGGCGAAATCTATGGCCTTTTGTTCCGGTTGACCGAGAATAGCGAAGAGGCGCGCGACCTGACCCAGGAAACATTTCTGCGAGCTTTCCAGAGCATCGGGCGCTTTCGGGGCGAAGCGGATTTGAAAACCTGGATTTATCGGATAGCGATCAACCAGGCGCGTAATCGATGGCGCTGGTGGCGACGGCGACGCCGGGATTCGACGGTCTCGCTGGACGCGGAAACAGGGCAGACAAACCAAACGCTGATGGCCACGCTGGTCGAGACTTCTGAGAATCCCGAGCAGCAGACCCTAGCGCACGAGCGTGAGGTAGCTTTGAGAGCCGCTCTGCAAAAGTTGGGTGTTTCGTATCGAGAGACAGTTATTCTGCGAGACATCGAAGGCTTCTCTTACGAAGAGATTGCCGCGACTCTGGGAATTAACGTTGGAACTGTCAAATCGAGACTGGCGCGTGGGCGCCTGGAATTAAGGCGAAGGTTAGAAGGCGCTTTATGAATCGAGGATTTCGAATTGCGGATTTCAGATTGGTCTCTAGCGCGCTTCGAGTTTTCAATTCCGCAATTCCAAATCCGCAATCCGAAATTCTGAAGGGATGGCCGACCCGCCCCGGCTCACACAAACTCGGTGCCAAATGGGTCGAAGTGAGAAAACGGCGGGCTCCGGCAGAGAGCGACTCGAAGATGAAAGCGAATTTGAAACGGCCAGCAACAACCGTGGAAGGGTCGCTTGAAATCAATGAAAGCTTTACGCTTAGGACCTGACGAAGGTGCTTCTTAGCAATAGGAAGCAGCCGGGGTCGGTCGGCCATCCAATACACTGCCAATTGCCGATTGCCGATTCAAAGCTCGGAAGCAAAGCTAGTGCTTTGCAATCGGCAATTGGAAATTGAGAATCGGAAATGCCTATATGAGCTGCAAAGAGACATCACCCCTGCTATCACAATACATAGATGACGTTTTGTCATTGCCTATGCGTGTCTCGGTGGACGACCACCTCGATAAGTGTCCGGTTTGCCGCACACAGGTTGCTGAATTCAGGAAAATCAGCCGCAGCTTCCGCAGCCTTTCTAGTCCTGCGGCCCCTGCAGGTCTGGCTTCGTCGATCACTGACGCTTTGATGATCGAAGCGGCCGCACAACGTCAGGCTCCCGCGCCGTCATTTATTGAGCGGATCGCGCTTTGGCTGGAGCCTCGCCTGATGCCCTACAGCGTCAGCTCGTTTGCCTCACTCCTACTCTTTGTTTCGATGTTTGCCACGTTTCGCCCACACTTCGTGGCCCTTCAGGATGCTGCAATGCAAAACAGCACGGTGCACGCATTTCAAGCCAGTGTCCGTTACGATCTGAATCAGCCGGTAACTCCTGAGGCCTTCTCGGCAGCCCGAGCCCCGTTTGCAGCGCAGTCACCCAGTCTTGACCCGGGCGGGGCGCTGGCGGCGTTGACCGGCTCTTATGCCGATCCGCACGGCAAAGCGTATCAGGAAGCTGACGATATGGTCGTGGTGGCTGACGTGTTCAGTAATGGCTCGGCGGCCCTGGCAGATGTAGTGCAAGCGCCTCGCGACCGTCAGATGCTCGCGGACTTTGAAGTGGCGCTGCGACAGAGCGCTGCTTTCGTTCCCGCTTCATGGGATCGGCGCCCGGACACGATGCGAGTGGTATTCACGGTTCAGAAGGTAGACGTCCGCGATAGAAGCTTCTAAACCACTTCGTGATGAGTAATGAGTGATGAGT
>JANNJZ010000294.1:0-4527 GCA_031396065.1 Pyrinomonadaceae bacterium | reverse complement strand
GGACTTTGGACTTTGGTCTTTGGACTTTGGACTTTGGTCTTTGGACTTTCGACTTTTGACTTCACGTATTCGTGTCAAACTCTTTCTCCGCGTGTTCTCCGGCAACTTCATCTAACAGCACGCGGCCACTCGGAAGGAGTTCCTTAACTCGAGCTGTTCTTGCCTCACGGTCGCGACCTGGCATCAACTCAGCCCGAAACGTTACCGTCATGCCAGGGCGAGCCCAAACATCCGCAAATTGATTTCGATGGCTGTTTCCCCTCCGCCTTTTCTTTTTGAGATAAGCGCTGGTTGCACCGAATGCGCCCGCCGCCAGGGCCAGACCGCCCAGCAGGTGCTTTGTATTTTTCCTCATTTGAAACTAATGAGAAACCGACTCGCAAAGCGGATCCAAGCGGGCCGTAATGGTGGGCAATCCGCTCAGCGCCTTCTCTGCGTTTAGTTGCGTATAATGTGCCCACTCAGCGGGTACATTAGCCTCGGCGAAGACAGCTTCCACCGGGCACTCCGGTACACAGGCATCACAGTCGATGCACGTCTCGGGGTTGATGTGCAGCATATCGTCATCGAGATGAAACGCCTCAACGGGACAAACAAGCGCGCAGTCAGTGTAGCGACAGTTCACGCAAGGTTCTACAACGACGTAAGTCATTCAGATCCGACCTCCCTGGATTTGAGTAGGACACGGCATTCCTGCCAGTCTCGCTCTCCTGAGTTTTGACGAGCGAACCATATTAAACATTAATCGCAGCCTTTTGAAAGATGGGAACGATGATCAAACGCTTAAGAGATCGGTTTCAGTGCTCCAACCTGGAGCCCATGGTCGCCCGGAGTGTCGTTTTATACATGGTCTGAATCCCAAACACAGGCTGTCTTGAGGGATCAGCTATTCAGGCTTGGTGTTGACCCAGGTGTGAACTGGTTTGCCCGTCGAGAAATCATAGAAGACGAGATCCATTTCAGCCAACGACTTCGTCAACAGGATAATCTGGCCGGAATGCATCGAGAAATGTTCCGTCACGTGAAAGATTGCCGCTAAAGCAGTCACCTCGGTTCCCTGTATCTCAAAACTGTCCAGAAGCCGGTGTGGCTCAAAAAAAGCCAGCGTATCGTCAACGTCTTTCATCGTAGCAGTGAGCAGCGCCAGCAGTTCTTCGCGAGGGATGGTTCTTCGCTCGTCAAACTCGGCCTGACGAACGCGAGCGTCAACTTCCTCTCCCAAGCCACAGACAATCCACTGGCGAGCATTGCCCGAAAGGTGCAACAGGAGATTACCAATACTGTTAGATTGCGAATTGGAACGCCACCAAATTTGCTCGTCGGATAGCTTCTCCACGCAGCGCTCTATCTTCGGTAGATACTCGTCTCTCAGAAACTCCCGAGCCTTTTGGATGAAGGCAAGCGAAACCTCAATTTGAGTGCTCTCGTGTGCAGTGGACATTTCAGATGCTAAGAGGAACAACAGTGACTTCGGATTCAATCGGCGCTTCCGGGTTCGGTAATGTCCGGTTTGCGCTTGTGCTTAGCGGTGCGACCGGAAGGTCTGGCCTTTTCATCAGGTCTAGCATGACTCATTGGGTGACCCGGAGGAGCTAAGGGCTTCCTGATTCCCTCAAAAACGGGCCGCGCTTCTCTTCTGCCTTTGCGCTTCGCAGAACCTTTTCTCGGCATTTTGCGCTTATACTTTGGTGAATATCACCCAGTTCCCGAAAGTTTTTGGGCATGCTACCGCCCCCCGGAGCGGGTTGTCAACAACATGCTCCAAACGCTCTTTGCAGGGTTAGAAACGGACCGATTACCTGGGTTATTGCGGCGAGGTGGTTGGTCTAGGCCTCGTTAGTTCGAGGACTCTCCGGAAGCAATGACTTGATTGCTTTGGCAGTTTCGACGCGGCGCTTCTGCTGAAGCTCTGTAACCCAATTGGTCACAGTTTGGACCATTTCACGCGCTGTTTGAGCGGCGGTGTTTCCCTTGACGACGGGCTTTTCCTTACGGATGCGCTCGTCCTTTTTGATGATGCGAATTGTTTTCTTTTCTGACATTCCTAACAACCTTGTGTTTCTGACTATTGTAGTGCGTTGTTCACTTAAACGCATTTTCTCGAACAGAGTTCCCTGATTCTTTGTTACTTCCTGCTAATTGAGAACGGCTATCGTCGCGAATCTTGCATCCCATTTAGCAAAACTCAGGCCACAATGAATCGCAGCGGACGAACTATCAGTTAGCCTCTAATAGATGCACAAACGGCTGGTATGGCTGCTTTGCGCAGTCAGTCTGAGCGTTGTTAATACGTACACTCTTCGGCAGCGACGTATGATTTCTCCAACAGAAGTTCTGTCCTCGCAGCACGTTTCGGTTGGCTGACCTTTCGATCCTGCATATCAAGCTTCCAGATCTTCTTCTGGGTTCGATAGACCAAAAAACACAAGCCCACTGCCGCGCCTGCATTCACCCACTTCAGTCCGCCGATCATGTGCTTGGTGCCATAAGCGGCCAGCAACCCGTTGATGATGATGAGTGCCAAACGGAACTCAGTCGGCCCAAACTTGAGATAGCTAATCTGGAGTTTGTCGGTGGCGGAGAACGCGAGAAAGGTGCTGAAATCATAGGCAGCAAAGAGAGCCAGGGTCAGCAGCAGTTGGAATCGCGAATGCTGCGGCAGAATAAATGCGTAACCGATAATCACCGAACAGAGGAACACATAGTCCAGCAGGTGATCCATGTAGTATCCCCATCTGACAAGACCAGTGTTCCGATACTTCCCCACCTTGCCATCGTAATGATCCGTCACCCACTGGAGGAAGATCATCAATGAAACCATCCAAAGCCAGCGAAGGTTTTTTGCCGCCAGAAAACTGAAAACCAAAATCATCAGCGACCACACCAGCGTCAGCATCGTCAGATGGTAAGTTTCCAGCCAGGCAGGAATCCTCGGAATAACAATCGGCGCCAGACGCCGCTCCAAAGGAGACAGAAATGACGTGTTGGTCTTATGCGCGCCGGCAAACTCTTGTGTTGCTTTCATAGTCTTTGACCCCATTATTTGATCTGCTTGGAGTGGAGCAAAGAGCAAAGATGAGGCCAGTGACTCTTATGTTCTAACGGCAGTCTGTTCGCGCCCATTACTCGACGAGTCCGGAAGCTTATTCGCGGTTCTACTTTTTCGGAGGAGATTGATTGGCTCCGGAAGGAATCCCTTATTCCTGTCAGTTGAAGTATTTTTGCGCCATCGCTGCGACAGCAACTCTCTCGATTAATGACTTACGGCTACACCTGGAGTGCCGGTCTTCTCAAAGGAGACAAATCCAAAGCCCAGACCTGGCGGCGGAGTTTAGTGTTAGCGCCAGGAGACAACGCTTAAATGAAAACGACTGACTGTGAGCTGGGAATATCAAACCGTCGGCGACAACTCTTGCATGCGAGCATGTCATCGACCCGCACCATGTAATCGCGCGATTTCTGATAACGCATACGGTCCTGCTCGTTGGCCCCTCGCGGAGGCGCTGCTTTTTTGGTCCGCCGTAGCCATCGCACTTCATACTCTTCACGGCTGCGACAATGCGGACAACTAAAAGTCGCCCTTTTCAATTCCTGCTTTTCGTTAAAGTAATCTTGTTCGTTCATAACAGTCTGTTTCTCTCGCCTCGGATCTTATCTTTCGCCCAATTCACGCAGATAGCGAAAACTGTAAATCCCTGTCTCGTGTCCGTCGCTCCAACGGAAGTTGAGCGCGTAACGTCCGACAATACTTACGTCGGCAATGGTGAGTTCTTCTGAAACTGTTTCCGGCTTCAGGACGCGCTGACCAGTCCACTCGTTGACGCATTGCGCACAAGGGCACGCTCGTCGCAACTCCGCCGCTGTATAAAGGCATACGCAGTCGTCTGCCCAACCGATCCGCAGGCCCGACTCGCCTTCCTGCTTAATCTCACGCGGCTCAATTGCCGGCCCCCGCCTTTCAGTTGTCTCGATCATCTCTATCAGCTACTACTCTGACCGCCGTTGCCTGGGACCACTTTGGTCTTTTCTACGGCCCCACGTACCGCCGCGCCCACCCCTTCGGCAGTGATCTTAAAATGCGAAGCACTCCAGACGACCTGCCCATTACTCAAAACAAGAACCTGGGGCGACTCATGTGCAACGCCTAACCGATTTTCGATTTCGGTCGATAGAGATCGCGCCCGTTGCACCTCAACCAGGGCCACTTCTCCATCGAATTCTTCCATTCTCTCATACGCGGCAGAGCTAATTGGACAGGTCAGACTGTGTTTGAAAATAACGATCGGCCGGTCTTTCGAACGATCAGCTAACTCCTCAAAAGAACTGGTCTCGGTGAATTTAACGAAGTGATTTCCCATTAATCTAAACCCCGATTCGGAATGATTTGATAGTAGCTTATCGCCTTGATTGACACAAAGGCGTGAGTCTCTCATTGGAGACCCGCTGATCGAGACCGGGGAAGTCTCGCCAAAAAAGCGGGCGTGGAAGAAGCTGCTCTCTTCCACGCCCGCTTGGCGTTTGATTCTA
>JANNJZ010000205.1:0-3358 GCA_031396065.1 Pyrinomonadaceae bacterium | reverse complement strand
TTCTCCCGGCCGTCCACGGCGGGGGGTGAATTGGGACGGTGTCCGCGTCGCTTTGTGACGCCTGACCGTGGATTCAATCGTCGCTACGCGACGCGGACACCGTCCCTATTCTCCCCCGGCCTTGAACGGCCGGGCTAAACTCATACCGCCGCTACGCGTCGAAGACCCTTCCCCTGCACTCCCGCATTGTCAGAACCACCTGCGTAGCGACTGTCTGGAAACTCCCTGCTCTCAGCGCCAAGGGCGCGAAATGTGATAGCCCAGGGCAACGCCCTGGGTTAACGTCACATAACGATCCGGGAAGCGCTGAAGGTGCGAAATAACAAGACTCGACTGAAAAACATTGACGATTCGTAAGTCCACTTTCATTTCGCGCCTTCAGCGCTAGGAATCTTAATGCGGAGTCCACCTGGGCCGATGGCCCAGGCTGTCACATTTCGCGCCTTTGGCGCTGAGAACCCGGAGTTTTCACACAGTAAGTCATGAATCTCGATTCGCCACCGCGAATGAAAATAGAACGAGTTGCGGTCAGCCTGATTCACCAACTTCTATTTTCATAGGAGTCTCAGTAGCGGGTGGGCCGCCGGCTAACGCAGCGGTTCTGACAGGCTACCTCGCAGACTTCCGCGCAGACATCCTCAAAACCGTTGCGCCTGAGACAGTACCGATCTTGGCAGCGGCCGCTCGTTCTTCATACGTCTGAAGAATTCGACTCGTAGCGGCGGCCATTTCGGTCCTCAAAAAACCAAAGAGATAGTTGATGTCCAACAACAAAGGCTCCGCGTCGAATGGACGGTAAAGATTGATCCAACCCCATTCGCCCTTATCATTCGCCAACGGTACACGGAAACACCAGTGTTGGGTGGAGCCCACCACTTCATCTTCATCTACGCCATCCTGCATCCACGACCAGGTGATATAGCCGTCGCGAAACTGGATGCTCTGGTCGGCCCGGCGGCGGGTGCAGGCTCGAAACGCCCGCTCATTAGTGTGGATATGGCCAGGCTGTCCTAATTGGATATTCGCGTAGGCAAATGCCTCAAACTCCAACATAGTGTCCATCGCATCAAACAGATCATTCAGCGTGGTGGCCTTTGAGAGCGCCACACCCGCCCGACGAATCCGCAGATTATTTGCCACTCGAGTTCGACGCTCTCCGACCGTTCTCTTAACACCGGCGCGAAGCTCATCTACTTCGTGGTAGCGCAGGTGGCCCAGACCAACCACCGTCACCACTGTCAGGACCAGTAAAGCCAGGGCTATTAGTGGTGAACTATTGCTGGTGAAGACAATAGCCCCCAGGCCAAACACTGCACAGGCGGCATACAAAACCAGGGCGGCCCGCTGTTGCGACCAGCCGCGCGCAATCAACATATGATGAATGTGTTCATTGTCTCCCTGAAAAACTGGCCGGCCGCTGATCAGCCGGCGCGCGATTGTCACTCCCGTATCCACCACCGGCAGACCGAAGGCCAAAATGGGAATAACCACGGCGACGGTGGTGGTCGCTTTTTGGGAGCCGAGTACAGACAATGCCGCCAGCGTGAAACCCACGAACAGCGCACCCGAGTCGCCCAGGAAAATCGAGGCGGGGTTAAAGTTGTACCGTAGAAATCCAGCCAGGGATCCACAAAGAACCAGGGAAAAAACAATCATCAACGGTTGGCCGTGAGCAAACGAGATCGCCAGGATTACCAGAGAAGAAAACAACGCTGCCCCCGAAGCCAGCCCGTCGATGCCGTCGATCAAGTTAAAGGCATTCGCAATCCCGACCATCCAAAGCACCGTCACCACATATGAAAGCACTAAGGGCAGTTCGTAGGAGCCGATAAACGGTAAGGGTACGGCTTCGATGCGGCCGCCCATGATAAAGAAGAGCGTGGCGATCAAGCCAAGTGCCGAAAGCTTCACTCGTGCATTGGTGCCGGCCAGGTCGTCATAGATGCCTAACAAGAGAACCAGCGTAGCGGGGATACAGGCCACCAGGATCTCCGTGGAATATCCTCGCAAGGTCTGGGTCAGCAGGTTATCCACCAGTGGCACGGCTGATAGTGCGACCGCGGCTGCCAGATAGATGGCGACTCCGCCGAGCCGGGGCACACCTTTGATGTGCATCCGGCGGCCATCGAGCGGAATGTCCAGGAGCCGGAATCGAACACACAGCCGGCGAATTAAGGGAGTGAGGATTAAGGACGCAACGGTAGCAATCAGGAACAGGGCGACGTAAGTATTCACTGGACGACCTTTCTGGGGGTGTGGGAGTTTACTATCTAACCGGGGCTAGCGCCCAGCCGAGATCACAGGTGAGCTTCCAGACGAAGTGAAAAGCGGGTCAGGTTTGATCTTCTCAGATTGCAATAGCTTGATCATGCGAGGCAGCAGCGTCTGGCTGGAAAACCTCTCCGCAATTTCCGGACGACGCGGGTGAACGTCCTCCGGTTCAATTCTTACCTCTGTCAAAATGGAGTTAACTACGGCTTCCACGTCGCCGCTACCGGAAGCATAAGCTCGGTAGCTCCGATCTGGACTTGAGGTGACATCGGCAGCGATTTCGCTGATGTGACTGGGAGTAGGCCCGATGTAGAGGAAAGGACTGCCGACAGTCAGGATGTTGTAGAGTTTGCAGGGATGAACAATGCCGACAAACTCCTCACCCATAACTATTACCTGTAAATCGCCCGCCGAAAGTGAAGCTGACAACGTGTCGAATGGCTGATAAGGCAGGCAGAGAATATTCGCCAAACTGTGCTGCCGCGCAAAGTCCTTCACCTTCTGGTATTCGCTGCCACCACCGACAAAACAGAAAACAATGTCTTTGCGATCCGACAACCGGCGGGCGGCTTCGACTAATGTTTCCAGAGAGTGACAGGGACTGTGGTTGCCGGCATACATCACCACGAAACTCTCGGTGAGGTTGTGTTGCCGGCGAAATGCTTCTCTTCCCTCGCGATCGAAGCCTACCGTGTCGTCGTGGGCCCATGGCGGCAGCACGACAACTGACCTCTGCGAAATACCCTTCGCCACGATTCGGTCTTTCATGAAGTGGTCCAAGGCAATGATTCGCTCGGCGTGGCGCAGGCTATAGCCCAGGAAGCGGCTGAGTACCCTGGCCATTAAGGAATCTTCTTTGAGCCAACCGGCGGCGATGGCTTCGTCAGGATTAAGATCCATGACCCAGAAGAAGAATTTACCCCCCTTCAATTTAACGAAGGCAGCGCCGAGACAGGAGATGAGGGGCGGCGAAGTCAGCGCCACCACCACCTCAACTCGCGGGAGCAGGATCAACCGGAAGGCACAATGAATCAGGAAGCTCGCAAAAGTCAGAGCCCGGCGCCATCGGGTCCGCTTGCCCAGCGCC
>JANNJZ010000116.1:0-17592 GCA_031396065.1 Pyrinomonadaceae bacterium | reverse complement strand
GCTCGCCCGCAGAGAGCGCCGTCAGGCGCGAGTCGTCCCCGGGGCTCCCTCAATCCGTAACATCTCATTCGCGCTTCGCGCTCGATGCAGGCGAGCCGCCTGCGGTCCCAGGGCGTCGGCGCTTTAACCTGCCAGGCAATTGCTTTATCCTTCTTCTTATCCTCGGTCCCCATTTACTCCCGCGCTGGCACGCCCCCGTGGGGGAACAACTGATTGTTTAGAGAGCACACTTGTGTGCCCCCGGCAGGAACAGCTCAACCATCGGTTTTGGTGGCGCAAGGCAGGCGCACAAGTGCGCTCTCTAAACTGAGCAACGAGAGTTAATAACATCATGGTTTGAGAGTACACTTATGTTTCGTTCGAATTCCTCCCGGACAAATTGATTATGAAAAATAAGATCCTCATTCTAGTCTCACTACTCGCAATAGCCCTGTGTTTGACTACCATCCAGGCCGCCGGTCAAAAAACCTGCGAACTGCCAAAGCTTGCTACCCAACCTGGAAGTCAAAGCATCTTCAACGAGAGCCAGGAGATGGATCTCGGCGACGCAGTAGCCCAACACGTACAACATGCTCATCGCGTGATTGAGGACGAAGTGGTGACCGCCTACCTTCGCCGAATCGGCGATCGTCTGATCAAACATTTGCCGCCCACCAATCTGCGGTTCCAGTTCTTCCTGTTCGACATTAATGATGTAAATGCTTTCACGTTGCCAGGGGGCCGCATCTACGTCTCGCGGAAGCTGGTGGCTTTTGCCCAGAATGAGGATGAGTTGGCCGGGGTCATCGCCCATGAACTCGGCCATATCATCGCGCGCCATTCGGCGATCGATACCTCTATCCTCTTTCGCGAGGTGCTGGGAGTGATGCAGGTTGGCGACCGGCGCGACATCTTTGAGAAGTACAATCAGCTAATTGAAAACTCGGCGCGTAAGCCAAAGGCTTTCGAAAAACTGGAAAACCATGAGTCGGGCAATCAAAACGTCGCTGATCTAATCGGTTTGTATGCCCTGGTCCAGGCAGGATACGACCCCAATGCCCAAGCTTCTTTGTGGGATCGTTATTTTGAGCTAAAGGGTAAAACCGGGGGAGGCCTCCTGTCAGATCTGTTCGGTCGAACCAAACCAGAGCAGAAGCGGTTGCGCGAGATGTTGAAAGGCCTGGAGTCGTTACCTGCCGAGTGTCGGGGAGCCCGCAATTCAGCTTCCGGCTCAGAGTTTCGTGAATGGCAAACAGCCGTCGTCAGTAATACCGGGCTTGGGGCCCGCAAAGAATCGGTGCCGGGGCTGACTTCAAAACAAGCCCTCAATCCTTCCTTGCGCAGCGAGATTAACCAACTGCGGTTTAGTCCCGACGGAAAGTTTCTGCTGTCGCAGGATGACTCCGGAATTAGCGTTCTTTCGCGAGAGCCGCTGACCCCCCTGTTTCGCATTGACTCACCGGATGCCCGGCCTGCCCGGTTCACGCCGGATTCGCGTCAAGTCGTCTTTTGGACGTCCAACCTGCGCGTCGAATTCTGGGACGTAGCAGAACAAAAGCTGAAGACGGCATACGAGGTGGTGGTTAGAAAGAAATGCATGCAAACCACGTTGTCACCAGATGGCAAGGTGCTGGCTTGTTTGGATAGTGATTTGGGGTTGAGCTTGTTCGAAGTCGAGACTGGGACCGCAATCTTTGAAAAGAAGGGCTTCACCCAGCTTGGCTTCTTGGATGTATTTTCGATGATCTTCGCCTCTCTGATGGGCGATGACACAGACACCGGCGAACAGGAACTCATCAACATGGGATTTTCGCCAGACAGTCACTATTTTGTGGCTGGTGACAGGTCAGTTGTGTTGGGGGAATTGAGCATTCAAACCAGCGTGCAATCAGTTGTGTTCGATCTGACAACTCGAAAGGTCGTGAGCGTGAAAGGAGATCTGAAGCAGCTTATTTCCAGCGCCTTCGCGTTTGTTGGCCCGAACAAGCTAGCGGGTATCAATTTTGGCGATTCAAAGAAGTCGGGCCTTTACACTTTTCCCGAGGGGGAAGCAGTCAACAAGTTTGAGATTTTCGGCAGGTCTCTGTGGCCGGTTACCTCAGGGGACTTTGTGATGCTGAGGCGGAGAGGAAAATATTCGGGTGGCCTGCTGGATTTGACGACGAAAAAGGTTGTCACGCTCAATCAACGACTCCTGTTGGACGCTCATGGCGAGGTCATGGCATTGGAAATGCGAAATGGCGAGCTGGGGTTGTTTGACCGGAAAAGTACTACCGGCCAAAGCGTGGCCTTGCCAAAGAGTCCTTTAGGTCGTCTATACGCCGCCGACGTCTCGCCGGATTTCAAGTGGCTGGCCGTCTCGGGTTACTCCAAAGGCGCAGTCTGGGACCTGGCACAAGAGAAAATGGTCTTCTCGCTAAGGGGATTTCGGGGCGCATTTTTCGCGGACGATAAAACGCTCTATGCTGATTTTCCGGCTGAGGGCGAAGAGGCGCGAACGGTTGCACACATGAACCCTGCTACGCGCCAGGCCACCGCAGGTAAGCCAGTCGAAAACAGTTCGGCAAGACAACAAGGCAGGTTTGTCATCCAGTTTAACCCCGTCAAGAAAGGCGGGAGCTATTGGGAGAATGTGGTCATGGAAGTTCGTGATGCTCCCACTCTGAACGCGCTATGGTCCCTTCCGCTTCCGAATGAGCGTCCTCGTTACTGGGTGGCGCCGGCAGGCAATTCCACGATTACGCTCTTGTGGCCTGTTTCTTCCAAGGCTGCGGGAGCTGCAATCAAGCAGAACGCGACGTTGACGCAGCAGGTCAAAATCTTGAAAGAGAAGGAAGGCGACTATTACCTCAAGGTACTGGATGTGAAAACCGGCAAACCGTTGGGCGAACTTTTGATCGAAACCGGTAAAGGCTCCTTTCGAATTAGCGACGTGTTTACAGCCGGTGATTGGGTGGTGATTTCGGATACGGAGAACCGCACCCTCGTCTATTCGCTGAGCAGCGGCCAGCAGAAGGCCAAGGTGTTTGGCAGACTGGCGGCAGTCAGTGCAGTCAGCAACTTGCTGTGCGTCGCAAATGGGGAAGGGCCGTTGAATCTCTACAGCCTCAACTCGTTTGAACAGCGCGAGCAGTTTACTTTTCCGACTCGGGTATCGTTCGTTCGCTTTAGCGAGGATGGGAAACGCTTATTCGTCCTAACTGCGGACCAGACTGTTTACCTGCTGGACCTTGCGTCGTTGCCGGCGCAGCCCCGGCCCGCTTAAGTATCATCTGCATTTCAGGCGTATAGAGTACAAGCTTTAGCTTGCGACGTTGGGAAGAAGACTTGATTCGGTTTCGTGGCGCACTTACCCAACGAAGACGCAACCTGAAGGTTGTACTCTGTACACCTGTTAATGAGCGGCTTGAGCACAGGCGTATAGAGTACAAGCTTTAGCTTGCATGGTTGGGACGCGGCAACCTAAAGGCTGTACTCTATGCGCCTGTATGTCGCGTAATCGTGATTTCCCCGGCAGACCACGCGGGTTGAAATTGCTAGACTCTCAAATATGTCCATAACTCCGATTCCGCAAAACGAGATCTCTACGATGTTGCGCGAACGCATCGCTGCCGGCGACTTCCCTTCCGCCGTTTACTTTGTAGTTGAGCAAGGCGCAGTGGTGTTTGCTGACGCCCTGGGCAACGCTGTTGTCGAGCCACGGAGAATCCCCGCAACTTTCGACACCATTTACGATCTTGCTTCCTTAACGAAACCGTTAGTTACCGGACTCCTTTGTGCACAGCGCCTTGAGACGGGAGAGGTCACGCTCGATAGTTCAGTTTCACACTATCTGCCTGAGTTTGATCGAACGGACAAACAATCAATCACCGTCCGCCAACTGCTAACCCATAGTTCCGGACTTCCCGCCTGGCGCCCGCTCTATATTCTGTCCAGAGGCGACCGCAACCGAACTCTGTCGGAGATTGCCAATCTGGAATTGGACTACGAACCCGGAACGCGCGTCGTTTACAGCGACATGGGTTTTATTACTTTGGGTTTCATGCTTGAACGGCTGTCGGGAAAGCCGATAGCAGCGTTAGCGAAAGAGGAACTGGTTCAACCGCTGCAGCTGACCCGGACCTTCTTTAACCCCGAGCGCTCCATGCAGACGGGAATTGCGGCGAGCGAAGTGGGCAATGCTTATGAGCAAGGCACCTGTCGCGACAGTGTGCCTCAGATTGACTTCGACGCACATACAACCTGGCGGGAGCACTTAATCTGGGGCGAAGTACACGACGGAAATGGATATTTCATGGGAGGCGCTGCGGGACATGCGGGACTCTTCTCGACTGCGGCGGAAACGCTGACGCTGGCCCATCAGTTTCTGGCTGAACAAAGCAAACTGCTCAACCCGCAGACCTGCCAACTGTTTCGCCGGAACCTGACTGAAGGGTTGGAAGAGGCGCGGTCTCCTGGCTGGCAATTGGCAGCAACGAAGGATTCAGCCGCTGGGCTGGATCTGCCCCCCGACAGCTATGGCCATAGTGGCTTTACCGGCACGAGTTGTTGGATTGATCCGCACGACCAGCGAGTCTTTATCCTCCTGACAAACCGTACGCATGCTCGCCAACTACCCTTCGTAAACATCAACAGCGTGAGACGCAAGTTTCACTCGCTCGCGGTAGCAGCCTTGGGTAAAGCAAACTGTTAGTTTGCGAGTGGTGTGGAGGCTGCGGGCTTGAATGCCGTCGAGTCGTCGCAAACTAACAGTTTGCTTTACGTTCGCGGAGTGTCGTGAGGCAGGATCGTAAAAGAAGTTAGCCCCAGAAACACTCGATCGCCAATCCGAAGTCTTACGGACATAGTTTCCGGTTTCGGTCTGGTAGCGATGATAGGCTTCGAAGTGTTGCTTTCGGGAGTTTCCGTGGTCAGGTAAAACGGTGTATCGCCTTCCTCAGTTGCGCCGCTGCCGTTGGGATCCACTCTGATCCGCAGCCGTTCATAAGCTCCGACAAAGCTCGTCTGCTCAACCAGGCCACTGAAGAGATAGTTACCACCTCCGGGAAGCTCTTGGCTCTTACTTATCGAAACATCTTCAGGGCGAAAGATTAGTTTGACAGGTTGGCCCTCGCTAAATCTCTGGACATCTATTTGAGCGGGAACTTGAGCGGCGCCCACCTCAACATAGCCATTCCGAACCACCCCCTCGAAAATATTCGCGGCGCCGAGAAAGGTCGCGACATACTCCGTTGCCGGATTGTTGTACACCTCGCTGGGCGTCCCAATCTGTTCGATTTGGCCGACGTTGATTACGGCGATGCGATCGCCCAATTCCAAAGCCTCTTCCTGATCGTGAGTAATGAAGATCGCCGGGACATTCACCTTCTTCAGCAAAGCCCGTATCTCGCGTCGCAGGTGACCGCGGGTCTGCGCATCAAGGGCACCGAAAGGCTCATCGAATAGTAGTACTTCAGGATCGTAAGCGAGGGTACGAGCGATGGCGACCCGTTGTTGCTGCCCACCAGAAAGCTGCGAAGGATACTTCTTGCGATGCTCCTCGAGTTGGACCAATGAAAGAAGTTCCTTGACCTTTTCTTTGATCTCTTTGCGCCGTCGCTTCCTGATCTTCAGGCCATAGCCAATATTCTTCTCCACCGTCATCTTGGGAAAAAGCGCATAGGCTTGAAAGATTACGCCTACGCCGCGCTCACGAGCCGGCAGCTCAGTCACATCCTTCCCGTGCAGCATTATTTTGCCGGTGTATGGTTGTTCGAGACCGGCAATTATTCGCAGAATCGTCGTCTTGCCGCTGCCCGAAGCACCAAGCAAGACGAGCGCCTCACCTTCGGCTACGTCAAAAGAGATGTTTTGCAGCACACTCGTCTTGCCGAAGAACTTACTCACGCCCACCACACTGGCCGCCGGTTGCGGGGCCGAGCCTTCCTTCGAATCGGGCTTCACCTTGTTTTCCATAACTCTGGCTACTTGAGCCATACGCTTACCTCAATATCAACCGCCTAAGGCCCCGGAAGTACCTTAATGCGAACCGCCAAGCCGCCAAGCCACCAAGGTCGCCAAGTCGGAGTTAGCGGAACGGCAGATACGTCTCCAACTTCCCCGCGTAGGCTCGCATTTCTCTCTCATTCTCTCTCGCTCTATCTCTCTCTGATTCCTTGGCGCCCTTTCGCGTCTTGGCGTCTTGGCGTCTTGGCGGTGAGCCTCAATCAACATCAAGCCAATCCCTCGCAAAAAACAGCACGCTGAAAATCAAAAATGAAAAGAGCGCCAGGACGATGGCAATCGCATTGGCGGCTTCTATTTGACCTTCGTTGAATTTCGCGAAGATGTAGAGAGGCGCTGTTTGCGTGCGCCCCGCCAGATTTCCGGACACGAGGATCGTAGATCCAAACTCGCCCACCGCGCGGGCGAAGGTTAACAGGGCGCCCGAGACGATCGCGCCTCGTAATGAAGGCAAGGTTACGTGCCAGAACGTTTGGACTCGAGTGGCTCCTATCGTCGCCGACGCTTCTTCGAGCGATCGGCTCATCGTGTCAAAGACAGGTTTGATAACTCCAAACGCCAACGGGAAAGTAACGAACACGTTTGCCAGGATAATCGCTCCCGCCGTGAACATGATTTCAATGCCCTGGGGCCGTAGTAGCCTACCCAGCATTCCATAGGGTCCCCATAACAGCAGCAGGGCAAAGCCGGCCACCGCTGTCGGAATAGCTGTCGGCAGCGAGATGGTTACGATCAGTGCATTCCGTCCCCAAAAGTTGTAACGCGACAGCACGTAGGCCGCGAAGAGCCCAAACACAACGTTGAAAATAGTGGCCCAGAAACTCGTGACCATCGAAAGCTTGAGTGCGAACACTGCTTCAGGCGCCATCAGTGCAGCCCAAAAACTCGCTAGTCCCTGAGTCGTGCCAAAATAGAATATTGACGCTAAGGGCAGGAAGACCAGCGGCAGCATCATAAACACCAGCATGCCGATGCTCAGCGGCCGGGCCACATCGAAACCGCGCACATGGCGCATTGTGGGAATGAGTGAACTCATGGATTCATTTCGAGAAAGGCGTATCCTCAGATTACGCCGATTCAACTACAAAAACATATGGTTCGTGCCAGGTTCTCAGGATTAACTTTTCCTGGGCCTCCCGGTTAACTTTTCCAGCTTCTGAGTCTGTAAAATCTGCGTAATCTGCGGATTGCTTCTAAACGAAAATTGGCAATCGATAATCACTTCCGCTGCACCTGGTTCCTAAAGACGCCTTCAATCACTTCCGGATAGGCTTTACCCCAGCCGCCAAAGTAGTCAATCGTAAACGGCATTCCTATTTGGGCCAGCGCCTTGTTTTCGAGGTTCAGGTTTTCAAAAGAAATCGAACGAAAGTGATATTTCACAAAAGCTCGCTGTGCTTCCTCACTTGATAGATACTGAATGAAAGCGTCAACTACCGGGCGCTTAGCCGCATCGACGTTACGGTCCACCACCACAGCCGGATGCTCACTGAACATCGTCGCCTGCGGCACGACTAGATCCACTGGTGTCTTGTTGCTCTCTTTCATCAACAAGCCTTCGAGCTCGTAAGTGATCAGGGCATCACCGAACCCGGTTTCAAACTGTGTGCGCGACTCGCGAGCGGAGCCTGGAGTTGAAATTACGTTTTTCCAGATCGCTCTTAACATCTGAAGAGCGCGAGCCTGATCCGCCCCGCCGGATTGCTTGTCCGACTTCACCAATTCCGAGCCATAGATCGCCAGGATTGACCATTGTGCCCCGCCCGAGCTCACTGGATCAGGATGAATCAACTTCACTCCCGGCTTGGCGAGGTCCGGAAAGTCGTGGATGCCTTTTGGATTACCCTGACGGACCAGGATAACGAAGGGCGTCTTGTTGATGATTCCTTTGTTGGGGAAGGCGTGCCAGTCTGAAGTAACAAAGCCACCTTGCTTCAACCTATCCGCATCACGTTCTATCGAGAGGATCGCGATGTCTGCTTTGACGCCCTGGAGAATCTGGTTGGTAATGGTCTCCGAGCCCGCAAAGGACGAAGTAAAGTTGACGTCAGCGCCGTGTTCGCTTTTCCATTTCGCCACGAAGCCGGGGTAGATGCCCTTCTCGAGCGACTCCTTCATGATCGAAAAGCCATACACTGTTAGATTTAAGCCCCCGCCGGTTTCGGAAGCTGGTTTGGGCAAGCAACTACCAGAAAGCAGTGCAAGCGCGATGAGGGCGAAACCCGCCGCGACGGCCATTTTGAATGTACGTAGCCTCATAAGGCACCAAGCCTTTCAAATTGTGTCGTAGCCTCACGGCCACGAGGGCGTCTTG
This sequence comes from Pyrinomonadaceae bacterium, assembly GCA_031396065.1. GTDB lineage: Bacteria > Acidobacteriota > Blastocatellia > Pyrinomonadales > Pyrinomonadaceae > PSRF01. The sequence goes on along the minus strand of JANNJZ010000116.1, from coordinate 9,296 downwards.
CGGGGGTAGAGGTCTATACCATACCTTTGCCTTTTCTGGGAAGATCAAAGAGAGTGGAGGCTCAAGGGTAAGTGCATTACTTCACCAAGATGCAGTTTATGATGTGGGGTCAGCCTCGGAACGACTGTTCCGACTTACTAGAGTCTGTACGGTAAAAAGGCGTCACAATTCGAAGGTTGAAAGCCATATGCAGCAGCTAACAGTGCGAACTTACCTGGTCGCGTGCCTTCTCCTTACTTCCCTCAGTTGCGATTCCAGGCCGTCAAAGGACGGTCAGCTGGATCGATCCGAATTAGTCGTAGCCGCGGCCTCAAATCTGACCGACGTCTTCGGGCAGATTGGCCCACTCTTTACCGCGAGGACTGGAATTCGCGTCGTCTTTAGTTTTGGCGCGACAGCGGATCTGGCCCGGCAAATTGAGAATGGCGCGCCGTTCGATGTGTTCGCCGCCGCGGATGTAGCGCATGTGGATCAGCTCGAACGCAAAGGCTTGATCACACCCGGCAGCCGCGCACTCTACGCCCTGGGCAGGCTGGTAATGTGGTTGCCTCCCTCCGGCAGGTTAAAGGCCACGCAAATTGGCGATATAACTGCCAAGGAGTTTAATCGAATCGCTATCGCCAAGCCGGATATCGCGCCCTACGGGCAGGCCACGGTTGAAAGTCTCCAATCGTTGGGAATCTGGAGCCAGGTGGAACCAAAGGTTATCTACGCTCAAAACGTTTCTCAAACAAAGCAATACGCCGCAACCGGCAATGCGGAAGTTGCATTCATTCCCCTCGCCCTGGTTAAGCCGGGCGAAGGCTCCTACATTGAAGTCAAAGAGGAGACTCACAAGCCGATCAATCAGGCGTTGGGAATCATCAAAGATTCAGTTCAGCAGGTTGCGGCCCGGCAGTTTGTAGATTTCCTGATGAGTAGCGAAGGACAGGAGCTGCTCTTAAAGAATGGCTATGGGAAGGTGCAGTTGGAGAAGTAGCAGCGAAGGGACAGCACCGCAGGTTTAGTCTGAACGATCGCTATGATCGGTAGCGAATGGGTTTTCAGCCTGGAGGGCTGTCAGATAGTAGCCGGTGGTCGTAGCGCTGCGCAGACCATCGGAAAGCAGCGAGCCTTCGTCCGCACTCTGAAGGAGTGCCAGAATTTTTGCCTTTCAGGGTCGAAAGTTATTTCGTTTGACCTCTTCCCAGCGCCAACGGCGCGAAATGCAGAAGCCTGGGGCAACGCCCCAGGTCAACGTCCAAAAGCTTTTAAGCGCTGAATGCGCGAAATAGCGACCGTTAAGCGAAGCGCCAAACCACGATGTCAGATTTGAGTTTCATTTCGCGCCTTCAGCGCTCGGTCACGTGGAGGAGACCACCTGGGCCGATGGCCCAGGCTATTACATTTCGCGCCGTTGGCGCTGGGAAGCAGGCTGTTAACATCTGTCTACACCGGGCGCTTTCGCTATTCCATCGCACTGACCAGGTGCGTAATGTCTGAACCGGGGGCGACTTCAACCGGCGGTTGGCCTTTACGAAAAATGCGGGCGCCGGCGGATCCCTTCAGCATGGTCGTGCCAGCTTCGACCCGCAGCATCGATCCCTCACGCAGGCCCACCACCGGAGTCTTGTTTTCCTCAAGGAATTGGAGAATTCTCTCTTCTCGAGTTTCGCCCATGTGAGTTGAAGCGGGGTCCGGATCCAGGTAGTGCGGATTAATTTGAAACGGTACCAGGCCGAGTGCATTAAACGAGCGAGGCTCGACTATCGGCATGTCGTTGGTGGTTCGGATTGTAGGTCCGGCGACGTTAGATCCGGCGCTGGCTCCCATGTAAGGCATCCCATTCTCGACCCTGGCTCTGATCAGAGGTAAAAGCTCGAAGTCGTAAAGCGTCTTCAACAACCTGAAGGTGTTTCCTCCGCCAATGAAGATGGCCTCAGCGTCATTGACTGACTTACGCTTATCAGGGTGCCGATGAAGAGAGTCCATCCCGTAGCCCATTTCGGCAAACCGCTCGCGTGACTTTGCCGCGTAGCCATCGCTATCGGCAATTGCGAACGGAACAAACAGTACGCGCCCAATCGTTCCTAGAAAATCCCGAATCTCAGCTTCTGCGTGATCGAGATATTCGGTCCCGTACAGTTTCGAAGTGCTTAGCAGAAGAAGTCTCCTGGCATTGTTAGGTTTCATTCTGTCTCCGGCTGTGTTCCAACTCGGATTCCATCCGGTTAATCGTTAACTTGCAAATCGTTCCTCGACCGTCACCGCAAAAACAATAGTTCCCACCAATCCGATAACGGCCGCCGTGACAAAAGGCACTTCCGGCGCAACTTTCGACAACAGACCCCCGACTGCGGCGGCGGGAGTTATCGAAAGGCTGCGAATGAGGTAATACAGGCCCACTGATCTAGCGCGGACATCCTGTTGAGCGAAGTCTACAATCATTGCCTTACGAGCCGGTTCACCAATCTCGCGTAACCCTCCGATGACAAACGCAACTATCAACAGCGCATAGTTCGAAGCTAAGACTACCGCGAGTGGGAATAGCGCAAAGCTGACAAACGTAAGGATAACAACTGGTTTGCGCCCAACGCGATCGGCAATCTTCCCCGCGGGAATGTAAACCAATATGGACGTAGTTGTTTGAATCGCGATCAGCGTCCCGTAGCGAGCAGTACTCAAGCCCTTCACGTTGGTGACATAGAGAATGGTAAGCACGCCTGTCATACCTTCACACATCCGAATAATCACGTCGGATATTAGCAGTCGCTTTAAGGCAGCGTGAAAAGTACGCCATACACCACGAATGTTGGTTGCTGGTGAAGCTTTTATCTCGACGTTGATTCGTCGAACGAGGAGCACGGTAACAACTGCGAGGAACAGCGTGATGAGAAGTCCAACATGAATCCCGCGGAGAATTCCCAACTCAACGATCAAAAGCCCACCCAGCAGCGGGGCAATGATAATCGGCAGGCGCTTCATGATCGACTGGATCGTAAAACCCATCGCTCGCCGCTCCGGAGGCAACGAGTCGCCGATAACGGCGAAAATCGCAGGCGACGCCATGCTTTGCCAGGCCATCGCGAAGCCGAGTCCAAGAAAAACCAAAGGCCACCAGTTACTGAACAAGTAAATCAGATAGCCCGCTGAAGCGAGCGCCACAAAAATTAGAAAAGCCCGGCGGCGTCCGATGCGATCGGCAATCCACCCTCCCGGGTACTGGTAAATGGCGTCGAGAAAATTCTCGGCAGTTCCAAAAAGTCCGATTATTGGAGTGCTGGCGCCAAGTGCCTCAAGATACTTAGGCAAAAACTTCTTCCATAACTCTTCGCCGAGCCCGAGCAGGAAGACTGCGGCTGACGCAATCGAGACGTTTCGTTCGAGGCTGAGGTAGTCCGCTAGTTTAGCTCGAAGGCTTGAAGGTTGATCCATTGGCGTCGGTGCACGACGATTCCCGATTGTTTAGGGGTAATTTTTTAGTCTTAGGTCCGAAGGGCCGGTAGTTAGTAGCCCCGTCCGTGAGGTCGGGGTAGATGCGACGATTGGTTGGTCCTGAGCGCCGAGGGTGCGACACGATCTGTGCCAGCTCGTCGGGCCTCGGGGCTTTCGAGAGGATGAAGCTCCCCGACAGTCACGGACGGGGCTACTAACTGCCGGTCCTGCGGACCTAAAGCGTACGAGCGATTTGAAACTGAGCCATCACCCTAAATCAGCTGCCGCAACGAGGATCTCAACACTTCGTCTTTGCGAGTGGTTACGCAGCCCGTCGCTCATCCATCGCGGTTGCCGGTTTGTCACCAACCCGATTCTTATTCTTCTTGGAAGATCGGATCGCGCTGATTGCTTCCCGGGAAAGGCTGTAGATCGAACGCCGATTCTGGAAGATCACCTTCAACCATGAGCGCGTATTCATTTGTGGGAAGTAGATGCCGCGGAAGAACAACCGCATGATGAAATGTATCACCCGAAAGTTGATTGGATGATCCCTAAGCTGGTTAACTACCTGAAGATTTCGCTCCGGGCTATAAGATCTAGCCCACGCCAGATCCAATTCTGTCTGGGTCTCAGGGATTGTCATCTTCAATGGCGCGTGGGCCATCTGGTAGGGAGCAAACTCCAGCCAATGCTTTGGCCGCGTCAAGCGTCCCGCCGCTACCAATCGATCGAAGAGAGGGGTTGCCGGGAAAGGCGTTAGTTGGCCGAACACGGGCAGTCCCGGAGGCCAGCTCTCGATTTGTTCGAGTGTGCGAGCAGCGACTCCAGGTGTGTCGTTGTCGAGACCGACAATGAACGAAGTGATCGCGTAGATGTTTCGTTTGGCCAGCCGATCCAGTACCGCGGCGTATTCCGCGGGTTTGTTAAAGCTTTTGTTGACGTCCGCGAGATTGGCCGTGTCGATAGACTCCATCCCGATGAAAACCCACTTCCCATCGGAGGCGGCAATCAGGTCGACCAGTTCCTCATCACGCAAAAGGTTGGCACTGATCTGAGCGATCCAGGGGAGCTGTGCATTGGCGGCGATGATGTCGCGTAACAGCGATTTGGTGCGTTTGATATTGATGGCAAAGTTGTCGTCAATGAAAAAGACAATCACCTGGCTGCGATTCGCGCGAGCATGTTTCTTGAGTCGCAGCATTTCGCTGACCACGCTTTCGTTCGAACGAAAACGAATCGAGTCGCCAAAGAAGCCGGTGACAGTGCAAAACTCACAACCGTAAGGACAGCCACGACCTGATTCAATCGGCACCACATGGATCGAGCCCCATCCGGAACCCTGCTTCTCCAGAAAAGAGCGCGCCATCTTTGGAACCATGTTGAATTGGTCCAGGTCCATCGTGTCCCAGGGAATCGCAGGATAAGGTTGGAGGCTCGGCTTGCGTTCTTTTCCATTTTCATCGAGCGGCGCATAGATTTCTTTGAGACATCCATTCGCAGCATCTTCCACAATGCGCGGCCAGGTCTCATCAGCTTCGCCGAGCGCAATAGCGTCAGCATGGCGCGGACCGCCATCCTTGCCAAGCGGTTCGTCGGGCACTTCGGTGACGTGCGGTCCACCCATTACCACCAACACTCCTGCTGCTCGAACCGCGTCCGCCATCCGATAAGCCCTCGCGGCCATGCGGGTCATCGCGCCAATTCCAACCAGGCCAATTCCCTGCTCGCGCACAAAGGCCACGAGTTCCTCTTCGTTCATTGGTCGCGCATTGCCGTCGATCAACACTACTTCGTGACCCGGCGGAGTGATCGCCTGAAGGAGGAACATCCACAGGTGGGGCATGAAATTGCGAGTCACACCGTTGTCGGGGTTGTACAGTAAAATCTTCATAAACTTCTCTCTTCGGATCTAGCCAGAACAAACTTCAGAGATGCCGTCGGACAGGTCTGGTTGAAAATAAGGGCGGACGAAAGAATCAAGGAAAAAGCCTTTTCTGGTAACGGGCGAACAATTCGGGGGCAGCATACCAGCTATGTGCGCCTCCGTACATAGCTAGCGCGACCTTCTAGAGTTTGTAAACTGGGTAAAACCGCGTTGGAAGATAACACGGCGGGCGGCTTTCCACTAGTTGGGGATACCCCGAAAACTCGCATAGTGGCGTTTGACTAACTGCCGCATGATCGAATTCTGGCAATAACACTGCGACCGTGGCGGAAGTCCGTACCACATCGCGGGACTGATTGTGTCAAGACGCAGTTTGAGGCCGGTACTTCAGGGTAGAGCCTTTAGGCTGCAGTTTCGGCACGCAAACCAAAGTTTGAACTCTGCACCGCATCAATACTGACTCGCGGAAGACCTGATCCCTTTTTGCGAAGATGTAGTACTATGGCCGCGCGGTTCAGCCCCCAAGACTAATCCGCGAAGGGTTTTCAAGTAATGCGCCACTTCTTCGCGCGAGGCACCATCGCCATCCTGCTCGCGCTCCAGTCTTTCAGTCCGTTCGTCGTTTTCGGCCAGGAAGCCGTTCGCCCCAGGCGTTCTCAGCCACAAATCGAGCCGGCGCGGACGTCTGCCCCGCCGGAGGAGCAATGGAAGCCTCCCGCCCGGGCCATAGTTTCTTTCGACCAATCAACCGCAGCCCTGGACTCGAAACAAGAACCTACCATCCGCGTCGCTCTCGCAACTGACGTGCGTTCCGCAACTATTTCGACCACTGGACATTTGATGAACGCCACCGACGTGGCTTCAACTCTAGTGCCGATGGATATCGCGCGGGTGCGCGTCGAGCCCCGCTTGCTCTCGCCGCTTTCTTCAGTTTCGAGTGCACTGGTCAGTAACGAAGCATCGTTTAAGTTGCAGATTGAGGGGCTGGCTTCCCGCGCCGAAGCAGAAGAAAGATCGCGCGACGTAGCCACCGTAATCGGCGAAGCGCCCCAAGTGGCTTATGACGATGCCGCTAAATCGTGGACGGTGCTCACGGCTTCGGGTCGTCCACGAATCGAGGTGGATGAGCTGCGCGCGCGATTGGAGGATGCAGGCTTCGATGTCACTGTGGTGCCGGTGACCCGCACATCTCCGCCAGCTGGTCCAACATCGGCAGTCGCCAGGAGTCAGAGTTCGCAAGTTCAAACGCGATCCTCCAGCGTAATCGTACCGAATAACGTGCGTCCGGTTGCCCGTTTCAGTTCACCCTCACGTGAAGTAGTGGCATTTGCCGCGAGCGCCGGGAGGCTCTTCAGTTCCAGTGCTCCGGTTACTTTTGCTTCCGACGATGAGAAAGCGCCAGTGCGTTTTAATGATCGCCCCTATCGTGGCCGTATTGAAGTGTTTGCCAATACGCGGGGCGCGCTGACTGTTGTGAATGTGCTCGGACTGGAGGATTACGTTAAGGGCGTGGTGCCGAATGAACTCTCAGCTGGTGGTTTTCCACAACTGGAGGCGCACAAGGCGCAGGCAATCGCGGCACGCACATATGCGCTGCGTAATCGGGGCCAGTTTAGTTCCCAGGGCTACGACCTTCTGCCAACCACACGCAGCCAGGTCTATCGCGGGCTTACTTCGGAAAACACTCTTTCGTCTCGGGCGGTCGATGAAACCCGTGGGATGATCGCGACTTACGACGGCGAACCGATCAACGCTCTCTACACCTCGACTTGTGGGGGGCGGACCGAAGACTCGGAAAACATCTTCCCCGACTCGGTTGGGTATCTGAAAGCGCGTGAGTGTGCGGCGGAAGGTCGGGCAGCGCTCGCCCCTTTCATCATCAAAACCACGCGAGAGCCTCCGGAACTCAAAGAGCAACAGAATGTCGCCCTGGTCCGGGACGTCGCATTGTTAAGTCTGAATAACTTCGGCTCACTACGCTCTAAAATTAGCGATTCATGGGCGTCAGATGAAACGTCGGTTTCGGAAGTTCGGGGCTGGCTCGCTTCGGTGGCACGTCTTACCCATCAGCTGGCGCCGACCGTTACCGAAGAAGTGGATCGCCCGCCGGCTTTTGCTACGGCTTTAAGTGTCGCGGTCTTTGGTGAAAGCCGCGGCAGCACTTTGCTGAACGATGCGGACGTCGAATACCTGCTGGCAATCCGTGATGCCGGCGAAGTGCCGGCAGCCAACCGCGCCGATGTGGCATTCCTTATTCGTGATGGCTTTCTGGCAGTGTTGCCTGACGCAACCCTCCGTCCCCGTGACGCCATGACGCGTGCTCGCGCCTTGCATTCCATCGCACGCATCCTCGAAGTTCGTGGTTTGTTACAACTTCAAAAAGGAAGCGCGCGCCCAACGTCGGAACACAATCTAGTCCTCCGGAATGCCAAAGGTAAGGATGTGCCGGTAAGGATTAGCGCCGATGTTTTCCTGTTTCGCCAGATTGGCGAGAACCTGTATCCGGTTCGCTCAGTCGCATTGGTCGGCGGTGAGCCGGTGGTGTTTCACGTGAATGCTGCTGGAGAAGTCGACTACCTCGAAGTTAGACCTGCGCCGAACGGGGCTGCGGCTGAGCGCTTCTCGCCGTTTACGAACTGGACCACCGAACTGTCGGTGGGTCAGGTGCAAACTCGACTAAGGCGTTATGCCGGCGGGATTGGGTCGCTGACTGACTTGCGAGTTGTCTCGCGTGGTCGATCTCAAAGGGTCATTGATCTTGAATTAGTCGGCTCGAATGGAACGGCTCATGTTCGCGGCGGCCGGATTCGTTCGGCGCTCGGGCTACGTGAACAGCTTTTTGTTATAGAGCGGAACTATAACGAAGACGGCCGCGTCAGTGGATTCACGTTCCTCGGCCGCGGCTGGGGACACGGCGTTGGCATGTGCCAGGTAGGCGCTTATGGGCTCGCCCGCCAGGGATTCACGTATGCACAGATTTTGAAGGCGTACTATACGGGGATAGAACTGACCAGGATGTATTAGTAATTGAAGCCCGTATCCACCAGCACCTCAATCAGGGATGAACCGACAGTGAGTGCGATCACTGGCTCGTTGCGCAGGTTGAAATGGCCCTTTATCTTCATTACTGGCGAGGCGACATTAGACGGTGTGCGTAGGGCGAGCCTACCGGCAAGAAAAAGAGCAACCCTGCGTGACCTGAAAGGCGCGCTTTGTCCGCAGCCTTGACTTCGTCCTCGCCGACAAAATAGTCACCGGTCTCCAGCCCCATCGCAACCATCTCTCCCGTATGTTCAGGCTCGAGTTTCACTGCTAACCGGTCCCTATAGTCCTGCTTGGCGCGGTCGATCAATTCCGCTATTCTGCGCACCCCTTCAGTCGCGCCATCGATAGCCTCCTCGCAACAACCTACCCAATTCGCCTTCTTAAAGTTCGGTATGACATCGCCATTTAGCGAAACAGAGGCTTCTTGTATTGAGACTTCCTCACCGTGTCTGGGACAAATGCGAATCTCGACAGGCAAGGTCTTAATCATCTTTCTGGTCCTTGGGATCGTGGCAAAGTCTGACGGTTCTATGGGTCTTTGTACTGTCACGTGGATACTCCTTTCATTTCGAACCCCTTTCGCTCGATGATATTACATTGATTCAAATTCCTCGAAGGCTGCGCCGCTAGACTACTTGTCGGGTAAGACTTGATGTAAATGAGTTAAGTTTTTGGGTCGGCCGTAAACAGAGAGTTAGCCGAGGTGCGGTGCGGCGATAGCCTTTGCGGCTCTGCCGCCTTCCGTGCGGAAAGGCTCGGCCTTTCCGATAGCCGTTTCATTCTGTGAGGCTGCGCCTCTGATGTCGCAGGGAGGCATAGCCTCAAAATAAATAGAGCTGCCGGTGAGGCGGAGCCTCACCGCACGGAAGGCGGCCAAGCCGCAGAGCCAAGCTTAGAGACAAAGATTCCTGTTGTTCTATTTCCGATCGGTATTTATCCGCGTGAATCC
>JANNJZ010000109.1:0-9374 GCA_031396065.1 Pyrinomonadaceae bacterium | reverse complement strand
GTCGGGCGGCTGATTTCGTACTCCCGACACAACTCCCCAATCCCTTCTTCTCCCGCCCTCGCCCGCAGCACAAACTCCACTCGTTGATCCATGACACTCTCTGTTCTCCAAGGCATCTCCAGTTCCTCCTTGGACCCGAAGCCTACCTCATCATCTGTAAAGGATGTCATGATAACGATCTGTAAAGGATGTCATGATAATGAACACACGGAGTGCCACCCCTACAAAGGTTTCTTGGTTGGTGTCTTTAGGGTGACTTCGTGGACCAGAACCGGGATTACTTCCCGGTATTTACAAACTGAATACAGTCCCCCTGATTTTTGAACGTGCGCGGGAAGTTAAAACGCGCCCAGCCTTCCTCCTTGCACTGGTCCTTGCGGCGAGGCGGACCGGTTTGACTATCACAAACATCACCGATGCCGTCCTCATCAAAGTCCTGCTGCTGCGAATTAGGAGTCAGCGGACAGTTATCCGAAGCGTCAGCCACACCATCATTGTCATCGTCGGCGTCACAAACATCGCCGATGCCGTCCGCATCGTTATCTAACTGATTTGAGTTAGGCGCATCCGGGCAGTTATCTGACAAATCAAGGATGCCGTCGGCGTCTCGGTCCCCCACTTCATATGCTCCGATATCAACCGCGCTACCGACTTTGCGAGCAGATCCGGCGCCACGCTGGTCTACGGTCTGAGCCAGCTCCAAACATCCTCCGCTACCAAACGGCGTCGAGACACAGTTGTTACCTGCGTTAATGGCAAGACTGCCTGCCAACAAAGCTCTGGTCTTGGTTGCGCCGCCGTTCGACTGTAATGTGCCTAATCTGGGGTTGAGCGGATTCTGCTGACTTCCAGCGAGATCTGCATTTTCCAGGTTACCCTGGGCGGCCAGGAGATAAAGTACCTTGTTCTCGTTGAAAACGGACGAGTAACCCGTGTAAGCGCTCGGGATCACGGCTACTCCCGGCGACAGCGAATCAAAATCGACAACACCGAAAAGATTGTTGCCCCGCGACACCAGATAGCCCCAATAGTCAGAATAGATTGGATTGTTGGCCACGGCGGTGGGTTCAAAAAGCGGATTGGTGCTCACGGCGCCACTCGGTTTGTAAATAGGATTGTTGGCCACGATGCTATTGCCGATGCCGTACACATTGCCAAAAATGCCGGCGCCTTTTCCGGCCGCAGAGTTGTCACTGACCGTGGCGTTGACCAGGTAAAGTGGTGAACCATAAATGCCTCCGCCCTGGCCGCCCTGGCCGCTTTGGGCAGTATTGTCGCTGACGGTTGCGTTGATGAGGTTGATGGGATTCATCTCGAGCGCAAAAACGCTCAAGCCCCCTCCAGATTCAAGCGCAGTGTTGTGGCTGATAGTCGAATTGCTGATCCCGATTGACGCCCCACTGGAGGCGACCCCGCCGCCATCACCGTTGGAACTGTTATGACTGACGGTGGAGTTAACAACGTCGAGCGATCCTCCATAAGCAAAAATGCCGCCGCCGTTTTCGTTGTCGCCAGTCACGGTATTTTGCGTCACCACCGTGTCGTAAAGGAGCAGCGAACTGTTCACACTCCGTATGCCGCCGCCACTCTCCGGGGAGTTGCCGTTAGTGATGGTCAGACCGGCAATGACCGGCAAGATTACGATAGCCGCGATTGGGGCACTAAGACTGGATGAATTGTGACTGTCAGACTCGGTAAAAACTCCTAAGTTCCTGCTCGTCAAGGTGAGCGGAGCGGCCGGACTACCACCCTGACTGTTAGAGCTCTGGAAGTTTAATGTCTGCTGGATCTGTTGCAGATTAAACGTCAGGTTGTTTTGTGGAGGGGCTATTGAGAAGACGCGACTACTGCCTCCACCGCTGACAGTCAGTAGATTCGCACCGGGTCCTAAGATCGCTACACTATCGGTTATCTTCAACTCGCCACTGGTCAGAGTGATTGTGTTAACTGTTCCGCCGCCGATGGCTCCCGCGATGCCGCCAATAGCTCCAGCCGACAAATTTACCGTGACTGCCTGGCCTTGCCGCACAGTCGAAAAGACCTCGAACTGAAATGTAATCAGGTCGTATCCAGGGTTGGCGTTGGCATCAAGAATTGCCTGCCTTAAGCTGCCCGGGCCGCTATCGCTCAAATTGGTGACCACGAAAGTTTGGTTGGCCGGTCCCAGATTGGCATTCAACTGTCCCAGCATGCCGAGGGGTCCACCGCCACCAGCCGTGAGATTCGCATTGAGTTGACCCAGCTGATACGACAGCGACGACGCATCGAGGGCCGGCACGCCCAACGAACCGCCGGTCTGTGGTCTGCTGCCCAACCATATCGAACTTCTTGATTGGGAAAAGGCGGTAACTGGCAACAACAATCCAATTGTCAGAGCAACTGTCAGGACTTTGGCGATTAGTCGGTTGAAATGTTTTACGGTTGTAGCTATTGCCGGGTAGTTCATGATCTCTCCTTCTTTCGGAACTAGTGGATGGTTTGGAATTAGTATTAGGGCACTCCGCGGCACCGCATTACTAAGAGGCGACCCCTGAAGATTTTCTATTGTTTCGCGGCTGGGCCGTCGGTTGGCACGATCTGTCGTTGGCGTTCGCGACCTGCGTGTTTTGAAACGCAGCGATCTTCCAACCCTGTTTGTCTCTGGTCATGACCAGCGTCATTGACGCGTCGCTGACGAGCTGCTTCTCGGGAGCGTCGAGGTGCCCCGAAACATGCACGAGCGCCACGTCAGGCCGCAGGAATCGAATCTGCCGTATGGCCAGGCTTAAGGTCGTATTCTTGTGGAACGTGTTGAATATTTGCTGGTGCGCCTTCTCGATTGCAGTCCGGCCATTAAAGTACATGCCATTAATGACCACGTAGTCCGCGTCTTCAGCGAACGGCTGAGCAAACAGCGCACCTTGTTTCGCATTCCAGCCGGCTTCCATCTGTTTCACGTTTTCATGGATGGCCGCTTCATCCGCGTTGCGTGCATTTCTGGTGTCTGTCTCTTGGGCAGCGGCGCTGATCATGCATAAAGTGAGTGCCGCGAGAGTGGTTAAGAGCTTAATACTGAGCGATGAACTTTTCATTTCTCTCCTCCATTGACGTGTGAGCGGCTGATCCGATGCTGCTAAACGATTGGACCCTTCGGCGGCTTGGTTCGACGAGATACACCTTCCCCGCCGAAGGGATCCTCGTGCGGTTAGAAACCTGGCCATCCACCCTCACCGCCGCCAAGCTGGTCCGTCGGCGCTTCCCCCTTAGAGACCTTGTCCTGCGAAATGCTGTCTCTCGAATCAGACTCCTGGATGGGGTTGACGCCGCTGCGCGTCGCATTGCCGAACGCGAGGGCGACCAATAGCGCGATCATGATTGATAACTGGGTCATCTCTGTTTCTCCTTTTGTCGGTGCGAGATAGACTCGCGTGTTTTGAATTTGATTTTCCGAGTATTTTGGCGGCCAAATTTTCGCGTTTTGGAATCTATGTCGCCGCTCACTTCTGAAAGCGACGAATCAAATGGAAAGCGGCCACCGCCTGGAAGAAAAATTCTTGTCGCCCTCTCACCACGCAACGGTGGTAGAATCCGCCCGCTCTTCGAAAAGTTTAGGCCCGCCGGCGGGAGCGCCCGATGCCGACCATATCGCCACAGGACGTTACCCGGCTGCTCGCTGACTGGGGCAGAGGCGACCGAACTGCGCTCGACAAGCTCCTGCCCGTCGTTCACGCCGAACTTCGACAAATTGCCCGGCGCCAAATGAAACAGGAACGCGCCGGCCACACGCTGCAAGCTACGGCGCTCGTCAATGAGGCTTATCTCAAGCTCGCCGGCCAGGGCGCCTTCGAATGGCACGACCGGGCCCACTTTTTTGCGGTCTGCGCCCAGGTAATGCGCCATATTCTGATCGACCATGCGCGAGCGCAGGCACGAGACAAGCGCGGCGGCGGTGCAATCCAGGTTTCACTGAATGAAGTGGTCGTGATGCCCACAGAACAAGCAGCAGGCCTTGTAGACCTCGACGAGGCTCTGAGAACGCTCGAAGCCATCGACCCGCAGAAGGGGAGGATTGTCGAACTCCGCTATTTTGGGGGCCTGAGCATCGAGGAAACGGCGGAAGTTTTGAAGATTTCTACGAGGACGGTGAGGCGCGAGTGGAGACGTGCCAAAGCGTGGCTCTATCGAATGATCTCAGAAGGGGGCGGAGATGAAACCCGACCGTTGGCGCGCGGTTGACAAGGTATTTGAGGAGGCCCTGGAGCTCGATCGCGCCGAGCGTCCGGCCTTTCTGGACCAGGCCTGCGCCGGTGATCTGGAACTGCGGAGTGAAGTCGCGAAGATGCTCAAGTTTGACGAGCAGTCCGCGGGTTTCATCGAAGAGCATGTCTTCGACGTTGCCGCCGGTTTGATGACCGCACCAACAGAGCAATTAGTCTCCGGTGAAGCGGATTTGGGAAAGAAGCGAACCAGCCGGAAGTCAGAACCTTCCTTTATCTCCGACTCGATTGACGACGGCCGATTCATACCCGGCACAGTCCTTTCAGAACGATACCGTATTGTCGGACTGTTAGGCCGCGGCGGGATGGGGGAGGTTTATCGCGCCGACGACCTCAAGCTCAAACAGCCTGTCGCGTTAAAGTTCCTGCCTGAATCCGTCTCTACCAACGGCGCGGCGTTGGCACGTTTCTACAAAGAAGTAAGCGTCGCTCGGCAGATTTCTCACCGGCACGTTTGCCGCGTCTACGATGTGGCCGAGTATGAGGGGCAACACTTCATCTCGATGGAGTTTGTGCGCGGCGAGGAACTCTCGTCGCTACTCAAACGTATCGGTCGCTTGCCTCAGGACAAGGCCGTAGATATCGCGCGCCAGCTCTGTGCCGGACTCGCGGCTGTTCACGAACGCGGCGTCCTCCACCGTGATCTGAAGCCTGCGAACGTTATGGTTGACGAGCACGGCAACGTCCGTATAACCGACTTCGGTATTGCCGCGCTGGCGGAAGAAGTTGACGGACGGGAAGCCATGTCTGGTACGCCTGCCTATATGTCGCCCGAACAGCTCGAAGGAAACGAGCTAACCGTCAGGAGCGATCTTTATTCGCTGGGTTTGGTGCTCTACGAAATCTTTACCGGCAAGAGGGCGTTCGAGGCTGCGAACCTGCAAGAACTAATGCGTCTGCGCCGGAGCGACACGACGCCCACCAGTCCGTCTCAACTTATTCCAGATCTCGACCCGCTCGTCGAGCGAGTCATTCTTCGTTGCCTGGAGCGGGAGACTGACAAGCGTCCTGCCTCAGCACTACAAATCGCGGCGGCATTGCCCGGAGGCGACCCGCTCGCCGCTGCACTGGCAGCAGGCGAAACGCCCTCGCCGGAGATGGTCGCCGCCGCACCAAAGGTAGGAGGGCTGCGACCTGCCGTCGCCATCTCGCTCCTGACTTCCCTGCTGCTGATGACAGCAATCGTCTGTTTTCTCTCAAAGGATGTCGGGCTGTACCGGCTGGTACCATTGAACAAGTCGCCCGAAGTGTTGCGAGATCGGGCGGCCGAACTAGTCAAGAAGTTTGGCTACACGGCGCCACCCGCCGACAGCACTTACGGGATGGGTATGGACAGGGGATATCTGGCCCATGTGCGAGACACGGACAGATCATTAACCCGTTGGGAAAAGCTAAGAAGTGGACAACCGGCAGCGATCTATTTCTGGTATCGGCAGAGCCCTCGCCCATTCGACGTCTCGAATGGGGGTGAGGTGAGTGAGGATGCGCCCGCCCGGGACGTTCCCGGGATGGCGACCCTGACGTTCGACACGCTTGGGCAGCTGCGCTCGTTTTATGCTGTGCCGCCGCAAAGAACGTCTTCCCAGGGAGAAGCAGCCACGCCAGACTGGTCAACCCTTTTCGTTGAAAGTGGACTCGACCTGGCGAGGTTCCAATCCGTACCGTCAAGTTGGACTCCGCCACATGAGTCCACCGACCGGGCCGCATGGGAGGGGACTTACCCGTCTCAACCAGACCTCAAGATTCATGTCGAAGCAGCTGCTTATGAAGGCAAACCTGTTTATTTCGAGATCATCGATGCTTGGGATCGATCAGGTGAAGACCAAACCGCCGTCGGCAGTCTAAGACTACAAGCACTTGTCGGCCTCCTTTTCACTGTCTTTATTACAGCGATGCTCGGCAGCGCGTTTTTGGCGTGGAGAAATTTGCGATTGGGTCGCGGTGACCGCAAAGGTGCTTTTCGTCTGGCCGTCTTTGTCTTCGTCACCAATTTTCTTCGTTGGCTGTTGGCGGACCATCACGTGGCTTCGGTGGGAGAAGTTTTTAACTTCATCTCAAGCGTCCAGACCGCACTCTTCTGGGCATTTTTCTTCTGGCTGGTTTATGTCGCTTTCGAGCCGTTTGTCAGACGACGGTGGCCCAACCGGATCATCTCATGGAGCAGGCTTTTGACTGGAGGCTTTCGGGATCCGTTGGTCGGCCGTGACATCCTCATTGGCGCGGTCTGCGGCGTCGGAGTCATCCTATGCAATTTTTATCTCGCCGACCTCGTCCCGAGATGGTTCGGCTACCCGCCCCGGGTACCCTGGTTTGATTTTCCTGCAACTCAGTTACTCGGAAGTCGCTCCTTTGCGAGAGGAATATTTCACCAGGTGTTCGGCGGTCTGAGGCAGGGATTTATCCTGCTTTTTTTACTGTTCCTGTTCTACATGGTCCTGCGGAGAGACTGGCTCGCCGCGCTCGCCGTCGGGTTGATCGGGGCCTTAGCTCTCAGCTTGACGCACCAATCAATTCTCGGCGTGCCTTTCGCTGTCTTCAGCGTGTTTCTGGTGATATGGGTTATGTATCGCTATGGGTTGCTGGCCATAATTTCAGCGATGTTCTTCCTCCACTGGAATATCTTTTTCGCAATCACGTCTGAGTTCTCGGCGTGGTACGCGGCCGATTTCGTGCTGGCGCTGATCATTGGGCTCGCGCTCGCGGTTTATGGCTTCTACACCTCGCTGGCCGGTCAACCGATTTTTCGCGGCGCCTTCCCTGACGACTGAAACTAAAGAAATTTAGGGGCGTCAGCCCTGAGCTGGGGCCGCAGGCGGCTCGCCTGCAACAAGCGGCGTTAGCCGCGGAGGACGTTGTTTAGCAGGCTGCTGAAAAGGGTCTCAAGCAAAGTTTAGAGAGTCTTCTCTGTGTGATCTCAGTGGCCTCTGTGTCTCTGTGGTCAAGGTTTTCGGAGTAATTTCACCACTGAGACACAGAGAACCACAGAGATTGCACAGAGAAATTGTTGAGCCCAAGGTCGCCGATGACTTTTTCAGCAGCCTGTTAGGCTCCTGGTTGGCTCGAGCAAAGAGCTTTGCGGCTAAAGCCGCTCTTGCAGGCGAACCGCCTGCGGTCCCAGATTTACTTTTTCGGGTTGTCCCACTCGGGCGAGAGTTTCCTGATCCAAACGCTACCCACGAGTTGCACAGCAATCAGTGACAAGTGAACAGCAATGAACACGACTGGCGGAAGCGGTGTCCAGGGCGGCACACACAACACCACGGCCGAGACGACTTCAGCGAAGCTGATGTGTCGTTTGGCCAGACGATGATGAAGTAAGTGCAGCGCCTGGACGGCCAGTAGGGCGAAATAAGTATTTTGCGGAGTGAGCATTGTAATCGTTAAGACGCCGTGGACTCATTTCTGTCGCGCGAAGTGGTTCTCCGAATAGATCGTAAACTCCTTGCCCGGTGCTGCCAACTCAAATATCTCCACAAACTCGTTCTCGTTCAGAATCCGGTAAGTCTCCCTGGCCCTGTATCCAGGCGGGATGTTCTCGATTTCTTCAGAGAGAAAAACAATCAGCTTTCCGTCCTCCGATTTACTTTCCAGTCGATACTGAATGACGAACCCCTCGAGGTGAAACTGCCTGAAGAGAAATTGCTTACTGGTGCGTTCATAACTTATGAACCCCAGGTCTTCATGAGTCTCTCCCTTTGGGTTCTTCTCCTGCGGCGCATAAACAGATTTGTGCTTGACCTGAATGTATTTGTCCCCCAGCACAAACTGGTATTGTCTTTCGACTTGAGAAACACCCGGCTCGCCTTTGCCAGTTCCTTTCCAGGTGCCGATGAAAAACTTTAAGGGAGACCAAACATCCACTTTTTGATTGCCTTGGGCAAATACAAGCACAGGGACGAATAACATTAGCCAGCCTGCTTTTCGCATTCACATCCCTCCGTAATATTCGTTAGAGGCTTAAAACGAAATGCTGTAACTCACGCCGGGATTCCGGCCACGCTCAAACATCAACCCAAACTGATGCCGGCCCGTGGAGTAATTCACTAATGGATGAACCCTTACGCCATCAAAAAGAATTGTCGAACTCCAGTGTTCACCAACGCTGATGTTCAAGCCTCCAATCAGCCGCGCTCGATCCTCATAGGTTCCGTAAGCTACGCCCACATACGGCGCAATTGGTAACCCCGTGTGATGCTTCAAACTCTTGCTCAGGGTGGCGTAAAAAGATTGGCCGGACGGAGTGCCAATGCGATCAGAACTGGTACCGATGATTAGTGCCGGGCGCTGGTGTGTCTCGGTAACCGCTACGACATTCGCAAGCGGACTCACCTTCTTAGCCAGCGGATTGTATTCAACTCCCGCCGTCACCCGTGGGTGAAATCGATAGGTGAGAGTGTTACGCCACTTCGCCCGATCGATTTGGTTCGCAATTACGCGCACTCCATAGGTCCACTTGAATTTATCATCTGCTGCCCCGCTCACGGCGCGGCCCTCACCGGGTCAAAGTGGTCAACTGGGCACCGACGATACATCACTCGATTTCCGCGTTGCCGCTGCGACTTGATCGCGCTCCTGCTTTCGCTCGGACGCGGCCGTCTTCTCCGCAGACGCGAGCATTGCATCAATCTGCTTTTTTAGATCGACCTGATTCACCATCCCTGAGATTACCTTGGCAATCCGACCATCCCTTCCTACTATCACCGTCCCCGGTAAAGCCGCGCCCAAGCCGAAGCGAATCATGTCGGTCGTGGTTGCGCCCATCCAAATCGGAAAGTTTACCTTCGTCTCTTTAACAAACTGTAAAACCTTGGCGCGGTCAGCGGCCTCATCTGTCGAAGCTCCTATGACCTGTACACCCAACGCCGCATATTCGTTTTGTATCGCAGCCAGGTCGGGCATCTCTTTGCGGCAGGGAATGCAGTACGTCGCCCAGAAGTTCAAGATTACGATGCGACCTTTAAGCGCGCTCAAACCCTGGGTTGTGCCAAAGGGATCTTTGAGCGTCAGAACCGCTTCCTTACCGATCACATTCGCAGCTTCCTGTTCCGCCAAACTTGGAGCCAACACCTCGAGGGCATCCACGCGGAACACACTCGTGTCCTTCTTATTCTGGATCTG
>JANNJZ010000088.1:0-1666 GCA_031396065.1 Pyrinomonadaceae bacterium | reverse complement strand
GGCAAGATCGACTTCAGCCGTTACGGGCCGGTGCGCCTGGTCTAGTGCCTCGCAATAGTTTGTATAAGTACATCGTCTGACTTCTTCGCCGCGTCCAAGTTTCACTTTGATGAACCAGTCGGGATCGGCGAGTGCCTGTCGTGCTAAACCAACGATGTCGGCCTGGCCGCTTTGCAAGATCGCCTCGGCTTGTTGGAAGGTTGAGATACCGCCGGTGGCAACGACGGGCAGGTTGAATCCGGCTTCGTTAACTGCGCGTTTGATAGCAGCAACCAAGGGGACGCTGCGTCCAAAAGGTCCGGTCTCATCAGAAAGAACGGTGGGCATACACTCATAACCGCTTTTGCCTGTGTAGGGATAAACAGCCTGTCCAACCTTCGGTTGCTGCGCATCCTCAAACTTTCCGCCCTTCGAGATCGAAAGAAAGTCCATGCCCGCCCGCGCAAACTCCACACCGAAGAACTTCGCATCATCAACATCGTTGCCGCCCGCAATCACTTCGTCACCCAGGAAACGGGCGCCAACTACAAATTCATTGCCAACAGCCTTGCGGACTGCTGCGTAGACTTCCAGTGGCAGGCGCACGCGATTTTCACGTGATCCTCCGTATCCGTCATCACGCGTGTTCAGTGCGCTCAAAAACCCAGCCATCGTGTAAGCGTGTGCGTAGTGTAATTCGACCCCGTCAAAACCTGCCTCGCTGGCGCGGCCCGCAGCTTTGGCAAAAATGCTCGGCAGCACCTCAGGCAATTCGCGGACGTGTGGCAGGTGCATATCGGTGACGTGTTCGCGATAGCCAAACCGAAGTGATTCCAATTCACGCTCATCAAGGACCAGATCCAGCAGTTCGTCCGCGGCGTCGTTCAGAAACTCGCGTACTGTTGTTTCAACTGAATTCAGCCATCCAGTGTCGGCCGTCACTTCCGCCAACCTCTGCCGGTGACGCTGACTAACTTGCAGGAAGCGCGCAAAATATTTCTCTCGTTCCGGCCGTCGCTTCACACTAAGAAAGTCAATTATCTGGATGAAGAGTTTGGTCTCTCCCTCGCTGGCAACCCTAACCGTGTCAACCAACTTCCTTAAGCCGGGAAGAAACCGGTCGTGACCAATGCGTAGCAAGGGACCGCTCGGAATATCACGCACACCGGTTGCTTCAACGACCAACACTCCCGGGCGTCCTTCGGCGAACCGACGGTACCAATCCAGAACCTCCGGCGTCACAAAACCATCTTCGGTGGCGCGCCAGGGCACCATCGCCGGGACCCACGTTCGGCTGGTAGAGCGAATTGCCCCGATTTTGACCGGCCGATAAAGAAGTGACGCCTCGGCCTCTCGAGCTGTGGGCCAACTCGTTTCGGGGATGGGATGCTTGATCGGGTTCTTAAACTTCCACATGTTCAGCGAAATAACTTTAACACGCGCAGGGCGTTGTTTCGGTAGAGCCAGGCAGCGAACCCCGCGAGAAGAACATTCCTCTTTGTTATGATAAATTATCCGTTCATCTTCCAAGTTTAGCAGGAGACAACTTTTGACCGACGAGCTTCTTAAATGGCGTCTTGAGTTTCCCATTCTGGGAAATACTGTCTATCTCATCTCCCACAGCCTGGGGGCGATGCCGAGAGAAACGATCTCACGGCTTAACGAGTACGCTGAGACCTGGGCCACC
>JANNJZ010000076.1:0-17027 GCA_031396065.1 Pyrinomonadaceae bacterium | reverse complement strand
CCTATGACGAGAAATCAATCGAAAATCTAAAGTTGGCAATCAGCAATCGAACGGACCCACCCGGTACCGAGACTGTGTGAAAACTGCGGGTTCGTAGCGCCAAAGGCGCGAAATGTGACAGCCTGGGCCATCGGCCCAGGTGGACTTGCATAAAGATTCCCAGCGCTGAAGGCGCGAAATGAGGGTGGCCTTAGTGGAATCCCGAGGATTTTCAGTCGAGACTTGTTATTTCGCGCCTTCAGCGCTTCCGAATTGTTATGACCTTACCCAGGGCGTTGCCCTGGGCTATCACATTCCGCGCCCTTGGCGCTGAGAACCAGGAGTTTTCACACAGTCTCTACCGCAAGGTGGTACTGACCTCATTGCATGCACTGTGTCTTCCTTAGCAACACACTAACGGAGCACTACCAAAGATTGGAAGAGCGTTTATGGATCGCGGTCTCATCAAAACTTTCCGGTCAGGATCAATACTCCGATGACGATGAAGGCAACTGCGGAAACGCGTTTGATCCAGATGAGCGGTAGATAATTGCCGAGCACGCTGCCAGCCACCACGCCAATTGCCGAAACCGCTGTGAGGGCGAGCGCCGCCGCAACGAACACGGCCCATGGTTTTTTCGTCTGTGCCGCCATTGTCATCGCTGCCAGCTGGGTTTTATCACCCATCTCAGCCAGAAATATCACGCCGAAAGTTGTTAAAAGAACGCGCCAGTCCATATCAGTCTCCTTGGTCTCGTTCGGTTCTGGATTCGTCAGAGTACCTTCATACCGTTAACCACAGTGTAAAGCAAACTATTACTCTGTCAGTTTCGCGAGATCATTTGACGTCGTGGTAACGAATCAAGCGCAAACTAAAGAGTTTGCTTCTCATCTCAAAATTGGTGCTTTGCGGACTCACGTCTTACAATTCTTCCACGTTTGCTGAAGTTCCCGTTCTCGCACCCCAGGCCCCAGGCATGAGCCAACTCTCAAACGACTTTCTAGGTACCGAGCGTTTTCGAATTCGGCGACGGCTGGGTTCGGGCGGCATGGGTGTGGTGTATGAAGCGCACGATCGGGAAACTGACAAGGTGGTGGCGTTGAAAACGCTGACCCGCGCTGAAGCTTCGCATATCTCCCGTTTCAAAAATGAATTTCGTTCACTGGCGGATGTCTCTCATCCAAATCTGGTGTCGCTCTATGAGTTCATGGTTGAGGGCCCATACTGGTTCTTCACCATGGAACTGGTCCATGGAGTCAACTTCCTCGAATACGTGCGGCCCGGCTATCACGCCAAACGCGGACCATCGTCGAGAACTGCAACGCTGCGAAAAACTTCCGAAGGCGTTGGTACCGAACTGCTGGCGGATTATGAAGCCGAAACCCGGCAGTTGGATTCAATTACCGATCCAGTCCTTGATCGCGATCCACGGGAAACTTCTCCAGGTCCATCCCTCACCAGTTCCAGGCTGGATATTTATCGTTTGCGGCTTGCCCTTCGCCAACTTGCCGAAGGTCTCCACGGGTTACACGAAACGGGAAAGCTTCATCGGGATATCAAACCGTCCAACGTGTTAGTAACAAAAGAAGGACGCGTGGTGATTCTCGATTTTGGGTTAGTCGCAGAAGTGGAAGGTCGGGAGCTGCACGATAGTCTCTCGCTGGCCGGCACCCCCGATTACATGTCACCCGAGCAAGGAGCCCAGCTTCCCATTTCGCGATCCAGCGATTGGTACAGCGTGGGCGTGATGATTTATCAGGCGATTACAGGGCGTCTGCCATTTGCCGGCAAGTTTTTCGAAGTGATGATGAACAAGCAAAACTTCGATCCGCCGGCGCCAGTCGAGCTGGTCCGGAATTGCCCGGACGATCTAAACGAACTTTGCAGCCGGTTACTGCGCCGCAAGCCCGAAGACAGACCGAGCAGCAGTGAGATATTGCGATTACTTGGGCACGGCAGAACTGGTTTAGCCGAGCAGCCGGGGGGATCGTCAACCGCTCAGTCCTCCAGCCAAACGACACCGTTTGTGGGTCGCGGACGGCAGTTACGCGAACTCGAAGATGCCTTTGCCGTTACCAGGCTGGGTCAGACCGTGACGGTTTATCTTCATGGCAGCTCGGGAATGGGAAAGGCTGCCCTGGCCCGGCATTTCCTGCATAAGCTACGTGAAAACCACGCTGACGTGGTCATTCTCGAAGGGCGTTGCTACGAACGAGAGTCGGTCCCCTTCAAAGCGCTTGACGGTGTGATCGACAGTTTAACGAAGTATCTGTTCTCACTTCCTGAGGCGAAGGCAGAGGCATTGATGCCGCGCGAAGTTCTGGCCCTCGCTCGTCTCTTTCCAGTGATGCTCCAGGTTGATGGTGTTTTCAATGCGCCGCAGCGCGAACAGGAAAGCCCGGATCCATTCACACTGAGGCGCAAAGCGTTTGGCGCGCTCCGCGAGTTGCTGGGCCGTATCTCCGACAGACAACCTTTGGTGCTCTATATCGACGATCTGCAGTGGTCGGATGCTGACAGCACAACCCTCATCGAGGATTTGCTACGGCCGCCCGACGCGCCGTCACTGCTCTTGCTGTCGAGTTTTCGGACGGAAGATATTCAAACGAAACCATTCCTGAAGTCGCTGCTCGATAAGGCGGGCACGGAGAGCTGCCGCGAAGTGCTGGTTGGGGCTTTATCGAAAACCGAATCCTACGCGCTGGTGCGCGACCTGGTGGGCTCCAGCTTTTCAGCCATCGAGCCTTTCACTGAGACACTTTTCCGTGAAGCCCGGGGAAACCCGTTCCTTCTTGAACAGTTGGCTCGTTACGCTTCGACCAGCGACCAAACTGCTACCACCGGCATTACCCTGGGGATGATGCTGGACGAGCGACTTCGTCACATGCCGGTAGGCGCCCGCCAGTTTGTTGATGCCCTGGCTGTCGCCGGACGCCCAATCAATCCGGAAGTGGTCTATCAGGCCGCCGAGCTTTCCGGTGATGAACTTCCCCTGGTCAACTCTTTGCGGGCCGCTCAATTCCTGCGCACCGGCGGAGCAGAACACACCCTCGAGCTTTACCATGATCGCATTCGACACACGCTCGCGAGCCAGCTGGATCCGAAAAAGACCCTCCAGATTCATCGCCGGTTGGCCCAGGCGATTGAGAGGCGGGGTATCGATGACCCGGAAGCGCTGTTTGAACATTATCTTGGCGCCGGTGAAAGAGTGCGGGCAGCAACTCACGCCGGCGTGGCTGCCAGGAAAGCGGCCACCGCCCTGGCCTTTGATCGAGCGGCCGGCTTCTATCGACGTGCCTTGGAACTCGCACCGGCCCGAGGCGCTGAGTTAGTCGATCTCAAATGCGGACTTGCCGAGGCTCTGGTAAACGCAGGCAGGCCTGCAGAAGCTGCGCAAGCATATCTGGACGTGGCTGAGGTCGTATCGGCAGCACACAGCCTTGAGTTCAAAAGACGCGCCGCCCAGGAGTTATTGATGGGAGGCCACATCAAGGAAGGTTTGGAGCTGATTAGGACGGTGCTGGCGACAGTTGGCATCACCTTGCCCGCCGGCCCCAAGCGCGCGCTGGTTTCGCTAATGCTTAAGCGAATTCAAATTCGTCTGCGGGGGCTGAAGTTCACCGAGCGCGATGCCAGCCAGATTGCCGAAGCCGATCTGGTTCGCATCGACACTTGTTGGGCCGTGGCGGCCGGCCTGGGAGCTGTGGACCTAATTCGTGGCGCCGACTTTCAAAGCCGTCACCTCTTATTGGCGCTGAAGGCGGGTGAACCTTATCGGGTAGCCAGGGCAATGGCTATTGAGGCTGCTCAGACCGCTTCCCGAGGCGCGTCGGCGAGAAAGCGGGCTGTGCACATAGCCCAACGTGCTGAAGAGTTGGCCCAGAAGGTGGGCCACCCACACGCGATTGGTCTCTCGCTCTGGGCCAGCGGGGTGTCCGCCTACCTAGTTGGTCACTGGAAGAATGCGGCGGCACTTTGCGAGCGGGCCGCTGAGGTATTGCGCGATCAATGTACTGGGGTGACGTGGGAACTAACGATCGCGAATCGTTTCATGCTGAATGCGATGCTCAACATGGGTGAAATCGGAGAGGTCTCTCGGCGGGCGCCGGTTCTCCTGGCGGCAGCCCTCGAGCAGGGAAATCTCTTCGGGGCCATGGATATTCGAACGCGGTTGAACCTGATTTGGCTCGCCGCTGACGATCCAACCAGAGCCCGCGCTGAAGTAATCGACGCACTCAAAGATTGGCCACAAGAAGGTTTTCATCTGCAGCACTACACCTCGCTGCACGCGCTCGCGCAAATCGAACTGTATACCGAGGACGCGGAAGTTGCCTGGAAACATCTTCAGGGACAGTGGCAGACTCTGGAAGACTCAATGCTGTTGCGCATCCAGATTCTGAGAATTGAGGCGATGCATCTGAAGGCTCGCACGGCCCTTGCCTCAGCACCGCGCAGCAATGAAAAAGCGCGACGTTTGAAGACGGCGGAGAAACTGGCACGGCGCATCGCCGCAGAACGCGTTGCCTGGGCCACGCCTTTTGCCCAGCTCATCAATGCCACGGTGGCCCACCAGCGCGATGATCACTCCAGAGCCGTGGGTTTACTGTCCCTGGCAATCGAATCCTTTGACCTGGCCGATATTGAACTCTACGAGGCAGTTGCTCGAAGGCGACTGGGTGAACTGCTCGGTGACGAGCGGGGCCGGCGGCATATCGATGAGGCCGACGCCTGGATGCGGAAGAGATTGATCAAGAATCCGGTGGCGATGACGCAGATGATGGCGCCGGGATTCTAAGCGGAAGCGTTGCTTGAGATTTTGCAACTCTCTCAAGTGTTACTTTGCGGATCTTTGCGAGTCCTTTGCGTTCTTTGCGGTTAATTCTTGTCGGTGCCCAAAAAAAGACCTAAACCGCAAAGATCCGCAAAGCGCTCGCAAAGATCCGCAGAGAAGATATGAGATGGCAAACTAACAGTTTGCTTTACAGCGGAAGCCATTCAGGCTGCGATATCGATCGCTTCATCCGTCGTCTCGCGCTGCCGCTGCGGTCTTATTCCCCAGTCGTAGGTTCTTCTGGTTATGACAATAGCTGCCCGAATAGAAAGCCTGGAAATCAATCCCGGCTTGGTTGTGCGGACGGTATCGGCAGCGATGCCACCGGGATAAACCGCAGCAAACGTCAAACAGGCCACGGCATAGACAAACTTGCTGACCAGAGGTAGCGAACTTAGTGGGCCACTCCGCATGCGGGCAATTATCTCTTTCAATCTATAGAAGGTTCTCCAACTCTCTTGCGTCTCCCGCTTTAGATCTTCAACCGGAATCGTGGGGTGTTTGACGGCAACCTCCGTGTGCTCGTAATCGAGCCAAAACTTGTCGCGAACGATCTGCACCGAGTGTTTCGGGACGTAGTCAGCCTGGTCATGGTTCTTCCAATCTCGCAACATCTCGTGGTAGTCCTTGGTCCCGGGATAAACGCTATAAACGGGAAACTGAGCGAAGGCCGTACCCGAATCACTCGCGAATTGCCGCATGGTCCGAAGCGTCTCGACCGTATCACTCTCGAGCCCGCCAATAATCGAGGCCAGAACCATGATTCCATGACTCTGAATTTTTTGAATTGCCTCAGCCATCTTTTGTCCCACCGGGTTCCAGGTTTTGTTCACGTTCTTTAATCCTGCTTCGGTGAACGACTCCACTCCGATGAGTGCCTCGCGGAGACGCATCTTGTTGTACATAGCATCCAGGTATTCGTCGTCACTAGTACATTCCGCGGTCATTTGCGTAAAACCATAGAGCGAAGGAGGCCCGGACTGGTCGTATTCATCGAAAAGTTTAAGTCGATCTTCTCGCACGCGCTCGAGATTGGCCCTGATCTTTGGGTTTGTTTCTCGCGCAATACGACCAAGAGTAGCAGGGGTGAAATTGTCGTCAGAGAAAAAGACGGAGCGGAAACCCAGCGCGTGAAGCTCGTTCGCCTCCTCGATAATCTGCTCGTTCAGGTGTAAGCGTGGCGTCCGGCCGTCAGTCACCCATACAGAGCAGAAGCTGCAATTCTCAGGACAGCCGGCTACGGTCTGGATACAGCCCATCAAGTATTTGCGAGAATCCAGGAGATCCCAACGAGCTTTGGCCATGAGTTCGCCAGGTACTCTTCCTCCGTCATAAACCCGTTGCAACTTGCCTTGGAAGGCGTCCTCGAGGACTTTGCTCCAAATGAGATCGGCGTTTCCCTTCACCACCGCGTCAGCTCCCATTTCCAAAGGCTCTTCCGGGAATATGGTGGCGTGAATGCCGCCGACAATAACAGTCGCGCCACGCTTCTTAGCTTCGCGGACCACTCGATATCCGGGCCGGCAATTCGCAGTGTGTATGCCGACGCCGACAACGTCACCAGGCCCTACTTTAGCCGCATTAAACGCCTTAATTGGTTCATCAACAAGGACCGGGTCACCGGCAAATTCGACCGGCGTAGCGCCAGCCAGGACATAGAGCCATCGAGGAGTAATGACGCCGTAGCCGACGGTCGCGCTGGCCGGGTTTACTAGTATCACCTTACTCATAACGCATTCTCCTTATTCGGTGATGCCGCGTATCGATCGTCCAAGGGTCGAACGTAGCTACTGATCAAGTCATAGTTGCCAGTGAAGAGCCCTGATTGGATAAGCGAGGGATCAGGAGATGCCGGAAGAACGCGCCCAGCGTAATCTCACTAAACCGACACTGTCAATACGAAGAAGTTACAGACACGGCCGCAATCCCACATTACCCGCGATAACTGTTACGTGAGCGCCTGCCATGCTTGCTGCGAAAGTGGATTGCTTAGGTCAGGGTCTTCAGTGCGTCGGCTAGTCTGACGGCGATGTTTGTAGCGCTAAAGGAATACTGACGGAAGTCGAAAGTGGTCACGTGGGCCACGCCGAGGCTGGCGGAGGTAAGGAAGATTTCATCAGCCTCGGCCAGATCAGCCAACTCGTAGACACCTTCAATAACGGGAATGAATTGTTTACTTGCGAGGTCGATTACGGCGGCCCGAGTGACGCCGGCCAGGGCTCCGGTGCTAAGAGTGGGTGTATGAATGTTGCCGTCCTTCACCCAAAAAATGTTGGCCATTGTGGCGGCGACGATCTCGCCGCGTTCGTTGAGCATGACAGCTTCGTCAAAATCTCTGGCCTGCGCTTCTTCCCATGAGAGCACCTGCTCCAGATAGTTCAGGCTCCTGATTCCAGCCAGCGGCGACAACGTATTGAAGCGATAGGGTGAAACCGCTAACGACATTCCCGCCGGCGGAATCTTCTGCGGCTCGCCGGTCATGATCAAAAGGTCCGTCTGGCGAGCTTCGGCCTTTTTTGTTTTCCAGACGTCACGGCCGCCTCGCGCCAGCAGGATTACGCGTGCGCGTCCGCGCTTCACCTGATTAACCGCCACAAGTTTTCTGACGGCCTCACCGACGTTGTCTTCATTCGCTCCCGTACACTCGATACCCAACCGTTCGGCATGCTCCTTGAGACGTCGCCAATGGGCCGGCCACAGGAAAGGATTGCTGTTGTAGATGGCCACCGTAGTGAATACTCCTCGGCCATACAACATCGCCGACGACACTGGGGCCACGCGCGCCTTCGTCGCCTCGAGCATTACTTTGTTGAGATAAATTACGGGATGCACGACTGAATCGCGAGGTTTCGTTTTGGAGTGCGGTAACCTGTTACCGCTTTGGTCAGTCGCGACCTGTCGCGACTACGATTCGCTTGTGTCTACTTTAGGAAGAACCTAAATGCAGCCGATGAGTCGACATTTCTGGACTACGGCGCCAGGCCGCCGAAGGCCAAAGCGGTGACAGGTCACCGCACTCCAAAAATGGCTCATGACGCTGCGGCCATTACTTCCGCTTCGAGCTTTTTGGAAAGGGAACGGCGCCAAACGGTTTCGAGTTCTCGAACCTCAGTGGTGATAGCTTCCTCATCGCCAACTGATATGCGAAGCGTGTTGCCTCCGACGTGGCCAATTACAGTTAGCGGACACCCTTTATCGGCGGCAATGCTCTCTATGGCATCACCCGAAGACTCCGGGAAGGAGATGATAATCCGGGATGGCGATTCGCTGAAGAGGGCGCTCCCTGCGGAAAGAGACCCAGGTTTTCCGTCTGGTAGCGTCTGCGGCAGAGAGACGTCGGCGCCAATAGCTTCGCGATTCAGTGAAGAAAAGCAGCACTCCGCCAGCGCCACAGCAATGCCACCATCTGAGCAGTCGTGAGCCGATTTGAGTAACCCTGCCTCGGCAGCCTCGATACAAACGGCCTGCACCGCGACTTCGGTCTGAAGATCTATTTTCGGCACCGTGCCTTGAGCGATCATCTCGTCGGTGGAGAGTCCCTCAATCGTCGCAGCATATTCACTTATAGAGAGGTCGTCGCCGGTAATGCCTAACAACGCTATCGTGTCTCCCTCTTGCTTGAATCCTGGTTGGACGACTCGTCGCACGTCTTCAACCAGGCCAATCATGCCGATCACCGGGGTGGGGAGTATGCCGCGCCCTTCGGTTTCGTTGTAGAAGGAGACGTTGCCGGAAACTACCGGTGTATTAAATGCCCGACAAGCCTCAGCCATGCCGTCGATAACTTCTGAAAACGACCACATCACTTCGGGTCGTTCGGGCGACGCGAAGTTGAGACAGTTTGTGATGGCCAGTGGGCGCGCACCCACGCAAACCACGTTGCGGGCCGTCTCGGCAACAATCAGCTTGGCGCCTTCGCGAGGGTTTGCCGCGCAGTAGCGACCGTTTCCGTCGAGGGACATTGCCAGGGCGCGGCGGGTTTCTTTGATTCGGACTACGGCTGCATCCGCACCCGGCAACACCGCGGTGTTGGTTCTCACCATGTGGTCGTATTGGCGGTAGACGAATTCTTTCGACGCCAGGTTGGGTGAAGCGAGGAGTTTCTCTAACGACGCGTTATGGTTTTGACCTTTGTTCTTGGTACTTTGATTTTTGACTTGTGCGCTTTGGTCTTCGGACTTTGGACTTTGGACTTTGGACTCAGGACTCTTCATCGGTCGTTCGTAAAGCGGTGCTTCGTCAGTGAGTGCCGAGACAGGGATATCGCCTACCACTTCACCTTCGTGGATCACGCGCATGTTGTGACCATCGCGAACTCGACCGATCACCACAGCATCCAGATCCCACTTGCGGAAGATGTCGATCACTTCGCGCTCGCGCCCCTGGTGGGCCACGATCAGCATGCGTTCCTGAGATTCGGAAAGTAGCATCTCGTAGGCCGTCATGCCCTGTTCGCGTTGCGGCACGAGTGATAAATCGATCTCGATTCCTGTTCCTGCGCGCGACGCCATCTCACAAGACGACGAGGTCAGGCCGGCAGCGCCCATGTCCTGGATTCCAGCCACTGCGCCGCTGCGCATCGCTTCGAGGCACGCCTCAAGGAGGAGCTTCTCCAGAAAAGGATCGCCTACCTGGACGGTGGGACGTTTGGCGAGTGCTTCATCGTCAAACTCCGCCGATGCCATGGTGGCGCCATGAATTCCGTCGCGCCCGGTTTTTGCGCCGACGTAAAGAATCGGATTACCAATTCCGGTGGCCTTGCCGAAGAAGATTTGATCCTGACGCACCAGTCCCAAGGCAAAGGCGTTTACCAGCGGATTGAGCGAGTAGGCGTCATCAAAAGCCACCTCGCCACCAACGGTGGCGACGCCAAACGCGTTTCCGTAATGAGCGATGCCGCCGACCACGCCCGCCAACAGGGAGCGATTCCGGCGTCCGTATTTAGGATGGTCGAGCGAACCGAATCTCAGACTATTCATGGAAGCGATCGGCCGCGCGCCCATGGTAAAGACGTCGCGAAGAATGCCGCCCACGCCAGTCGCGGCGCCCTGAAATGGCTCAATAAATGAAGGATGATTGTGGGATTCGATTTTGAAAGCCGCGCACCAGCCATCGCCGATGTCGACGATACCGGCGTTCTCGCCCGGCGGCACAATGATCCGTTCGCCGGTAGTTGGCAGCCGGCGCAAATGCACGCGCGAAGACTTGTAGGAGCAATGCTCCGACCACATCACCGAAAAGATGCCAAGCTCGACAAAGGTGGGCTCGCGGCCCATCAGCGACTTGATGCGGTCAAACTCTTCGGTGCTGAGATTGTGAGCTGAAATTACTTCGGGAGTTATCTGTGTCATAAGAAAGTGATGAGTGATGAGTGATGAGTGATGAGTCGGAAGCAAAGGCGAGATCCCTCTTTTACCTCATTACTCATCACTCATTACTCATCACTTTTTCTATAGCGGCGCGGAGTTCTTCCGTCTTAATTCGGCCAAAATGCTTGTAGACCAGTTCGCCCTTTTGATTGTAGAGAAAGGTGGCCGGCAAGGCTCCATCCCATGCCGGATCGACCGACTTGATCGCAGGTTCGGGGTCGGAAACGTTCAAAAGATAATTGGGCATCTGGGCCCGCATCTCGCGCAGAAACTTCGGGACGACAGTTTTAAGGTCCGCGAGATCGTCGAGCGAGATGGCAATGAAGTCGAGATGTTTTGGACGGTATTGTTTGTCAATCTTGACCAGGTCGGGGAATTCCTCCCGGCACGGGTCGCACCAGGTGGCCCAGTAATTAACCAGCAGCGGCCGGGCGCCGTCTCGCTTCAGCAAAGCCTGCATCTGCTCGGCGTTGATTGCTCGAGTAACGGCAGGCTTCACCGGTCGACGACGAGGAGCACGCGACTGTGCCAGCGCCGAAAAGCTAAAGAGCAAACTGGTGAGGCCAATCGCGACTAGCAAGAATCTGGTGACTAGTGACATTTAGTCAGCACGCTTGATTGAGCAACCGAAAGCGGCGGCTGCCGTTTTCGCCACGGGTTTTCCGGAGAGGGCTGCGTCGAGCGCGTCACGCAACTCACTGGAAGCGACCTGAGCGAGGTCACGACTATTGTCGATACGGCCATGATAGGCGAGCTTATTATTGGCATCCAGAAAGTAGGCTTCCGGTGTCTTCGTCGCTCCGAGCAAGTCGGCGATCTTGTTGCCGTTGTCCTTCAGAATCATGAAGGTCAGTTTATGGGCAGATGCGTGGGCCTTCACGGCATCAGGTGCTTCCGCAACGTTGGAGTTGATACCGACGACGGCGATCCCGCGGGCTTTGTAATCCTGCGCGAGTTTTTCCATCCGCTCGTTGTAGGCGTTGGAAACCGGGCACTGCACCGCAACGAAAATAAAGACTGTGCCATTTTTCCCTTTAAGCGAGTTAAGACTGTGTGCCTTTCCGTCAGCGTCATGAAGAGAGAAATCGGCAATCGTGGCGCCGATAGCTGGTGGAGCGGGGACGTCAGCGTCGTTCGTGCGCGCGATTCCGGCGGCAGCGATTGAAAATGCAGTGGCAAGCACGAGCGACAGGGCAAGTAATTTCTTCATCGGAATGACTCCTCTAGTCCATATTCGGGGATGGGGAAACGGAAGAGAAAGATTAGCAGTCAGCATAAGGGCTGGCAAGCGAGCAAAGTTGCGGGTAGTGACTTAAACTGAGCCTTTCTCTGTGCAACCTTTGTGGTCTCTGTGTCTCGGTGGTGAATTTACTCGGCAAACACCACCACAGAGGCACAGAGTACCCAGAGGACGCACAGAGGATCTTCAAACTAGGTCACCACCAAGTTGCGGGGAATGGTCGATTGAATTGACTGAACACTGCGTTGCGTTTACAGAACCGAGCGCGATAGCTCCGGATCCTTTAGGCAAGTTCGTGGATGAAAGATTTACTGGGTGTTCTAAAGTTGTCCCTGGCATCCGGCGCTACCGCGCTCGGTTCTGTAGAGGACCAGGTCGCATAGAGACGGGGGTGGCCACCCCTACAAACTAACTGGACAACCGCTCTTGCCGGCGAGCGAAGAAGACGAGGATGGTTAAAATGACGGTCACAAGAGCAGACAGTAGACAAAACTGACAGAAGGCCTTGATCACGACAGCCTGAAGATAAAACAACCACAGCGTGGTGAGAAACATAACTCCCACAATTATCGGTAGCAACCTGGCCATTGATTTGTAACCAAAAGCTGCCAGCGTGGCCAGACTGAAAACAATGAAATAGGCAGTGGCGCCAATTAGTGCCAGAGGAATGCCGCGGACTGAAGCGTAAGGACTGGAGAGTACCTCGGAGCACCCCTGGACGATGGTGCAGCGGACGCTTCGACCCGCGAGGTGTTCAACTGTGAGATAGATCGAGTCAAGCAGTCCAATGATGGAGACGCCTGCGGTTAGAGCATAAAGAATCAAGGCCCGCCGGGCATGGTTTGGTTTGTTAGATTCCTCCAGGCTAGTCACCACTTCTAATTCGAATGAATAAACCTACTGAGCCTTGGCAGCGGCTTCGCTATTGATCACTGCTCGAAGCCTATCCGGCGCCAGTAATGTATCCAGTGACACGTCGCGGCCATTCACGAAGACTGAAGGTGTGCCAATGACGCCCAGGGAACGTGCGCGCTTACCGTCTTGAAAGATACGCTGCGCTACCGGCTCGCTGGAAATATCAACTCTGAACTTGTCGATATTCAAGCCGATCTTGGTTGCGTATGATTCAAAGATTGGCCTTACGTCAAAGGCGTTTGCCCACGTTTTCTGGTTCTCGTAGATCATGTCGTGCATTTCCCAAAATTTACCCTGCATGCCGGCAGCCTCAGCGGAACGGGCCGCGGCCAGCGCGTGTTGATGAGTGGGTACCAGTGGGAAATTACGAAAGACCACTCGCAAGCGTGCGCCAAATTCCTTTTCCATCGTCTTCAGGATTGGATGAAGCGCAGCGCAAGGAGGACATTGGTAGTCGCCAAACTCTTCCAGCGTTACCGGCGCTTTGGCACTGCCGATTGCGTGCGCCGGTTCGGCGCCCGGCTCGCCCACCTTAGGAGGGCTTGCCGGGGATGATGCGGTTGGCGTGGACTGTGCTCTCGGCGTCTCAACCGCCGATTGCTTCAAATTCCACGCGATGGCTCCGGCCGCAACCAGGACGGCGGCGATGATTAAGAACGGTAGGGCTCGTTTCATGTGGTCGAGAGTAAACAGGTTTGCCAGGAAAATTCAAGCGCCCAGGCTGTCCTGAGCTACTCGACTACGTAGTTAATGGTCTTGTCCAGCTCGCCATTAGCATAAACCTGACACTTGTATTTTCCTGAGGGCCAATTCTGCGGCAGGCTCAAATGTCCATGCACTATGTTCTCGAGCGGCTTGGTCGTGTAGTCGATCTCTTTTATCTTCTGGTTTTCGCTGCCTTCGGCGTCAACAATCCACCAGGAAAATTTCATTTTCGTTCCTGCCTTTGCCTGTTTCAAGGTGGCCACGCAATGGATCGTACGGTCACTGGGAGAAAACGACTCAGTCTCATCCCCGGGCGCCCCATTGTTATCCTTGGCCATGTGTATTTCCTTGATGATTGCTCCTGACCCCTCGTCGCTCGCGGTGTTGGAATTTGAATTTGAATTGGAGTTTGAATTTGAGTTGACGTTGGTTGTCTTCTTGCCAAGATTACAAGCCAGTAGGACGAAAACTATTAGGCCGGTGGCAAGCCAGGCTGGATGGTGTTTCATTTTCAGGTTCTCCGTGTGGTTAGGGGTTTGAAATCAGATAAATTGTGTTTCAGGCCACCGCGGCTAGGGTGGCAGCAAGCGAACGAAAGATATCTCGTCCATCACTCGAGCCCAACAGATCTTCACAGGCTCGTTCAGGGTGGGGCATCAGCCCAAGGACATTGCGCGAACTATTGCAGATGCCGGCAATATTATCACGGGATCCGTTTGGATTTGCAGCCTCAGTGACGTTGCCCTCGCGGTCGCAGTAACGGAAGACGATCCGGTCATCTCGCTCTAGCTCTCTGAGCGTTGCATCATCGCAGACGTAGTTTCCCTCGGCATGAGCGATCGGAATCCTTAATACGGACGTTGATTTCAGCTCGTTGGTGAAAGGCGTGTCTGACGTTTCAACCCGCACAAAGACGTGTTCACAAATGAAGTGCAAATCGCGATTGCGGATTAGGGCGCCCGGTAACAGTCCGGCTTCGCAAAGGATTTGAAAGCCATTGCAGATTCCCAGGACGAAGCGCCCGGTGGCGGCAAATTTCTTTACTGATTCCATTACCGGCGAAAATCGCGCGAGGGCACCGGCCCGCAGATAGTCGCCATACGAAAAGCCTCCGGGAATGATCAACGCATCAAAAGGATTCAGCTCCGTGTCCCGGTGCCAGATAAAGTCTACCGGCTGGCCCACGTGCTTTGAGATCACATGATAAGCATCATGATCGCAGTTTGAGCCGGGAAAAACTATGATTCCAAATTTCAATCTTCCATCTCCACGCGATAGTCTTCGATAATGGGATTCGAGAGTATCTCACGCGCCATCCGGGCGACGGACTCTTGCGCCTGGCCGTGGTCGGCGGAATCCTGAAGCGCGATTTCGAAGTATTTTCCCTGGCGAACGTCTGCGATTCCGGTAAAGCCGAGCAGCTCAACGGAATGCTGAATCGCTTTACCCTGCGGATCAAGAACGCCCGGTTTAAGACTAACGTATACTTTCGCTTTCATATCGGTTGGCAAGGCTCCTCATTTATTAACGGCTCATACTAAGACATAACGTTGCTTCATGTGTAGCCAATAGCATAGTATTTCGGCCCGCACGGCAAGTTTCACGTTCGCCCAGTCTAAACACTCAGGAGAAAGCGTCATCATGCAAAACCCGCCCCCCGCCCAATTCGGCAAATCGAGCACCGGTTTGGAAGAGAATATCGCTGCGTTACTTACCTACGTCTTTGGCTGGATCTCCGGCCTGGTTTTTTACCTGATAGAAAAAGACAGTAAGCTGGTTCGCTTTCACGCCATGCAATCCATCTTGTTGGGCGTCGTTATAGCGGTGGTTATGGTTGCACTGTGGATCGTCAGTTTCTTATTGGTTCTGATGATGGCGGCTCTTCCGGACATTATGGGAACATTGATGGGCCTTTTGGCGAGTCTCCTATGGTTGGTTTTTTCCGTCGCAATTCTGATCGCCTGGATCCTGTGTTTGGTGCGAGCCTACCAGGGTCAGTTTTTCAAATTGCCGGTTATCGGAAACATGGCAGAGAAAATAGCGAACAAGTGAGTCTCGACACCAAACGAGAACCATCGGCGGTTAGCACGGCAGCGATTCCGTCTCAACCAAATCTGATTTTTACGTTCGCGTTCTGAGAACCTGCTATGCAAAATCAGCCACCCAATCAACCAAGCTACGAAACTCCCGTCACCAATCTCCCACCGGGCGCACAGAAAACCGGTAGTGGGCTGGAGCCAAACATCGCCGCGGCTCTTTCGTATATCTTTATCGTGGGAGTGATCTTTTACCTGATGGAAAAAGAGAACGGCTTCATTCGCTTCCACGCGATGCAGTCGATTCTTTTTGGTATTGCAAACACCGTCATCATGATGGTGCTGGTGGTTATCGGAGTTATCCTGACCTTTGCCTTTGGCATTGGTGGCGCGATGGTGGGTGGCGGCGCCGGCACTTTGGTGAGCCTGCTCATTTGGCTGATATGGCTGCTATTCTGGCTCATCGGGATCGCCCTCTTTGGAACTCTAATCTTCGCGGCGGTCAAAGCCTACCAGGGTGCAAAGCTAAAATTGCCAATTATCGGAAACATGGCTGAGAGGATCGCGAATAAAGAGCAATAGGTCGGTCCTATTTTTCTTCTCCAAAAACCCTGTCAAAGATCGCGTCTATATTTCTCAGATAGGTGTCCAGCGTGAAGGCTGCGTCGAGCTCCGGCGGAGAAAGATGAGCTGTGATGTCGGCATCGTTACTAAGCAGCTCGTGAAAGTCCTTGTTCTCGTCCCATACCTTCATCGCGCTTCTCTGCACCCACTCATAAGCTGCTTCGCGCGAAACGCCTTTTTGCGTCAGCGCGAGCAATAGTTGGCCGCTAAAAACGAGGCCCTTCGTCGCCTGCAGATTCTGAAGCATCCGATCCGGATGGACGATCAGCCCGTCGATCAAAGACGTTGCTTTATGCAGGATATAGTCGAGGGCAATACTCGAATCCGGCAAGACTACGCGCTCCGCGGATGAGTGCGAAATGTCGCGCTCGTGCCAAAGCGCAACATTCTCCAGCCCCACCAGGCTATTCGCTCTCAGGATTCTGGCAATCCCGCAGATGCGTTCTGAGACGATTGGATTACGTTTGTGAGGCATTGCACTCGAACCTTTTTGACCTCGGGCAAAGCGTTCCTGAGCTTCGCCGACTTCGGTTCGTTGCCAGTGACGAACATTGAGCGCAAATTTGTCGAGCGATGAGGCGATGATTGCCAGCGTGCTCAGGAATTCTGCGTAAACGTCCCGCTGAATGATTTGGGTAGAAACAGGTGCCGCCTTCAGCCTCAGCCGTTCGCAAACCTTCTGCTCGACAATGGGATCGAGATGGGCGAAGGCTCCGACCGCGCCACTTATCTTTCCCACAGCCACAGCTTCGCGCGCACGTGTCAATCGTTCGCGATTGCGGCGCATCTCGTCGTACCAAAGCGTGAAGGTTAGTCCGAACGACGTTGGTTCGGCATGGATGCCGTGGGTGCGGCCTATTTGCGGAGTGTCCTTAAACTCAAATGCGCGGCGTTTGAGGACCTCCAAAAACGAATCAATCTTCCTGAGCAGAATATCGCACGCATCACGCAACA
Organism: Pyrinomonadaceae bacterium; assembly: GCA_031396065.1. Lineage (GTDB taxonomy): Bacteria > Acidobacteriota > Blastocatellia > Pyrinomonadales > Pyrinomonadaceae > PSRF01. The sequence goes on along the minus strand of JANNJZ010000076.1, from coordinate 373 downwards.
GCAGCGCATTAGCCGTATCGACGACATCTGAAGAGGTCAGCCCATAGTGAACGAATCGAGAGGCTTCGCCGATGTTTTCTGCCAGGTTAGTCGTGAAGGCGATGACGTCGTGGTCGGTGGTTTTCTCGATCTCATTAATTCGCTCGACCGAAAAACTTGCGCGGGTCTTGATCTGTTCAAGCGCCTCCTCGGGGATCGTCCCCATTTCTGCGTGAACTTCGCAGACAGCAATTTCCACGTCCAGCCACTTCTGAAATTTGCTCTGCTCATTCCAGAGCGCACCCATTTCGGGTAGTGTGTAGCGTTCGATCATAAGAGTTTTATCCGCAGATTACACAGATTACGCAGACATGAAATCACAAAGACACGGCGC
>JANNJZ010000026.1:0-8278 GCA_031396065.1 Pyrinomonadaceae bacterium | reverse complement strand
CTGGGACCGCGGGCGCCCTCGCCCGCCTCGAGCGCCTGCGATCAAGCCGGGATTGAGGATCAAGTGTGGCAAAGTGGTATCCAGCAAGGCGGGCGAGGGCGCCCGCGGTCCCAGGGAAGAGGTGGCCCCTCGCAGCCGGTTCGTCTTGAAGTCGATGATCTCAACCTCGAAACCCTCGCCGATGGCAGCAGGCGTGATCAGCAACTTATCAATTGCGCCAGTCAAGATTCCCAATGGCCGGCGCAAACGAAAACCCAGTTCGCTCCACAAACCGGCTGCACCCAAAGGACCCGAAGGACCACCCGCTAACTCCGCCCCAACCGGGCTGCCCGGCCGGGGACCCCGGTCCGCAAGTGGTTCTGACAGAGCCCGCGCCCGTTCGACACGTTCAAACACCGCACTTTGGAGATAATTCTGGGCCAACGGGAACAGCTCGGAGATAGCCTCATCTGCCTTAATCTCAACCAGCCGATCGGCAAGCTGCGCCTGTCGGTTCCGGACCACCTCGTCAAAACTTTGTCGCAGTAGTTTCTCTGGATCGTCTTTCGTCGAATAGGTTTCGCAGAACCGGTGAATCACCGCACCCTTGAGTGTCGCCGTTAGGTTCGCCGGGGGTTCCGGAGCCTCCGCGTCATTCCACACGGCCAGCGCGTCTGGCGCCGGGGCGTGCAACACTCGATCGAAATAATACTGTCGCGGACAGCGCTGATAGTTGATCAACTGCGTCACGCTGAAACGATGAATGGCGCGGTCGCGGTCGGGCTCGATGGGGCGCAGCAATGGGAAAGCCTGAGGAATTGAATCCGCTGCGGTGTTTTGATCTGCCTCAACCACCGCGACCGCTGCCGGCTCCCGAACTGGATCCTCGCGGGCTGGCGCCTGTGGGTCTAACTCTGCGGCTACTGCAGTAGCCAGATTCAACGTCAACTGAAACCGAACCGCATCGGTTGAATCGCCGTCTGGCTCCACGATCCCGGACTGGGTTTGTGCCGGCAGGTCCAACGACTGCCAAATCCAGTTCAACCAGGTGTCGCTCTTGAGGCCCAGCTTGCCCAGGTCCTTGGTGGTGCCGGAAAGTATTAGCCGGTCTTCGGCTCGCGTCGCCGCTACATAGAGCAGGCGCATGCTCTCAAATTGCTCTCGATGGAGGTGGCGCTGTTCGAAACGACTAAAGGTTAAACCGGCCACCAACCCGCCCCGACCGTCCGGGACCTTTAGCGTCAAACCCAGCTGGCGATCCAATCGAAACCAATCGTCGGGAGGCCTTGACCAGCGTTGGAGATCAGGAATGATGACCACTGAAAACTCCAAACCCTTGGCCTGGTGAATCGTCATCAACTTCACCGCGTTAGCTGCTTCGTCTATTTGACCTTCACTTTCCCTGCTCCCGATCGCTTCAAACTCCTCAACGTAGCGCACAAAGTCGCGAATCAGATGCGCTCCTGAGCGCTCGAATCGTTCCGCCAGAGTGAAGAGACGCTGCACGTTAGCGAGCCTTTGGGCGCCATCGAAGGTCGCGGCGATGACAGCTTGAAACTCCGATTGCTCTACCGCAAACCGCAGCAGTTGACTGAGCGAGTAATGATGTTGCCTGGCAATCAATCCCTTGATCATGGCAGCGGAGCGATCCAGAAGTTCGCGTTCCTCATCGCTGATAAAGGCTATATCGCGATGCCGAACCAGCGCGCGGTAGAGCGGACGGACCTGGTTAAATTGGCGCAGCGGATCTCCCGAATCCGACTGGTCCAGCCAGGGTGCACAACGCAATGCGAGCAGCGCGTTATCAGAAATGCCGCCGAGTGGTGAACGCAGAACTGCCGCCAAGGCCAGCTCATCCGTCTTGTTATCGAGAAAACGTAGTAACTGGATCAGGTCCGTAATCTCTTCGCGCTCATAGAAGCCTCGTCCGAGCACGGTCTGGTAAGGGATGTTCGCTCGGCGAAAGGCAGACTCGTAGATTTGGATGTTCGTCATCGCCCGGAAGAGAAGCGCGATGTCGCTGAACCTAATCTTTGGGGCCGTCTGGCTGGAACTGAGCGCGCTCTGATTGGGACCGCGGGCGCCCCGCCCGCTTTCGTTGAATGCCACGCTGTCAGGGTTGGAAGATTCAACCGGAAAAGGCGTGAACTCTGTGCCAGGTGCGGGCGGGGCGCCCGCGGTCCCATTATGAGCTGTCCAGGTACCAGCGTGAACGGGTGCTACGGAATCAACTAACGAAACGATGCGCAACGCCAGTTGCTCCGCATCGAGTTCCCGCGAGCTTTGCTCGGCTTTAGGATCGTCTTCCTCACCCGTTGCCTCGGTGGTTATCATCAACTCGACGAGCGGCCCACTATCGCGCAACTCACGCTTGGCTACGCTATGGTCGTGATCGACATAACCCAGCTCCTTGCGTTCGTGAGGAGTCACTGACTCACCCGATTGAAACAACCGCTCAAACAGGTAGTTGAAGAACTGAATTAGCGGCGGCTGACTGCGAAAATTCAGCAGCAGCGGTTTCAGTTCCCCACCCGCTGCCAGCAGCGTATCCGTCATCTCGCTGAATACAGCCACGTCTGCACCGCGAAAGCCGTAGATCGACTGCTTGCTGTCGCCAACGATAAACAGGTTCGCACTCTCGCGTCGCGCGGTTTGAAGCGCGAGCCGCTCGAGCAAACGTCGCTGCAAACCATTGGTGTCCTGAAACTCGTCGACGAGGAAAAACTTGTAACGCTCGGTAGCGCGGGTTATCACTTCAGGGCGATCGAGAAGAGCCAGCGTGCGCAATTCAAGGTCGTCGAAATCAAGCGCCGACAACTTCTGTTTCTCCTCGTTGAGCCGCTCGTCAATGCGGGTCAGCAGGAGAACCACCTCCAACGCATACTGCTTGGCGAACAAGTCCAATGAAATTTGCGGCACGCGACCAGCGAGATCCTTCTCCCATACCAACGCGTCGAGTGCCTGTACGTGCTCCTTAAAGTCACCGCGTGCCTGGGGTCGCGCGTCACGAAAGCTTTCGATCAGGCGACAGTACTCAGCTAGCCCGGCAACTTCTGGAATGGTGTTAATTAGGGGTTTCAGGTCCATCCACTTCGAGCTAACTTCCGCATGACTCGCTTGTTGAGCCAGAGTCTTCCTGCGTAGACCGAGGAACTCATCCATAGTGCGGGCCAGGTCAACCAGCGCCCGGTCATGGTCAGCTTCCGTCGCATGGCTTTGCGCGGTCTTCATTGCCAGGTCAGCCAGCGAGAGGCCTTGCCCGCGCATGTCCCGGTAGATTTGAGCCAGCGCCTGGGCCAGCCTGCCGCGGCCCACTCCCAGCGTTAATCGCGATATTTCGACGTGACCGGCGCTAATGAACTGCGTGAGTGATTCCTCGACTATCGATTCCAGCAACATCGCCGCGCGGTGTTCGTCGAGCAGCAGAAACTGTGGATCAATACGCGCCTCGACTGGAAACTCGCGCAGCAGGCGCGCGCAGAAGCCATGGATGGTGGTGATTACGGCGCCATCCAAAGTGCGCTTGTAGTTCAGCCAATGCTTCCTTTGCTCAGCCGATGACGTTTGCAGGATGAGGTTTAGTTGCTCTCTCAGCCGCTCGCGCATCTCATTGGCAGCGCGATTGGTGAAGGTAATGGCGACGATCTGATCGATCTTGAGGTTCGGGTTCTGGCGCAGGATGTGGAGATAACGCTCGACCAGCACGGTCGTCTTTCCAGAACCTGGTCCAGCCGTCACTGAGATGTGTTTATTGATCTCGTAGGCGGCAGCTGCCTGCTCCGGTAGTAATTCGCGCTTCTCTTTAATTTACCAATCTCCTTGAACTATTGACCAACTAAATCGAGTTCCGACGCTTCATTTGCTCGCGACTCTAATTACCCATCCCACCGGGATTTTTGATTACAATCCCAGGGCGACTTGATTACCAATCACCCTACGACCGACGCATGGCTTCGCGGCTTTGCCGCCTTCCGTGCGGTAAGGCTATGCCTTACCGAGAGTGCATTTTATCTTCCGAGGCTATGCCTCCGACCGGCGGAGGCATAGCCTCGACTTTGTAAAGCAAGGTCCCGGTAAGGCACAGCCTTACCGCACGAAGGCGGCAAAGCCGCGGCACCTTGCGCCCCGACGGCGGCAGGGCCACGAACTAACTCACCGAGGGCAGCAACGCTGCAACACTAGTTACTCTCACTACTCTCTAATCTGTGGAATCGGCGTAATCTGCGGATGGTCTCTTTCCATCTATCCGGTAGCGGTCGTACCGGCAGACGGCTGCGAAGTCACAAAATCTGCAGGTCTTCTTTTTCTCAGACGGATTCACGCCAAACTCCCCAGCCCGCATCTGATCGAGAAAATCCCAGATCTTCGCAATCACGTCGTCACGAATCTGTCGCCACTCATCATCGCCAATCACCCCACCGGCCTTCTTGCCGATCCCCGAATAGTCCAGCTGGCTGGCTCGATGCAGCCCTCGGTTTCGGCGTTCATTCCCACCGCGGATCACGTAGTAGCCGCCACCGGCGATCGGGTGCTCAGGAAGAATCAAGCGCTCAAGGGCCTCGAGATAAATCGGCAGTTGCAGACTGCGACCCGATTTGATGTCGTCTTTAGTGGAGCCAGTCGACAGCTTGTAATCGTAGGCAATCACCGTGTTGTCAGTGGCTACGTCCACTCGATCAATCTGGCCACTCAGCTTGATTGTTTCTTCGCCAACAAAGGTCGCCCGAGTCAGTTCCAAAGGCCCTTGTTTCGAGTGCGGATCGCGCGCCGCCGACTTCATCCCGCCAAAGGCAACCTCAAAATATGCCGGCACCACACCCGCGGCAGCAGCGTCTTCCTGAATTCCCAGCTCATACAACAACACTTGATCCAACAAAATTTTTCGAATCTCGCGGTCGATCTTCCAGATCTGTTTGTTGAGCGGCGGCACCACTCGCTCGTGTTCGTCAAAAACGTGATCCGCAAGTTGGCGCAACTCCTGCTGCAGTGATTCGCGATTGAGTTCCGTTAACCGCTCACGCCGGTGCCGTTCGAAGAAGCGCCGCAGGATGTCGTGCAGCAGTTTGCCTGCATCGATAGCCTGCAAATCCAACGCAGCTTCGCCGCGAGGCTGCAGCTTCAAGACCCGTTGGCCAAAGAATCGATAGGCGCAATTGCCATAGATGCTCAATCCGCTGGCGCTATGAACGAAGTCAGAGCCAAATTTTTTGTTCAGCAGGGAGACCAAATTCGGATCGGTAATGGTGCCGTCGTATGGCCCAAACCTGGGACCGGAGCGTTCACGCTCAATCTCGATGCGCCGCAAAGCCGAATTACTCAGAAACCCATCGTTGCGCGCCAGGGTGAGCAGTCGCTTTATCTGGGGGCCCGTCAGCAATTCTCGTTTCTCGCCTCGATGAATGTGCCTCTCCTGCTGGCGCACCAGCGTCACATTCAGTTCTCGCGTAGTGGTGACCTTATCCAAGCTCCTGCCTTCGTAGTCTCGCCGGATCGTCTCAGCCTCAATCTTCAAAGGTGCGACGGCCCGTCTTAACTCGTCAATGTAGTAAGAAGCGACAGTTTCGGAATCGTCTTCGAGCTGGAGCGGCCGACTGAGATAAAGGCGTTCCGTAGCGCGGCAAGCTGCCTGGTAGAAATAATGTTCTTCCTTCAACAGGGTAGCCGGGGAAATGTCTTCAAGTGTCAACCCATATCGCTTCAGACGTTCTCGTTCTTCGTGCGGATAGATCCAATCGCGCGAGGCTCGTAAGGGGAATCCACCCTCGACGAGTCCCGCAATGAACACAACTCGGAAGCGCAGGCCACGGACGTCGGTCGCTTCGAGGACGCGCAAGCCTCCACGATCTGCGGCGCCAAACGGCACGGTCTGGGAACTCAAGCAACGGCGGACCTCGGCGATGAAAGTAGCCAGGCTTGTCTTGTCAGAACCACCTGCGTGAGCGGGTGGTTTGGCTGGGTCAACAACAACCGCGAACGACCCACCCGCTAACGCAGGTGGTGACAAGGTTGCCGCGACCTCGATGCTCTTGATAGTCGCCGCAAACGCGCGTCGCAGTGCTTCGAGGCTGTGATAGTTGAGCATTGCCCGCGGCAACTCATCATCTTCAACGGCATCCCTTATTGGCCTGGTGATTTGGTCCCGAAAATTTAGCTGCTCCAGCAATTTCATCAACTGGAGGCGCAGAATTGCGGGTGTTCCCTGGCGATCAACTGCGTGTATTGACTGGGCAAACGACTGAATAACCAGCGACGTCCAGGCCAGAGTGGCGGGATGGATGTCTCGCGAAGGCCGTCTCTTCCGCTCCACCTCCGTAGAGTCGACCTTCGCCGTTTCAGCGTTTTCGATCTGATCGGCCTCGTCCGGATCTCGCGCCTGTTCGCCGGAATCTATATTCAGCAGTTCCCTGGTGGCCTCGGCTCCAGGAAGCTCCTTAATTAGCTTGCCGGCTCTCGCCAGCCAATCAGTCACCCGGAGTTCGCTGCCGACATAAGCGAAGGCGTTCTCCAACGCATCCGCATCCCAAACACCGATCCGGTATCTTTTCTTCAGCCTGATTTCCTGTTCAGCATTAGGGGGGTGCTGGTCAGCTTCTTGTAACAGGGACCCGTATTCGACATCGAAGCGCGAAGAAAGCGCGCTGAGATCTTGATCGTTCAGCCGGAAGCATTCCGACTTGATCAGGTCAGCCAGGTCCGAAATTTTAGGGGCCGGAGTGTCGTCCGTCGAGAGTTGTTCCAGAATGGCAAACAGCTTGAGCGCCGCGCGCAGCCCAGGAATGTCATTGGCGTCGATTCGCCATTCCAGGTTGCATGGCAGGGCCTCTTCGTGCATAACGCGCGCGATTGTTTCAGCGTACGAGGCGCGCTGACGAACCACCAGCGCCATGTCGGCCAAGCTGTAGCTTTCGTGCACGACCAGACGCTTGATTTCTTTCGCTATGGCGCGAATTTCTGTGTCGCGATCACCGCACTCGAAATAACGGATCTCCGATTGGTTGTTCCCAGGTTGTTCGATCGGGGAGGTGTCATGGGCAGGAGATTCTTGAGACTCGGCCGGGGCTTTTTTGGCAGCGTCAGCGACCAGCTTGAGTGCATCGGACGCTTCGTCAGACAGGGCGGGGTTGAAGAGCTTCTCCCGCAGTGCCGCCAGCGCCCCGCGAGTCGGAAAAGTCTCGTCACTTCGCTTCAGGTCGAAAGGCGCAATGCCGGACAAACGTTCAATTGTCTCCTGAAACGGCAGGAAGATCTCCGGATTGCGTTCATCGTGGTTCAGATTAACTACCACTTCCGGAATCTGCGGTATCAGCCGTTGCAAAATCTCGCCCTGCACCGGAGTGAAATCAAAGAACCCATCGAGCACCAGCAACTGCACCTTGCTGAGTGACGGGGTTTTCCAATTTCGTCCGCCGACTTCACCGTTGAGAACCTGGAGCGCCCGGAACTGATCCGCGTCTTCTTCGGTGAGTTGATGACGGTTGAGCAGATCAGAATAGGTCGCGTAAATCAGCGCTACCTCTTCATCGAAATCGACCTGGGAATGAACGACCTCCAGACTGTGACCGGTCCGGGTTTTACCGGTATCTCCCGCGAGGTCGCTTGAGCGCGTCGCGATGATCGCGGCAACTTCCGGGGGTGACTTTGCCGTCCGTTCGAGCTCGCCAATTAAAGTCGCGATGGTATTGACGCATCCCTCGCGATGGGCCAGCGGTCCGATAGCCTTAAGTTGGCCCATGGCCGACAAGCGCGCCAAAATTTGTGAGACTAAACTGCGCTTCAATGGCAACTCTTCGCGATCGATGGGAACGCGAGGAACCAGGCGATCTCCGGTTTGCTCATCGATGGCCCGGGAAAGGACTTGTCTTACAAACCCTCGGAAAAGATAGACGGGCAGCTCGCCCCAGAGTCCTCGATTCCTGGCGCCGTCGAGAATCTGTTCAGTGACTAACTCTAGTAACGGATGGGAGGCAGCCAGATACAGGAAGGTGTCGCTTTTGCCTTCCGCGACAAGATCAGCGCAACGCCGAATTAACTCGGAACGGTTGTTACCAAGTAATGGACCTAACCAGATTTCTTTTGACAAAGCGATATCCACAGATTACGCAGATTTCATAGCGCGGCTTAGGCCGCAACCAAAATAAGAACGCTCCATGACTCAGAATCTGGCATGATCGTTTGAAGCAACAGACGAAGAGCCGGAGGCGAGCCATGGAGCGTTCTTATTTTGGTTGCGGCCTAAGCCGCGCTATGTAATCTGTGGATATCGCTTTGTCAAAAGAAATCTGGTTAGGTCCATTACTTG
>JANNJZ010000011.1:0-6503 GCA_031396065.1 Pyrinomonadaceae bacterium | reverse complement strand
TTGATTGCCCCTACCGCTGGTGCAAGCGAGCAGTGATCGTATAAGATGCCAAGTCTAGGGCGGTATTTCGACCTCATTAGCGTGGTCCCAATAATCCCCGTAAGTAACTGATTTTAAGAGTTTATCGCCCGCTTGGCTCAGCAATAGAGCAATCACCCCTAGATTGCGTGGATAAAGGACTTATGGGGCCACCCCTTAGCGCGTTGCGGACATTGTGCGGACTTTTTATAGGGAGTATTCAACCTCACTAACTAAAGCACTTACCTATACTAACAAACCGCAAAAGAGCACCCCAGCAATTTTTACCCGCGTCTCTACTTGACCCTTAATCCAACGCTCCATCACCTATACGTCAACCAAACTGACGAAGATTTGGCTGATTTTGCAAAGGCGGTAGAACAAGCTGTCGAGGCTGGATACTTGAAGCCGAGCCTATCGGCAAACTCTCGCTGCGGCTCACACGACCGGCAGCAACTGCATCTTACAGGTCCACACCGAGCAGGCGCTTCTCTGGCAGGGACGCATCAAGCACGGGATTAAGCAACCAGGGGTCGGTTTGGAGATCCTCCGGCGGCGGTTCGGTAGTCGTTATGATGTATTGAAAATTACAGGCCTCGCCTTTGAAGGCGTCCTCTAGTTTCCGAGCCCAAAGGAAAAGCCGTTTGTAAGTGAGCGCCGCCATGTCTGCTTCCCGCGGACTGTCATGAAGCAAGAACCGCGGATGATCACCTTGTCCAGATACGCTTGCGGCCAGCGCCGCCAAGTCGAAGGCCAAAATCTTAATAGTATCGATCGCACCGCTGGAAAGATCTCCGTTTCGATCAATCTTACAAACAAACTCGCGACCGCTAAGTTGGATTGCACCAGACACTGAGCTACCTAACACAGCTCGGACGATTTCTTCGTAGAAGGCTGACAGGTCACTTACGGCTTTCCTCGTGTGCTCGCGGTATTTTTCTTGCAATTCGTACGACGTCTGAACGCCGCGTTCCAATCCTTCGATGCGGCGCGCGAGATCATCAGCTTTTTGTGAAGCATCACGAGCCCTTTGGGCAAGTTTGATCTGATCCAATAATTCTGTTCGCTGGTTATGAAGCGTGGTACGTTTCTTAGCAAGACTAGTTCGCTGCTGCATCAATGCTTTGTTTGTAACTTGCTCTTGTTGCCTACATTGAGCTACGGGCTCCGCAAGTCCCTTCTTCTGCTCGGTCAGGGAGTCGATCTCTTTTTGAACTTCACCACCGCGATCCTGAATACTCCTCAGAATTCCCTCAGACACTAGGTCCCGAGGTTGATCGAAAGCGAGACCACACCCTTTCCCTTTAGCTTCTTCGATCGGCACTCTGCAGTAACCGACACCCGGCGGTATTTGGGCGGCAAAGTCGCGGGCACCCTGCTCAGTCCTTTCCCTTTGATACATTTGGAGCTTCGTATTTAATTCCACTATTCGTCGATCAACGATACGTAGTTCCGTATTAACCTCAGCGCTTTTTTTTATTGCTGCCTCCTGTTCCTTCTGAAGGCGGAGCAATTCAGGATCGTTTTCGATATCGCGAATGTCCGCCTCCGTTTTTCGAAGGGACTCATTAAGTGCGGTGCGAACGGTCTCAACCAGTAACGGATTGTCCGGTGTCGGCAGTTCGCGTCCGAGCGCACTCTCCAATCGTTGGTGATCGGTTTGTGCTTGATGCTTGAAAATCGGAACCTGGGCGGTGGCCACTTCCTTTTCCCTAATTAGCTTCGCATTGTTCCGAATCTCGTTCCTCTCTTCTGCGCTAAGCACACCCACTGCAGATCGCATAAGAGAATGTTGATCTTCAACGGGCATATCCGGAGATTCAGATCTGCTCAGCTTACTTCGCCAATCTGTCACCTGAATGAAGCGACATTCCTGGTCGCGCGTTAACCATTGGAGCAAATGAGTCCAGTGAACTGTCTCCCCAGATTTGGGAAGGGTCTTGACTGAAAGTGACCTGACCGCGGCTTCTTCGAGCTCCTCGAGATAGATCTGAAAAGGCTGACTGGGCGGTTTGTCCCTAAGATATCGGTCTATCGTGCATCCTCGAACGCAAAACGGATGTGCGCCTAGAGTAAACGGACGGCCGACCAACCATAAGTCCGATTTGATGAAAACTTCCCCCAAAAGCCAGCCACCCTCGAAAGTCTCTCGTACACCACGAGTAACCAATTCATTGGCAAAATGCTTTTCCCCAAGAACGTGTCGAAGCATGCGGCAGAATGTGGTCTTCCCAGACGCGTGTCCCGAAAGCCCAGGTTCATAAAGGTGTACTGGACCGTGCTCGTCTTCAGGCTTGGCCCACAAGATGTTAAGTCCACGTCGTAATGTGATCCGACGAACTTCGTTCTCTTTTCCCTCGTCGAGTGTTCTGAAGACGCCAATTTCGCGGACCCAGAGTGCGGGATCTTGCCGGCTTGGATCGGGCTTCGGCATTTGATCCTGGTACTGTAAAGGAAGAGCGGTTTGTTCTCGCATAACTACTATGCAACTCGTGACGAGCGTGCCTCAATCTCCTCGCGTGTCGCCATTGGAGCAAGTGCCTCTCTCTCTGTTTCTGCGAGGGAATCACTTATTTTAAGCGCAAAGAGCCCATCGAATTCAATATCAGGGTCAGTTGCCAAATCAGCCGTGTTAACACGAATCACTTTAACGCTGGCATCGTCACGTACCAATTTGATTTCACCACGCTGGATGAGATCGTCGAGCTTTGGCAGGAAAAGATTGGGCCTGAACTGATCAGAGAAACGCGTTCGCCATTCATGAGCAAGATCAGGTTCGATTCCGGCCCCATACGTTTCCAAAGTATCGGGCATCGCTAGAAGACTGCACGCATTCATTAATCTTTCCATATCAATCGAGCCACCGCTTTGGAGCAACATGGAAAGCATAACTCTCATCATGTAAACGCCATGATCGGGTTGAGGATAACGAGTCGTCGTTGGCAAAACCAAGGGAACTGGCTGGACACGGGGAGGATGCGCGACGGCGGGGTCGGCGGGCGGCGGATCTAGACGAGGTTGGTAAGTCGTTCCGTTTGCGATCGCTACAGCCATTTCATCGTAGATTTCGAGGATGACGCGCTTGGTGCGGTAATCGCCGTTGAATTTGTCTTCGTCTTTGCGGCGGACGATGGGGAAGCTGTCCAAGATGTAGGCTGCGTCGTCGCGGTTCAGGCCGTAGAGATAAAGGAAGGCGGCGTCCAACTCGCACCGCAACAGAAACCGGCGCTCCTCGTCCCAACGGAACGGCGGGCCACTCCAGCCGCAGCCCTGAGCGAACCCCTCCAAGTCCCACGTCGTGTAGGTCAATTCCAGCACTCGCGGCAACAGCCACACTTGCAACGTTTGGGATTCGCCCGCCCACGCGCATGGCTGCGTGTAGGTTGCGGGCGGTATCGCAGGAAGCTGTTTGAGAACTCCAAATGACAAATGCGTTCCAGAAAGAGCCTGCCGAGCAAGGTAATCGTGAGAAAATGAATTGAACTGCGCCAATAAGCAGCAAGCAGGCGCGTTGTCTGGAAGACCAACTACCACGGTGGTGTTTCGAAAAACCGGCGTTCGAGGAAGTGCAGCAGCAATCACCGTTCGCTCGTTTGTAGTGTTGGTAAGTTCTCGAACAGCGAGCAGCCAAGGGCGATTGTACCGATACTTGGCAATGATCTGCTCAAAGCCGCTTACTGGAAAAAGGAATTTGCTTCTGATCCTTCTCGTTGGATCGTACTTTTCCTCCGCCGAGAGTGGCAGCACATGATCGGCATCTTTGTATGACGCGTATCTGCTGTCGAAGGCGTGCATCATCTTGGACTCATAGATCGGAAGCGCCGGTTCGATTCCTGTTGATCGAGCAGCACCCTCCGCCAATTCATCACTCCACGACAGAAACGACTCTGCGTGGTCGGAGTAGTCAATGAGTCGCAAATAGAAGGCTTGCCATCCGCTGTCCTTTCCGCTTTCGTCTAGCTTGAAATTTGGAATCCTGCGATAAACGACTTTCGTTAGTTCCGCATCACGACGTGTACGGAAGACCGGACACGTTCTTGTGTTCGGATTAAGCAGCGCGATCTCATCCGCCGAAAGGCTGAAACGTCGTTCGGTTTCTTGCAAGTGCGCGACGTTGGTGTTCCAGAACGCGAACTCAATGGGCGTTTGCTGCGAGCGAGCATCAATAGTCAGCAAACAGAAATGAGGATGTGTTCGATGAAGGCCAGGAAAGAGCGCCTCCGTATTCACGAAATCGAAGAAGCTCACGAGGTTTGTATTTCTGACCAAATCGTCGAAGAAGAGTCTACAAGTGTCGGAAGTAGCTATGTCACTCTGAACGATGCAACCCACCCGTCCTTCGCCGGAAAGTGAATTGCGCATCTGTTCGGCGAACACTGCGTAAAGGTTGATGTCTCCGCGTCCACAAAGCGGGAATAAGCCGGTGTTACGCATGAAATGGCCTTCACCGTCGGCTTGCCGCTGCGACTCCTTGAATTGCTCGTAGAGCCGTGGGTCTTCAACGCGAAGTGCATCAACCATCCGTCTCCTAGCAGCTGCATTCGCGGCTTCGGCGATGTCGGGGCGCCGTTGTGCGAACCATTCCCTGTCCTGCAACTTCACCCGTTCCCACGGCGGATTGCCGAGGATGACATCGAAACCGCCGTTCCAGCCGCAAAGTGGGTTCTCTGGAGTCTCGCCGGAGGGAGGCACTTGGAAGACATCGGGGAAGGACAGATGCCAGTGGAAGAATTGGTATTGGTTGGCAAGCCGCTTTATCTCTGCTTCCATCCACTTTGGAACACTCAATGGATTCTCTTCAATCCTCCGGAACACCTCTTGTGTGATCGGATAAGGCAAGTTGTCGGACTTTCGCTTAGTCCATAAGAAAGCGGCACACCAGGCCTCAGCCAAGAGCCCGCCATACCGGTAGCCACTCGAATTAATCAAACTCGCGTATCGTTCTTGTCTCTTTTGCACACCTTCAATTGTGTCATCAGCAATCTCGTTAATGCTCATGAGACTTGTCACGAGATTGCCAAACTGTTCCCATGCCTCTCCGTGAAACCCGCCCAACGTCTCCTGCTGCCGCTCGCGCTTGTTTTGCTTCCTGTATTCAGCACAAAGCTTGGTATCATCTCCTTCAATCGGCCTGAACGCTTCGTCCGGTATTCCGTTCTGTATCAGCCTCGGCGTTGTGCCGAGAAGGCTGTTACCACACTGAATATGGTGATCGAGAAAAGAGAGTGGTCGGCCTGGCTCAAGAGCTTCCATCCACAAACTGACCTTACACAGCTCGACCGCCATAGGATTGATATCTACACCGTACAGGCATCGGCCAACTACATCCCGTAAGGCGTGTCGAACGGCCTCGGGTGCCGGCTCCTGATCACCTGTGCGAACGGTGGCGAGTCGTTTAGCAAGTCGATGTGCCGCACCGATAAGAAAATGCCCGGAGCCACAGGCTGGATCGCAGACCTTTAGATCGAGAATGGCATCCTCTGGAGACGTGTAGCCCAGTTTGTCGAAGTTGCGTTCCCGGTCTCTTGCCACCGGCTCAAGGGCTGAATCGAGTAAGCACTGGACGAGGCTGTCGTGGGTGTAGTAACTGCCGGTGGTCTTCCGCTCATGGCCAGCAGTCGTCGAAAGTGTGAAAGTTGCAGCGTCAACATTAAGTTGTGGATGAAGTTCGAGTAGGGACTCGTAAACGCTGCCCAACTCTTCTGAGCCAAGGTTCTTATAATCAATCTGTCGCCGCGCCTCGATATCCGCGATGAACGCGAGACTGCGAACCGCATCGAGCAAGTCGTGATTTGCGATCTCGCAATTATTAAGATCAGCGATCGCGTCTTCAGAGAAAAGAAAACTGCCTAGGGCTGGGAGTCCTAGTTCGCTGCAGCCCTTATCGCTCCCAAGCTTTTGCATTACAAGCCGCAAACCAGCATACAAATCAGAGTGGCGCGAACCGTGACGACGCTCAGCCAGACCACGGAGTTTCTTAGTTGAATAAAACTTTGTGTAGTGCTCACTCGATGTTGAGGTCGCGGCCGGATCGAATATGAGGGATCGATTGTTTTCGTCCACGCGGTCTTCCGCAACAAAGAGGAAGAGCAATCTGTACACAAGCCGCAGAAGCTGACGATAATAGTCCTGCTTGTCTAGTGAGCCCGATCTTAACTTTTCTTTCAGATTGCCATTGACGCGATGAGCGAGAAAACCACGGCCGAGAAGTGAGATGGCCTCCTCGACTCCCTGGCGTAGGTGTTCAAGCGCACGTACTCCTCGCTTCTGTGCGGCGCGAGACCATTTTTCGAGCCAGTAGTCGTTTGGTTTCTCAGCCTCAACGCGTGACTGATGGCAGAGGAGCCAAAGCATTACGAAGTCGGAGTAGGCTTCGCCGTCCATCATTGCTTCCAGATCGAATTCTACGTATGCCTGGCGAACTAGATTCTGGTTGTCGCGGAGAATGCGAAGTCGGGAGCCATTTGAAACGAAGCCCCAAAGCG
>JANNJZ010000008.1:0-7741 GCA_031396065.1 Pyrinomonadaceae bacterium | reverse complement strand
TTTCATCCAAGTCGCACCGGTGGGCGGTGCCCGCCTCGAAACTTACGTCTCCTGCGGGACTTTACCGCTTAGCCCATAACAGTTATCGTTTTGCGAGCATGAACAAAGCACTGCGCGTCGAAGGCGTTTCCAAACTGTATCGCATCTATGAGCGGCCGAATGATCGGCTCAGAGAGATGCTTACGCGTGGACATTGGAAACGCCACCGCGAATTCTGGGCCCTTAAAGAGATCAGTTTCGAGATTGAACCCGGCACGGCCACCGGCATCATCGGCCCAAATGGCAGCGGCAAATCCACCCTGCTCCAGATCATGACCGGGACGCTCGAGCCCACTCATGGCACTGTCTGGCATGAAGGACGGATTGCCGGCCTGCTCGAACTAGGCGCCGGTTTCAATAGCGAGTTCACCGGGATCGAAAACATCTTCATGAATGCCGCACTGATGGGGTTTTCGCGTAGCGAAACCGAGGCTCTGCTGCCCGAAATCGAACGGTTTGCTGAGATAGGTCCGTTCATTTATCAACCCGTCAAAACATATTCGAGCGGGATGTACGTCCGCCTGGCATTCGCGGTGGCCATTAGCGCCTCCCCGCAGATACTAATCATCGATGAAGCCCTGGCAGTGGGTGACGCAGTCTTTCAGCACCGATGCTTGAGACGCATCAAGGAGATGAAGGACAATGGGGTCACCATCTTCTTCGTTTCGCATGATCCTGCCGCCATCAGGTATCTCTGTTCACGCGCAATTCTTCTTAACAACGGCCAGATGGTGGCTGACGGCAAGCCCGTAGACGTGCTAAACCGTTACCAAAAGTTGATCATGGAGCGGGAAGAAGCCTTCGAGGCGGTGGAATCCGAGCCAGTGGACGGAGCGGAAGCCTCATTGGAACCGAAGCACGCTCCCTTATCCTACACATACCGCCATGGCGACGGCAGCGCGGAGGTTGTCAGCATAGAGTTGCTCGATACCGTCCATAGCCGTGTCGAGATGGTAGAAACAGGGGCAGCAGTTTCAGTGCGCTTGCGGGTGCTTTTTCATCGAGACATCAAGAATCCTGTCTTTGGATTTTTAATACGTAACCGTCACGGCGTTCAGGTCTATGGCACCAATACGGAGCAACAGCAACTCGGTCTCGGCGAAGTAGCTAAGGGCGAACTGGTTGAGGTTGTCTTTTCTTTTGAATGTTGGCTGGGGACAGATTTCTATTCGATTTCATGCGCGGCGCACAGCAGCGCGATCTTTGAGGAAGGGATTGGTTACGATTGGCTGGATGGTGCCTTGTTTTTTCGTGTAACCAGTCCAATTCTGATAGAAGGACTAATCAATCTCAATGCCAGCGCGACTTTACGCCGGCTGGAATCCAAAGCGGCGGCGCGGGTCGCGGAAGTATCAGGCGCACTCCATGGCTGACATTAAAGTTGAGGATCTAGTACGAAGTATTCGGGAGCGAGCCCGCGAGAGCGCCGCCACCCAGAGTGATCCTTCGGTTGCAGAAGGGGAAGGCATCGCCAGATCTTTGGCTCGGCTCCAAACAAGCCTGACGATTACCGGTCGCACTCAAGATCAGTTACCTCCTGTGACAACCTATCGCAGCGGTTTGCTGGCGCGCCTCGAGTTGTGGATAAAGCGACACCTGAAACGGGCTACGCATTGGTATACCTGGGAGCAGGTGAATTTCAATTCTTCGGTTGATAGTGCGCTCAACAATTCCCTGACTATCCTTAAAGCAAACGAGCAGCGTCTGAAGATCCTACAAACCGAACTTAATGACAGTTTGGTTTCAAAGGCGCAGCTTGAATCGGAAGTAACCGATCTGGGAACGCGGCTGTCATTAAGCGAGAGTCGATTCGACGCACTGCTGGCAGAAAAACTTAGCGAGATGCGCACCGAACACCTGAAAGAGATCGAGTGTCTGGTTGATGAACAGCGGGTCTCCTTCAAACAATTGGCGCTTGAGATCAGCGAAGCCGGAGTTATTGCCGATCGCACGAAGCGAAGCACACAGTTGCGGGTCGATGAGTTGGCCGCTCGAGTAGAAGACATGCGCGCGGAGCCGCTAGAACCCAAGAATGTTGGGCGCGAGATTTCCGACAACCGCTCGTGAAAGTAGCACCCCTAAATGGCGAATGAACGATGTCAAATCTGAGACGCCGGTAATGAAGTCAGTACCACCTTGCGGTACAGACTGGGTAAAAACGTAGCGCGAACTTCTTCAGCCTGAAGGGCTGTCAGATAGTAGCCGGTGGTCGGAGCGTAGCGCAGACCACCGGAACGAACCGACCGTTAGCCACCCCGGAGGGGTGCCAGAAATTTCTGCCCACCCTTTCTGGGTGGAAATCATTTGCGTTATGATCCGGTGGTCTCCACTGCGCTCCGACCACCGGCTACTATCTGAGAGCCCTTCAGGCTGGGAGACCCACCCGCTACCCGCAAGGTGGTACCCGACCTCCTGCCACAACGGTGAAGGGATCTGCCTCGACTCAAGCTCCATTGACACCCGGTGAGATGGTCGGTTATAACGACACCTCACGTAGTTGACGAAGAACGTTATGAGCTTCCGCACACACCACCACCACGGCGCACACCATCATGCCAACCATCATTGGCATCAAGGCAGCGCGTTGGTTGTGAGGAAAAGCTGAAGGAGTAACAGGAGCTCACAACCGGGACTTTCAAGGACCCGCTGCCAATGACCCCAAGAGTCAGGCAGCGGGTTTTCTTTTGTCAGAACCATCTGCGTTAGCGGGTGGGCAAGTTGCATACAAGACGCCTGCTCAAACAGGAGGAGATTTTCCATATCTCATTTGACATTTCTCATTGGCCTTTTGAATCAATGCGCTTACTGCTTTCAATGACCAATGAAAACTGAGAAATGACAAATGATAATTGGAAAATCTGGTCTTAAAGATTGGTTGAAATCGCGAACCTGAACCATATGACTGAGCCGCTATCCAGAATTCCCACCGGCATGCGCTACTACTTCGGACAGGAGGCGCGCTTGCGTCGCACGGTCGAACAGACGGGCATGACCATCTTTGACGGCTGGTCTTATGAAGAAATCACTACGCCCACCGTCGATTACTATTCGCTTTTTGAGCACGGCATGGGCCGGGCGGAGGCCCATCGCGCTTTTCGCTTCACTGACAATGACGGGAGTCTGCTCGCCCTCCGACCGGATGTAACGTCAGCAGCCGCCCGGGCGGCCGCGACTCTCTTTGCCGATCGAGAGCGCCCGTTGCGGCTCTGTTATGCCGCCCCGGTTTTTCGTCAACAACCGCAGTCGCATGCCGAGTGGCGCAGAGAGTCGACCCAGATTGGTTGTGAACTCATCGGCGCCAACACCAGTGTTGCCGATTTGGAAGTCCTGGTGATTGCGTCTGAATTCCTGCGCCGCCTGGATCTCGCCGGCGACTACGCCATTACCTTGAACGATGTAGGCATCTTCAATGGGGTGGCTGAACGCTTGCGGCTGGGGCCAATTGTGCGCGAGGAGATGCGGCAGTTAATTGATCTTCGCAATGCGGCGGACCTGGCACGCTTTCTCACGCCGTACACTTCTGCTCAGGAAGCAGAGGCTTTTGCGCAACTGGTGCAACTATCAGGCAAACGCGAAAGCCTCGATCTGGCTCGTGGTGTAATTTCAAATGAGCAATCTCGGGCGGCCATCGATCGCCTGGAGGTGTTGTGGAACGTCGTGGATTCGCTTGGTCTGTCAGAGTGTTTTGAAATCGATTTTGGCGATGTCGCTCGACTCGATTACTACACCGGACTGACGTTTAAGATTTACGTCAAAGGCGCTGGCTATCGCGTGGGCAGCGGCGGTCGTTACGACGGTCTGGCTGCCAGTTTTGGCAAGGCCGAGCCCGCAGTGGGGTTTGTGGTCGACCTCGATGCCTTAACTGATGTGTTGCGTCTCCGCGCAGATGCGTCCTCGACTTCTACCCGCGACGGCGGAATAACGACGCTAAAGAACGAGACTCCGGAGGCGATACCCTTCGGAGAGTCGTCAATGAATCCATCCGAGCTTTTTATCGAGGCTTTGCAAAGACGTGCGAAAGGTGAGCGTGTCTCATTAAAGTTGGCGAGGTGAAACAGTGCTGGAATTGACCATTGCGGTAGCCAAGGGGAGATTGCAAGACGAAGCGTTAGCTTTGCTGGCAGCCGCGGGCGCGGGTGTTTCCAGCCAGGATCTTTCGTCGCGACGGCTGGCAGTAGAAGATGAATCGGGTCGCTACCGCTTTCTCTTCGTGAAGCCTGCCGACGTGCCGGTTTATGTCGAGCATGGCATTGCAGACTGCGGTGTGGTTGGTCGCGACGTGCTGCTTGAATCAGGGACTGACTTGCTGCAGCCGTTGACGCTGGAGATTGGCCGGTGTCGCATCGTAGTGGCGGCGCGAACGGGCATGAATTTGAACGAACTCGGGATGTTAAGAGTGGCGACGAAATATCCACGCATTGCGGCTGGGCACTTCGGTGCCCGGGGACGGCCGGTCGAGATTATCGAGTTGTCTGGTTCGGTGGAGCTGGCCCCGGGTTTGGGTCTCGCCGATTGCATCGTGGACCTGGTGCAATCAGGCCGGACGTTGCGTGAAAATGGACTCAAGGAACTGGAAGTCATTGGTGAGTCAACCGGGCGCCTGGTGGTTAATCGGGCCAGCTATCAGTTGAAGGCGACAGCGATCGCCAGTCTTATTTCAAATCTCAAGTCTGAGATTTGAGATCTGAGATTTGAGATTTGAGATCTGAGATCTGAGATCTGAGATCGAAATATGAGATCTGACCGTTCGCAATCAATCGTGCGTTTAGAGGTGGGCACCGCCCACCGGTGCGGCGTGGACGAAACGAGCCGGATAAATAATAAACGTATGCTGCTGATCTGCATGGTCTCTTCCACGTCGTCCCGGTGGGCGGTGCCCACCTCTAAACGAAACGTAATGAATCGGTGGGGCGGTGCCCACCTCTAAACGAAACGTAATGAATCGGTGGGGCGGTGCCCACCTCTAAACGAAACGTAATGAATCGGCGGGGCGGTGCCCACCTCTAAACGAAACGTAATGAATCGGTGGGCGGTGCCCACGTCTAAACGAACGTATGTACCAAGATCTCATATCAAAGGAGTTTCTGTGTGATCGAGATCATTCGCAGTCAGGATAAAGACAGACTCGCCGCCAGACTGCAATCGATCCGCGAACGCAACGTGGCCCTGGACGATGCTCTGGTCGGCGAGGTGGCCACGATCATTCGAGACGTGCGCTCGCGCGGCGATGCAGCGCTGATTGATTACGCCGCGCGTTTTGACGGCGTCACAATGTCAGCGTCTGAATTGCGCGTTTCGGAAGAGACGCTGCATCTCTCGGCGCAGCTAGTTGATCCCTTTGTACTTGAAGCCCTACGTCTGGCGATAAGAAATGTCCGCGCTTTTCACGAACACCAACGAGAAGAATCCTGGGAGATTGCCGGGACGGAAGGCGATGGAGGAGCCAGGCTGGGTCAGCGGATCACTCCAATCAATCGAGCTGGTCTGTATGTTCCCGGTGGAACGGCGGCCTATCCCTCGTCCGTAGTGATGAATGTCGTGCCCGCTCAAGTTGCCGGCGTTCGACGCATTGCGGTGACAACTCCGCCGCGCACCCTGGCTGAGAATCCCGCAGTCGCTGCGGCGCTGGTTGAATTGAATGTTACCGAGGTTTACGCAGTGGGCGGAGCGCAGGCGATCGCCGCCCTGGCCTATGGGACGGAAACAGTACCTCGCGTGGACAAGATCACCGGACCCGGAAACAAGTATGTAGCCGCGGCGAAGAAACTCGTTTTTGGAGCGGTGGGCATCGACGCCATCGCGGGACCGAGTGAAGTTGTGATTATCGCAGATGGTTCAGCGCGGGCGGATTTCGTGGCCGCGGATCTGCTGGCCCAGGCAGAGCATGCTGAAGATGCTTCGGCGATTCTCCTAACTACCAGCGAGGACCTGGCCCTCGAGACGGCCGCGGAGGTGAAGCATCAAGCCGCGTTCTTATCTCGCCGGTCGATTGTTGAGCAATCACTCGAGCGGTATGGTGCGATTATTGTCGTTGCAGATTTGGAAGAAGCCTGCGCGATGGCGAATGAGTTGGCGCCAGAACATTTGGAGCTGATGACGAACGATGATGAAGGTGTGGCGGAATGGATTCGCGAGGCGGGGGCGATCTTTTTTGGTCCATACACGCCGGAAGCGGTGGGTGATTACCTTGCCGGTCCCAATCACGTTCTACCTACCGGAGGCGCCGCGCGTTTCTCATCGGCGTTAGGCGTTTATGATTTCGTCAAGCGTACAAGTCTGTTGCGCTATTCGGGCGAAGCAATCAACGCTTCGGCGGGTGCGATCGCGGCGTTGGCGACGGCAGAAGGGCTGGACGCGCACGCGCGCTCGGTTCTGATTAGATTGGAGAAAAGTAAAGGCTCCGTTTAGAGAGCGGACTTGTCCGCCCCTCGGGGGCACAAGTGCCCTTTCTAAACGGATCGTGGGAAAAGGTAAGAGTTAATCGTGAGCCTATTCAACTCAATCAAGCAATCGGTACGCGAGCTACGGCCGTACACGCTTTCGCCGCATCGCGCCTCGGTGAAGCTTAACCAGAACGAGAATCCCTGGGATGCGCCGGCGGAAATCAAGCAGGAAGTTTTGAACCGGCTGAAGGATCGGGCCTGGTCCCGCTACCCGGATTTCACGCCTCAACGATTGCACGAGCGGCTGGCCGAGTTTAGTGGCTGGCAGACGGATGGCATCATTGCCGGCAACGGTTCAAACGAATTAATCCAGTCGCTCTTGATGGTGACCATTGGAGAAGGGAAGCGCGTTCTAATCACCGAACCAACGTTTGCACTTTACCGGCAGATTGCGACGGTTTTGGGGGGTGAAGTCGCGAGTGTACCGCTCAGGGGCGATCTTCAGTTTGACGTGGCCGGGTTGCTCAATGAGATTGAGCAAACGCAACCGAACGTGACGATCATTTGCTCGCCGAATAATCCTACCGGTTGCGCGATTAGCGATGCGGATTTGGCAGTGCTGCTGAAGGCAGCTCAGGGCTTGGTAGTTGTCGATGAGGCGTATCACGAGTTTGCTAGTCATTCCGTTATCGGGCTTCTGGGCGCACACGAAAATCTGATCGTGCTGCGCACGTTCTCCAAGGCAATGGCGATGGCGGCGTTGCGGGTTGGGTATCTACTGGCCTCGCCTGGCCTGGTGCGAGAGATCGCCAAGGCAGTGCTGCCTTACAACCTCAATGCCGTTTCCCAGACTGCAGCCGAAGTCGCGATTGAGATGTTTGAAGCGAAACTCCGGCCACTGGTTCAGGCGATTTGCGTCGAGCGCGATCGACTGTATGTTGAGTTCACCGGCATTCCCGGTCTTGTTCCGATTCAGTCGCAGGCGAATTTTATGGTGGTGAGATCTGATGCGGGACCTCGGCGAGTCTTTGACGAGTTATTGAAAAGGGACATTCTGATTCGAGACGTGAGCCGCTATCCGATGTTGCAGGATTATTTTCGAGTGAGTGTTGGGACACCGCATGAGAATGACTTATTGCTAATGGGGCTTCGAGAGATTGTGAGATGAAACTCGTTACTCTCTGTGCATCCTCGGTGCCTCTGTGTCTCTGTGTGCTTTCACTTACGCTTTCGCAAATCATGCCTTTGGTTACAGCTTCGCAACTACATATCAATGCATCATCTGGCAAACTTGTTACTCCGGCGCCAGTATCACCTTC
>JANNJZ010000001.1:0-1849 GCA_031396065.1 Pyrinomonadaceae bacterium | reverse complement strand
CGTGCCCAAACCGCGCGAGCGCGCCTTCGAATGTGCCCTCACCCGCAATGATGTGCGCCCAGGGTTCTTCTACACGGATTGATTTTTCGGGATCCTGCTTCCACTCCAATTTTAGCGTTGCATCTGGATGAGCCCATTCTCCAAGACGCCCCTGCAGCGACTGAGAAATATCTTGCAAAATTTTCTGATTTTCATCCAACAGGTTTTGATACTGGGCCTGTGTATTTGCTCGCAATGCTTTTATGGGCAATGTCCCGGAATATGTTGAACGGTTAAGGTAAGAGTGGCGGCTCCTTTCCCCTGCATGTGGTATGCAGGGGGTCGCCAAACCAAGAAAGGAGCCACCGAGATGAAGTCTCTCACGAAGTCGTCCAAACTGAAATTCGTTTCCAAAGATGTCCAGGTTCAACTCTCGCTGCCGGTCGCCGGGGTGCTTCGCGATGTGCAAAGCGCCTTCTTTGGGCTTTGCATCAATGCCGGCAAAGCGGTTTTGTCTGCAATGATGGAAGAAGACCGTGCAGCGCTGTGCGGCCCGAAGGGGGTACCCGATGCTTCTCGCACGGCCTACCGAGGCGGCCATACCCGAAGCTGGGTGACCCTGGGCGGTCGAAAAATCCCGGTGTCTCGCCCGCGAGCGCGTGTCTTGGAAGCGGCAGAGGTGTCGCTGCCGACGTTTGCCTGGGCCGCACACGCCGATCCGCTGAATGCGGCGACATTGGCGGCTATCGGCGCGGGAGTGTCCACGCGCCGCTATCGCAGTATCCTTGATCGGCTTCCCGCTAGCCAGGAGGAAGGCTCGGTATCCAGAAGCGCAGTGTCGCGCCGCTTTGTGGCCTTGAGTACCGAGCGGCTGTCTGATTGGCTGGGCCGCCGGCTCGAGAAACTGCTTCTTCCCGTGGTCATGATCGACGGCATCTACTTCCGCGACCGGCTGGTGCTCATCGCCTTGGGCATCGACGAGGCGGGGGAAAAACATATCTTGGGAATTCGTGAAGGCAGTACGGAAAACACGCGTATGGTTCGCTCCCTGCTGGCCGACCTGATCGAGCGAGGCTTGGATGCCACGGTGCCGCGGCTGTGGGTCATCGATGGCGCCAAGGCCCTGCGACGGGCGATCAACGAAGTATTCGGCTCCTTGGCCCTGGTACAGCGCTGTCAGGAGCATAAACGCAGAAACGTCCTCGATCATCTGCCCAAGGAATTGCATGCGAGCGTCTCGCGTGCGCTGCGCGATGCCTGGCAGAGCAAAGACGTGGCGCTTGCCAGGCGGCAACTCGAACGCCTCGCCCGCTCTCTTGCCAGCACCCATCCGGGCGCCGGCGCGAGCCTGCGCGAGGGACTTGAAGAGACACTCACCATCACCGCCCTTGGCATCGATGGTGCGCTTCACAAGACGCTGCGCAGTACCAATCCGATCGAAAACCTGAACGGCTTGATCGTCCACTACACGCACAACGTGAAGCGCTGGAAGGATGGCCACATGCTGCTTCGCTGGATCGGTTCCGCCCTGCATGAGGCGGCCAACGGATTCCGCAGCGTGCGTGGGTTCCGCGAAATGAAGCGCTTGATTCGCGCATTGATGCAACGTGTGCAACCGGATTCTCTCGTTCAACTAAAAGTCGCGTAACATGACCAACCCAAAGCCGTCACTCCCACCTCGTTCAACACGCTACGGGACATTGCCGGTAGTTCTTGGCCGTCACGTTTCGTTTTCGTTATGGGGCAGTTCGCTGGCACGGTAGCTCATGCGCGCTTTCGCTTGACGGCTGGCAAAGCGGCAATGTTGACGTCCATCTCAGACATGACTTCATCATGGGGAATGCTCGGCCGGGGGTCGTCAATGGATTCC
>JANNJZ010000561.1:0-8137 GCA_031396065.1 Pyrinomonadaceae bacterium | reverse complement strand
GACGTGCGTAAGACCTCGCAGTCTAAGTCACATACGGTAGTCAAAGATTTTCGCCAGTTTGGAAAGGCTTTCTTGCAAGGATGATGATGAATTACTTTCGAGCCTATGCGAGCATGGTGATTGCCATCCTTGCTCTAGCGAACGTCGCGATCGGCCAACCTGTGGTCGCCCAGCAAGTCGAGTCTCCTGTGGTTTCGTCGAGGCCGGCGCCCAATCCTCAGCTTCCAACCCTCTTTATCATTGGCGACTCAACCGCCAACAACAATGCCAACGGTGGGTTAGGTTGGGGGGATCCCTTCGTCAGCTATTTCGATCCGATGAAGCTCAACGTGGTGAATCGTGCTCGTGGCGGACGGAGCAGCCGGACCTTCGCCGGCGAAGGGCTATGGGACAAGGTCCTAACCGAGTTGAAGCCGGGAGACTTCGTTCTGGTTCAGTTCGGCCATAACGATGGCGGCCCGCTGGACACTGGTCGCGCGCGTGGATCTCTTCCTGGGACAGGAGCAGAGACACGGGAAATTTCTACGCCCAGCGGCGCCAAAGAGGTGGTCCACACTTATGGCTGGTATCTACGGAAATTCATCTCTGAAGCAAAAGCCAGGGGCGCTACGCCCGTGGTAGCTTCGCTGACCGTGCGCAACATTTGGGTAGACGGCAAAGTCGAGCGCGGTTCGGGAAAGTTTGGTCAATGGGCCATGGAGGTGGCGCGATCAGAGGGAGTCGCGTTTATGGACCTAACAAAGATCATTGCAGACCAGTATGAGAAGTTGGGCCAGGAAAATGTGAAGGAGCTGTTTGCGAGTGATCATACGCACACCAGCCCCAAAGGCGCCGACCTTAACGCGGCAGCAGTGGTTGCCGGACTCAAAACGCTGAGCGAAATCCCCATAGCTACTTACCTGTCAGAAAAAGGAAAGGCGGTTACTGTTCCCACCCAGGATCAAGGTCCTCGCGCCGGAAGACCACTGCCGGAACCAGCGAATCCCAGGCTTCCCACCCTCTTTCTGATTGGCGACTCCACTGTCAGAAACGGTCAGGGGGACGGGTCGAATGGGCAGTGGGGGTGGGGCGAGCCCATCGCCGCATATTTCGACACCACCAGGATCAATGTAGCGAATCGTGCCTTGGGAGGACTGAGCAGCCGCACTTACCTGACACTGGGATATTGGGATAGTACGCTCGCGATGGTAAAGCGTGGCGACGTTGTCATCATGCAATTTGGACACAACGATAGCGGCGCCCTCAATGACAACTCGCGTGCTCGCGGCACCATTAAGGGTACCGGCGAAGAAGTCCAGGAGATTGATAACCTCATCACTAAGAAACCTGAAGTGGTCCACAGCTATGGCTGGTACTTGAGGAAGTTCGTCGCAGAAACTCTAGCCAAAGGCGCCACGCCCATTGTCTGCTCACCCATCCCGCGAAAAATCTGGAAGGACGGCAAAATCGTCACCAATCGGGAAGACTACGCGGGGTGGACTGCCCAGGTCGCCGCTCTCGCAAAAGTAGGATTTGTAGATCTCAACGAGATCATCGCTCAGAAGTATGAGCAGCTTGGACCCGAAAAAGTAGAGCCGCTGTTCGCTGATGAACGCACACACACCAGCCTGGCGGGAGCCGAGCTAAATGCGGCGTCGGTGGTCGCCGGCTTGAAAGCGCTCAAGAGGAATCCGCTGGCCCAATACTTCTCTGTTAAAGCAAAGGCCGTTGAGAAAGCTAAGGTCGACAAGAGACTAAAGCGATAGCTGGTGCCAACGGTAGCGGGTGGGCCAACCGATTGCCGATTGCAGATTAGCCTATGACGAGAAATCAATCGAAAATCTAAAATTGGCAATCAGCAATCGAAATACCTACCCGCTTACCGAGGCTGTGTAAGAACATTGTAGGGTTCTTAGCGCCAAAGGCGTGAAATGTGACAGCCTGGGCCATCGGCCCAGGTTGACTCGTCTAAAGATTCCCAGCGCTGAAGGTGCGAAATGTGGGTGGACTTAGCGGAATCCCGAGGATTTTCAGTCGAGACTTGTTATTTCGCGCCTTCAGCGCTTCCGGATTGTTATGACCTTACCCAGGGCGTTGCCCCGGGCTATCACATTTCGCGCCCTTGGCGCTGAGAACCAGGAGTTTCCACACAGTCTCTTACCGAGGCTGTGTAAAAACATTGTAGGGGTGGCAATCCGTGGCCACCCCTCGTTGAGGTTGCGATATCCTCCAGAAGTTGTGGCGCGTTAAGAGGGGGTGGCCACGGAGTGCCACTCCTACAATGTTAATTGAGCACTGCCTAAACCAAATGAACCGAAAATTACGAACCACGAGAACACACGAAACGGCACCAACAAGGATTTCGTGTCTGTCCTGTAATTTCATCGATCGTTTCATTCTCGTAGTCTTCCTAACTCTGCTTAGCTGCAGTTCAGTCCTGGGAGGGATCGAACACATCCTCTGGTTCGATCAGCCCGCCAACCACTTTACTGCTTCTACCCCGCTCGGCAACGGCCGGCTTGGCGCCATGATCTTTGGGGGCGTGGATGATGAGCGAATCGTTCTAAACGAGTCGGGAATGTGGTCAGGATCCAGACAAGACTCCGATCGACCCGAAGCCTCCTTAGTGTTGCCTGAGATTCGTCGTCTGCTGCTTGCAGGAAAGAACGCCGAAGCTGAGAAGTTGATCAATGCCAACTTCACTTGCGCTGGACCAGGCTCGGCTCGGGGCCGCGGCGCTCGCGCACAGTATGGCGCTTACCAGGTACTCGGCAATCTGCACTTAAAGTTCCTCCATCAAAATAGCTCAGCGCCGGTGCGGAACTACCGGCGCGAACTCGACCTCAGCAAAGCTATCGCCCACGTCACGTATGAGAAGGCTGGTGTGCACTATCACCGCGAGGCCTTTGTTAGTGAGCCGGACCAGGCGATGGTCCTACGTCTGTCTGCCGACAAGCTCGGCGCCACTTCCCTCGATGTGCGGCTCGACCGGTCTGAGCGATTTACGACTGTTGCGGTACAAAATAACGAACTCCTGATGACCGGCCGCCTCGAAAATGGAACCGGGGGCGACGGGGTGAGCTATGCAGCCAGGGTACGGGTCATAAATCGTGGCGGTGTGGTCACAAACGACGGTAACTATCTGCGCGTACGCGACGCTGATGAAGTCTTACTGCTCTTAACTGCCGCCACCGATATCCACACATTCGCGGGGCGCAAGGTGGCCGATGCCGCCAAAGCTGCCGCTCAGGATCTTGCCCGGGCATCGACCAGGAGCTTTGCCACTCTAGGTCGCAACCATGTCGCCGATTATCAAAACTACTTCAACCGAGTCAGCCTGCGAATTGGGCTGGCTAGTTCAGCTGTTCGTGAGCTATCTACTCCGCAACGGCTGCAAGCCATGTCCGAGGGCAAATCAGACTCCGGCTTGATGCAGCTTTACTTCGACTTCGGCCGTTATCTCTTGATCGCGTCTTCTCGTCCTGGGGGTCTGCCCGCAAATCTACAGGGTATCTGGGCCGAAGAGATCCAGACCCCGTGGAATGCCGACTGGCATCTCAACGTTAACGTGCAGATGAACTATTGGCCGGCAGAAGTGTGTAACCTTTCGGAGTTGCACCAGCCACTATTTGCGTTGATCGCATCGCTACAGGAACCGGGGGCTCGCACTGCCAAAAAATACTACGGCGCCCGAGGTTGGGTGGCCCACGTAATAACCAATCCATGGGGCTTCACATCTCCGGGTGAAGCCGCTAGCTGGGGGGCGACTGCCACAGGGGCAGCGTGGCTCTGCCAACATCTTTGGGACCACTACCTCTTTACCGGCGACCGAGAGTTTCTGCGTTGGGCCTATCCAATCATCAAAGGATCAGCGCAGTTTTACCGCGACATGCTGATCAAAGAGCCCCGCCACGGATGGTTAGTCACAGCTCCTTCCAATTCGCCGGAGAATTCATTCCTGCTACCGGACGGCACTCGAGCGCACATTTCGATGGGCGCAACCATGGACATGCAACTGCTGCGTTATCTGTTTGGCGCCTCCATCGAAGCAGCGAAAATTCTTAGAGTCGATGCGGCCTTCGCCCGTGAACTCATCGAGGCCAGGAACCAACTCGCTCCAACCAGTGTCGGCTCCGATGGCCGCATTAAGGAGTGGCTGGAGGAATACAAGGAACCCGATCCGCAACACCGGCATGTTTCCCATCTTTGGGGTTTGTATCCCGGCTCTGAGATCAGCGCGCATGGCACACCCGAACTTGCCGACGCTGCCCGCAAAACCCTGGACGTCCGAGGCGACGGAGGCACAGGTTGGAGCATCGCTCACAAGCTGGCACTCCGCGCTCGTCTGGGCGACGGCGATCGCGCTCACGCTCTCCTGCGCGCGCAGTTAAAGCCGGCGACCATAACGGATCAGATTACAACTACTGGTGGCGGCACCTATCCGAACTTTTTCGGCGCCCACCCACCTTTTCAGATCGACGGAAATTTTGGCGCAACCGCCGGCATCGCGGAAATGCTGCTGCAAAGCGACGCCGGAGAGATCACGTTGCTGCCCGCTTTGCCAAAGGAATGGTCCGACGGAGAGGTGCGCGGCCTGCGGGCGCGAGGGGGCTATACGGTGGGTCTTCGTTGGCACGACGGTAAAGTCGTCGAAGCAATTATTCACGGTGCCAGAAGTAGTACGGCCAGAATCCGAGTCGGCGATAGCGTTCGCAGTTTCAGTTTCAGACGTAACCAAACTATTCGGCTTAACGCTGACCTTCGCCGTTCCATGACGAAGTTGGTCAAGTGACTTGCGTCGGAGAATTCTAAAAAGTAGCGTAGCAGCACAGGAGCGGTAACATTGCAATCCAGGACTCGTCTCAAACATTCGGCCATCGCTTTGACGGCGCTCGTCTGTTTCCAGACGAGTTCAACCCGGCTGCCATCTCTGGCGCAAGTACCGTCAACCTCACGACCACGGGTGACGATCGCGCTACCGAACGGAGCCAAGCCCATACCTAAGGGTCCCTATGGCCCAACCTGGGAATCAATCCGCAGCAACTACAGAGTGCCGCAATGGTTTAAGGACGCCAAGTTCGGCATTTTCATGCACTGGGGTCTATACGCGGTACCTGCAAAACAAAGCGAGTGGTATGCGCGCCACATGTATAGCAACGCAGAGATTGCCAAATGGCACCTCGAGAAATTCGGTCCGCAGGACAAGTTTGGTTACAAAGACTTTATCCCGTTATTCAAGGCTGAAAAGTTTGATCCAGACCAGTGGGCCACGCTCTTCAAAAAATCAGGTGCCCGGTACGTTGTCCCCACAGCTGAACATCACGATGGATTTGCTCTGTACGACAGTACGCTTACCAGGTGGGACGTCATGGACATGGGCCCGCGCCGCGA
Organism: Pyrinomonadaceae bacterium; assembly: GCA_031396065.1. Lineage (GTDB taxonomy): Bacteria > Acidobacteriota > Blastocatellia > Pyrinomonadales > Pyrinomonadaceae > PSRF01. The sequence continues at coordinate 2,767 of JANNJZ010000561.1, read as the reverse complement.
CTTGATTGGCGACCTCGGAAAAGCCGTCCGCAAGCAGGGCCTGAAGTTTGGCGTGTCTAACCACCGAATGGAACACTGGGATTTTATGTACCCTCAGTTGAATATTGAAACAGACCTTTTTGATCCGAAATTTGCGGACTTCTATGGCCCACCACAACCGCCGCCTCCACGCCGAGCGGTGCCGGGCCCTGGGGAAAAGATTGAAGATGACCAGGGTGCTCCCCAAAGTCATCAATTCCTGGAGGAGTGGCTGGTCCGGTGTCAGGAGTTAGTCGACAAGTACCAACCAGACATGATCTGGTTCGATAATGGCGTCAATAGCCGTGGCCTCGATCCAATCAAGTTGCGGTTTGCCGCTTACTACTACAATCGCGCTGCGAGTTGGGGTAAGGAAGTCTCGATTAGTACCAAGAGCGATGCTTACCTGGCCGGCAGCATCCGCGATTTCGAGCGGCAACAGCGCGCGCCCCGGGAGCTCACTGATTATTCATGGCAAGTTGATGATCCGGTGCTCTTTCGTTTTGGCTACACCGAGGGTTCCCCGATAACCAGTGCTGATGCGGTGGTGAAAAAACTGGTCGAGAACGTGAGCAAGAATGGAGCGCTGTTGCTTAACATCTCGCCAAAGGCCGACGGCACGATCCCTGACAATCAAACTCAACTCCTGCTGGCCATTGGCCGATGGCTGGATATCAACGGTGAAGCAATCTATTCCACCCGCCCCTGGACTAACTTCGGTGAAGGCGTTCTGGATCTACCGAGGGGTCAAGCCTACAGCGGCAAGGACATTAGATTCACTACCAGGCGCGGAACGCTCTACGCCATCCTGATGGCCTGGCCAGGCGAACAGGCCGTGATCACATCGCTTGCGACTGGGAAGACTTTTCGAGGCAAGGTCAAAAGCGTAAGCCTGCTTGGTCACAAGGGCACGCTTAAATTCTCCCAGGATGCCACTGGACTGAGAGTCACGATGCCCAGCGCGAAAGCCGGTGAGTACGCATTCGTGCTGAAAATCACCGGACTTGAGACAAAGTAGGCATACTCCATCTCTCATTTGGAAGAGGCATCGCCCACCGGTACGGGCTGGGATGCAAAGTGCCTTGTTAATTATGTAGGCAGAACCCGCAACGAACTCATCAGGAGAAATGCATGGTTACCAAAGCAATGAGACCCGGTTTGGAATCGGCGAAGCGACTGTTTGTGCAACTCACGCTGGTCCTGGCCGTCTCAACTCTGGCGATGGCTTATGCCCCGCCGAAGAACCAGAGGACCAAGTTCAACTTCAATTCTGATTGGAAGGTTCTGGTTGGCAATCCCGGCGAGGCGGAATCATTGGGACTTGACGATGCGCGTTGGAAGAGCGTGACTCTACCCTATGCCTGGAATGAAGACGAGGCGTTTAGAAAGAGCATAGCCGATTTGCCAACCGGTGTGGCCTGGTATCGAAAGCATTTCAGACTTCCCGCCGACAGCGCCGGCAAGAAGATCTTCCTCGAGTTTGAGGGGATTCGGCAGGGTGGCGAATTCTATCTCAACGGCAAGTTCATCGGCCGCCACGAGAATGGGGTGATGGCGTTTGGTTTCGACATCACTGAGCATGTGAAGCTCCCGCCTGAGGAGAACGTCCTCGCCGCCCGCATCGATAATTCATGGGACTATCGAGAGAAGGCTTCCAACTCAACCTACCAGTGGAGCGACAAAAATTTCAACACAAACTACGGCGGCATTAACAAGAACGTCTACCTTCACGTCACGGATCGACTCTACCAAACGTTGCCGCTCTACTCGAACCTGGCCACGACCGGCGTTTACGTTTACGCGCAGAACTTTGACGTCAGAGGGAAAAGCGCGACGGTCACGGCTGAATCGCAGGTGAAGAATGAATATCCCGAAATGCGGACGTTCAGCTATGAAGTCGTTATTGAAGATACGACCGGAAGGTTGCTGAAGAAGATTGACGGTGGTCAACACCGGTTAGGTCCCGGAGAAACGAAGACAGTAACGGCCAGCAAGCGAGTCGAAGGCCTGGAATTCTGGAGTTGGGGTTATGGGTATCTATACAACGTCTACACGAATTTGAAGGTCAATGGACGTCCCATAGATGTCGTCAAGACGAAGACCGGCTTCCGCAAAACCGAGTTTGGTCATGGGATGGTTAAATTGAATGACCGCGTCATTCAAATGAAGGGCTACGCCCAAAGGACCACCAATGAGTGGCCGGCCGTCGGGCTTTCGGTCCCGCCCTGGATGAGCGACTTCTCCAATCGGATGATGGTTGAGAGTAACGCTAATCTCGTTCGCTGGATGCACGTCACGCCCTGGAAGCAGGATGTGGAGTCTTGCGATCGGGTGGGACTAATTCAGGCGATGCCCGCCGGCGACTCGGAAAAAGATGTTGACGGAAGACGATGGGAACAGCGGGTCGAATTAATGCGGGATGCAATAGTCTACAATCGCAACAACCCAAGCATTCTGTTTTACAGGATGTAATTGCCTATGATTTCAACCGACTTTTTAACCGACAATTGGCTGAGCGTAAGATATTTAGATATCCTCCTTATTACCGTTTAATCAAAATTGTAGTAAAGCATCAGAACAAAGAACGTCTGGATCTGGCGGCTCTCCATTTAGGCGATGCATTTAAAGCTCTTTTTAACCGTAATGTATTGGGGCCTGAATACCCTGTGGTAGGGCGAATTCAGAATTGGTTCCAGAAGGAAATTCTTATCAAGTTGCCGCGTGATGCGAAAATTCAGGAATCGAAAGC
>JANNJZ010000540.1:0-1791 GCA_031396065.1 Pyrinomonadaceae bacterium | reverse complement strand
TACCTGTCTCGGCGAAAACGCGCCGACCGTTTAATGCGTCATCAATAATTTCACGAACAGCGGACGCGTCAGGATTAACATCCATGCGGTCGCATGCTCGCAGGTGACGAATAATTCCTTCAGTAGCGATGTCCATAGCAGGTCCGCCCAACTTGGAGTAACGCCGAGCCTGGATATGGTCAATTCTCTGAATTCGGTCATTCAGTGGCAAATGTCTATCGAAAATCACTTCTAGTTTCTCCTCCTTCGTTCAAAAGCTTCCGCTCAAATCCCCTCTACGAAGCTCTCGGTTAGTAAAATATAAGAAAATCTTAGATGTATAACGCTAAACTTAGGATGCAAATTGATAGCGTCATTGAAACGTTCACGTATTGGGGGCCACATTACTTCACATGTACCCGGATCGAAAAATGTCTCTTAACAAAACCGGAGATTATACCCCCAACCGGTCTAAAAAGCCAGACATTTCTTTTTCCTTTCAAAACAATAATTTACGAGCACTTCTGGCCAATCTCTACCTTCAATCGCTTCAAGTAATCACACGCCATCCACTAGGAACCGTTCCAATAAGTGCCCATTGCAGCTTGATGGGCGTTGGGTTAGGAGAAAACCAGACCACTGTCGAGGTGAAACTGTTGAATTTGCAAGACTTGGCGAGAGGTGGGCGTTGAAAAGCATCAGCGCCGCCCGGCCGTCCACGTAGAGTCAGAAATCCACGTGACCGCCAAGCGACGCATCCAATGCCTATATAGATCGGCCGGGGGTGTCTTGCGCGATTACTTCTTAGGCACGACCGAGTCTTTCATTGCCTTGCCCAAGCGAAACTTAAGAGTTGTCTTCGCCGGGATCTGAATAGTTGCGCCCGTTGCGGGGTTGCGTCCTTCACGCGCTTTGCGCTGGGAAAGGACGAGTTTACCGAAGCCCGGCAGCACGAATTCGCCGTTGGTTCTGACTTCCTCGCCGGCCAGACTAGCCAGTTCATCAAAGTAGTCCTTGGCTTGTTGGCGCTTTATTCCAAACTTCTCAGCAAAGTGATTGATGACTTCGGATTGGGTTTTGCGTTTCTTGGTACCTGCGGCATTTGTCGCCATAGCTTGGTGTCGTCACCTCCAGTGGAATACGGGAATAGAAGAGCTTCTGACGGAACATATATCACACACAAAGGCCTCGCGTCTCCAAAATTTAACGAGTTCTTCGTGATTTTTACACGATTTTTTTAAGGCCGTCTTGCAAAGAGCGTCGTTGGGAAGGGAAAAGTCACTTCGTTATGACACCCTTCGCCAAGAAAAAGTGGTCGGGGCGAGAGGATTCGAACCTCCGACCTCTCGGTCCCAAACCGAGCGCACTACCAGGCTGTGCTACGCCCCGACGTCAATTCGGAAAGTTGGCTTACCTTAACCGAAGCATCGCATTCTAGCGGTCGCTGTCGTACTGGGTCAAGCGGTGCCCTCACATAGTTGACCCAGGAAGTCGCGCGCAGCTCTAATTGCTCGACCTCGATGACTCATCTCTTGTTTCACTGCCGAGTCCATTGAACCGAAAGTCTCTGAGTAGCCATCGGGGATGAAAATCGGATCATAGCCAAAGCCGTTTGTGCCCTTAGGAGTGTGTGCAATTCGGCCATCGCACTTACCCTCGAATACTTTGATGGAGTTTGATTTTGAATCGAATATCGCAATGGCGCACACGAATCGCGCGCGTCGATCCACGTCAGACGTGGATGAAAGAGCAGTCAAGAGTTTTTTAGTCCGTTCGGCGTCGGACGCACCATCTCCCGCAAATCTCGCCGAC
>JANNJZ010000492.1:0-2152 GCA_031396065.1 Pyrinomonadaceae bacterium | reverse complement strand
TCTGTGGTGAATGTTTTCTATTGGGTAGTTCCACCACAGAGACACAGAGGACACCGAGGATGCACAGAGACTGAACCACCTACCGCAAACTGCCTAGTGAGCGTACCGATGGAATGGTTATGAAAACACAAATAGAAACTCAACCACGCGTCGCGGAGATCCACCGCAAGACAAAAGAGACGGACGTGCGTGTGGTTCTCAATCTCGACGGCCGCGGGAACTCACAGGTGAGTACCGGACTTCCGTTCCTCGATCACATGCTCGATCTGTTTGCGCGGCATGGCTTGTTTGATCTTGAAGTAGTTTGCCAGGGTGACCTTGAGATTGATGATCACCATTCGGTGGAGGACATTGCGATCACCCTCGGACAAGCCTTAACGCAAGCTCTGGGCGATAAAGCCGGGATCGCCCGTTACGGCGAAGCGGTGGTGCCGATGGACGAAGCGCTGTGTCGCTCGGTGATTGATCTGTCGGGCCGCTTTTATCTGGTCTATGAAGTGCAAACGCGGAGGCAGAAAATTGGAAACTTCTCTGTCGAGTTGGCGGAACATTTCTGGCGCTCACTGGCTGAGACCGCGCGCTTCAATCTACATATCGACTGCCTGCGTGGTCGCAATACCCATCACATTCTCGAAGGCACTTTCAAGGCGACTACGCGTGCTTTGCGTCAGGCGGTAAACCGCGACCCGCGGATCAGCGGCGTTCTGAGCACGAAGGGAGCATTGTAGTTTTCAAAAAAGCCGGTCGTTGTTAACACTTTTTGAGGATCGCCATCTGTTTATAGAAGTGTATGAAAGACAAAGTATCAGCCTGCGAGGGAGTGCCGTGAAGCGTTGGTTTAATGTGATCGCCGGCCACTTCATCAACGAGCGACTTAACAAACCCCACCATACCGAAGTCGTGGCTGGCTATGCGCATGGGGATCATGCCGCCAATCGATTGAGACTTGAACTTTTGAAAATGAGCGCCATCCGGCCAATCATCGAGATAGCCAGTACCCCAATCTTCGATGATGTAAAGCCCGCCCGGTTTGAGGTATGGGAAGAGAGCCCTGTAAGAGGCGGCGCTGTGCTCACCGATATGAGAGGCGTCGTCAAGGACGATGTCGAGCCCGTCCGCCGCATGAGTAAGGCAGATCTCTTTCAAGCGATCAGAGTCTGTTTGGTCTCCGCGCTCGAAAACGATGTTGGAGTAATCGGAGAAGTCAGGACTTTCCCTGAGGTCGAGCCCAATGATTGTTCCCTCGGGAAAGTATGATGCCCAGACTTTGAGTGAGTCTCCGACATGGACCCCAAGCTCAAGCATCTTGATCGGCTGACCGGAGAACTCGCCGAAATAACGATCATAGATCGCGTAGAACCCGACAGGCTTGGCAGTCGCATCGGCGCCCCCACAAATGTGGGTAGCTATTTCTACCAGACTCATTGGTCGAGGTTACTTGAAATGGGAAACAATTGGAAAGCGTTAACAGCGCGGCTGGCTTGGCGGGAGTAACGAGAGTGGCGAATGTGGCAATCATCGACTATGGCGTCGGCAATCTGCGCTCGGTGGAGAAGGCTTTTGCCGCGATGGGTTGCGAAGCTGTGGTGTCTTCAGACCGGTCTACTTTGCTCACTGCCGGCCGACTGGTGTTGCCGGGGGTCGGCGCATTCGCGAAGTGCATGAAGGAACTCTCCGCGCGCGGGTTTGATCAACTTGTTCGCGAGCGTGTGCATGAAGGTACGCCCTTGCTGGGTGTGTGTGTGGGAATGCAACTGCTGTTTGAAGAGTCGGAAGAGTTTGGAAAAACCTTAGGGTTAGGTTTGTTGCGCGGGAGGGTTTGCCGTTTCCCAAGGGGGCCCGGCGATCTGGTGGTCCCTCAAGTTGGTTGGAACCAGGTGCGACAGCGTAAGCCTCATCCGCTGCTGGCCGCCATTACGGATAACGCCTTCTTTTATTTTGTCCATTCTTATTTCTGTGGAGCAGACGACGAGGCAACTGTTATTGCTGACACTGACTATGGCCGCCCTTATCCGTCAGTAGTGGGCCAGGGAAATATTTTTGGAGTGCAGTTTCACCCGGAGAAGAGTCAGGCGGCGGGGCTGCGGCTGTTGGCGAATTTTGCGCAGATGGAAATCTGACACCATTTGCGCTCGTTTAGAGGTGGGCACCG
>JANNJZ010000491.1:0-12611 GCA_031396065.1 Pyrinomonadaceae bacterium | reverse complement strand
GACAGCGTAGAGCCTGGGGTGGAGCGCAGCGGAACCCCAGGAATCGCGGACCGAGGGACCGCAGCCCGCGGTAGCGGGCGACAGCCCAGTAATCACGGTGAACACTGTCGCCCGCTACCGCGGGCTAGCATTTATTTGACCTATTAACCTGGGGTTGGGGTCCCCGGCCGAGCATCTCGGCTGGGGTGCGAGACTTTACGCTGTCGTCCGCTACCGCGGGCTAGGACTCCGTATCCCCGTTCGGAGCGAGTCTCACAGCATCAATTTGGACTTTTTGTGCAAAGCTAAGCACCTTGTTACCTCCCAATCCATGAAATCCACTCGGCCGCTAAACATTCTTGTCGCGCATAACGTCCCCGGTGCCCGCACTGGCGGGATGAGCCGGACCATGGGGTTTATTCATGATCAGCTGGCGCGTGCTGGGCATACGATTGATTACTTGTGTGCTGAGGAGGTTCCGCCACAAATGCAGGGTCGGTTAGCGCGCTTCGCCTTTCCGCTGTTGGTTCGTCGCCACGCAATTGCCGCAGCCCGTGCTGGCAGGCCCTACGATATTGTCAACGTCCATGAACCCAGTGCCGCTGCGATTGCAAAGTACAAACGAGCTGCCGGTAATCCAATTGTGGTGGTAATGAGTTATGGGGTTGAGCGTCGTGGGTGGGATCTTAAGCTTGAGGAAATGCACTTGGGGCGCGAGTCCATTTCTTTAAAGACCCGGGTTATTTACCCGCCAACAAGTCTCTGGCAATCAAAAATTGGATTTCTGAATGCGGATCATATTTTCTGTAAGAACTCGGAAGATCGTGATTACCTGGTGCATTGGTTGAATCTATCGGAAAGCAAAATCACGCGCATTAGCCCCGGCGCCGACCCGATCTATGCCACGGTTGCCCGAGGACGCAGTTACCAGCGCTTGGAAAAGTTATTGTTCGCCGGTACCTGGATCAAACGCAAAGGAACAATTGACCTCATCGCTTCCTTTAGCTACTTGAGCGCCCGCTATCCTTCATTGCGGCTGATAGTTCTTGGCGGCGGTGTCTCCGAGGAAGTTATCCTTGGCGATTTTCCGCCTGGGATTCGTGAAAAGGTTAATTGCATAAACACGGTTACCGAAGCAGAAACCGCCCAGGCGTTTGCTGATGCTGATCTTTACTTACTGCCAAGTCTTTTCGAGGGCACACCGCTCACCTTGATGGAAGCTATGATGAGCGGCTTGCCCATTATTACCACGGCGATTTGCGGCATGCTGGATACCATTGAGAATGAACGCAATGGACTGCTGGTGCCGGTGCGCTCGCCTGAGGACATTAGTAAGGCCTGTGAAAGTTTAATCAACAATGAGGAGCTGCGGACGCGGCTGGGACAGGCTGCTCAAACTGAAGCTATGAACGAATACACGTGGGACCGGGTGGCGGCTCCAATTCAAAATGTTTACGAGCGTTTAGCCGAAGTGCGGCAACTGGCGCCCAACCTGCAAGTGAGTCGCGCCGCATGGTAACCAGCAGGACAGCTTATGAAGACTGGCACGCTCGCTACGAGATTGATGGCGGGGCCGATACTCCGTGGCACAAGCTGGTTGTCCAGCATCTGCAGCCCAAGCGGGATCTGATTGGCAAAAGGGTTTTGGAAATCGGCTGCGGGCTAGGTGGGTTTTCCTGCTGGTTGGCCGCACAAGCAGCCCGGCCGGACCACATCGTGGCCGCAGATTTTGCCGCCACGGCCGTGCAGAAAGGACGAGCCTTCGCCGCTGAAAACAATCTTTCGGGGATTACCTGGGAGGTTGCAGATGTGCAGAACATCGCCCATCGAGATGCCACGTTTGACACGGTCATTTCCTGCGAAACAATCGAGCATGTTCAGGACCCAAGACGCGCGCTGAGCGAGTTAGCACGTGTCTTACGCCCGGGAGGACGGCTCATGCTAACTACGCCAAATTATCTCGGCACTCTGGGACTGTATCGTGCTTACCTGCGAATGCGTGGCCGGCGGTTTACGGAAGAAGGTCAACCAATCAACAACTTCCTTGTTTTACTGCAAACCCGGTCATGGGTTGCAAACACTGGCCTGCAGCTGCAAGCCGTGCAGGCTACGGGACATTATTTACTCTTGCCCGGTAGACCCCCAGTTGAAATACCCTGGCTGAACCATCCAGAAAAGATCATGCGGTGGGTGGCCCATCATTCGTTGATAGTTGCCGAAAAACTATGAGGGTAACCACGCATTTCGCGCTTTGGGCCCTGAAGCTCGCCAAGGCGGAAACCCAGACCAGTGATCGAGAGCGCGCATCTTTGGCCCGGCATGTCGCTGGGAAAAGGCGAGTGGTCGAGATTGGTGTTTGGCACGGTGTCACGACCAGGGTATTGCGCAATGCTATGGCGCCAGATGGAGTTCTGCTTGGTATCGATCCTTATCCGAAAGGCCGATTCGGTTTCAGCGTGCAGCGCGTCATTGCGCAGCGTGAAGTGGCTCGGGTCACGAATGGAACGATGGAATGGCAGCGCCTAACCGGTGTCGAGACGGCGAAACTTTATGCGGCCGCCAAGGGACCGGCGCCGGATTTTATTTTCATTGACGGTGATCATAGTTACGAAGGATTGCGAGGTGATTGGGAAGCCTGGAGTCCCCTGGTAGCCCCTCAAGGCATCATTGCGCTGCACGATAGCTGCTCCAGTGCGGAGCGCAATATTGAAGGTGCGGGCAGTGTTATCTTCACGCGGGAGACGATTGTTCCGGATCCTCGTTTCAAGCTGATCGAGACGGTTGATACGCTAACCGTCATGAGCCGATGCAGCGACTGAGCATTCCGTTATCGATTTCTATAGCCCCGGCATGCATCCCAGCGCCTATCCCACATTAGCCACCAAGCTCTGGCGAAGAGTTCGAGACGTACCCGGGCACGTGGCTGAAATGCGGGACTTGGTTTTTCCAGGCAAGTTCGCCGAGCTTTACCAGCTGGTTCATCCCTACACGATGGACAGTCGCGCGCGCTTGAGGGGGCTTTATTCGAGCGTTCGCCACGTCGTCGAGAACAATATTCCTGGCGACGTTGTAGAGTGCGGAGTAGCCTTTGGTGGAAGCGCCGCGCTGTTAGGGCTTACTCTCAAGGACTGTGGGGCGCAACGAAAACTCTGGGCCTTCGATACGTTTGCGGGTTTGCCCGCACCCACCGAGGCCGATCCTGATTATGACAGCGCGATTAGATTCGCCGGCGCTTATGCCAGCGACATTGCTGAACTCAAGAAGCTCTTTGATAGTTTCGGCATCCTGGAAAATACCGTTTTCGTCAAAGGCTTGTTTCAAGAGACGGTGCCGAAGTCTCCGGTCAATCGAATCGCAGTTCTTCATCTCGACGGTGACTGGTACGAAAGCGTGAAGGTCTGCCTGGATCATCTCTACGATCGCGTCACTCCGGGCGGCGTCATCCAGATAGATGATTATGGCCACTGGGCGGGCGCTCGGAAGGCAGTCGATGAGTTCATGAAAGATCGGGCCATACCTGGGGGCTTGCGCTACCTGGATTATTCCGGGCGTCAGATCATCAAGCCATGATGCAAATGGAGTGGGCCGACGGATTTTACATATTGCACTGCCAGAAAATTGGAGAGACGGTTCGTGTTGACTCTTCAGGCGACAGGATAACTTGCCCGACAATAAGCCGATGCAGCGACTGAGCATTGCGTTGGTGGTTCATGACCTTCACAACCACGGCGGACATAGCATTTACTCGAAGATTCTCGCCGACGAATTCTCCCGCCGGCACGACGTTGCAGTCTTCGCTAACCGCTGTGAGCGGCCACCAGATGCCCAGTGGCAATATCATCACGTCCGCTCCTGGCGCAGCAGCGCCCTCTCCACCGTTCACTCCTTCCCGCTGGGTCTGCGCCGGCAGGCCACTCGATTGGCTAAGTACCAAATTCGTCACATGCAGGGGTATTGCGGCGGCGACCCCAACGTGGTCACGGCCCACATTTGCGTGACCGCTTATTTGGATTCGCTGCGCGGCGTCTCGCTGCGTAATCGCCTCTCACTGCAATCGTTCGCGGCCGCGGAGGAACGCTTCTATCGCCGTTATCAGGGAAAGGTAATCGCTATCTCGCGGAAGATTGCGGATGAGTTACAGGACCTCTACGGCCTGCCCGGGCCAATCAACGTGATTCCTCATGGAGTGGACTTAGCACGTTTTAGCGGCGGGAATCGGAAGCTTCATCGGTCCGAGGTGCGATCCCGGCTGGGGATTGCAGAGGACGAGACGCTGGCGCTTTACGTCGGAGATCTGACCAAGTCGCATTCCTACCTCAAGGAACTATCCGCCGCTGCACCCAGGGTGAAGTTTGTAATCGTGACTCCCTCGCGGGTCTATCATTGGAGCAGTCCCAATGTTCAGATCCTGCCACCGACTTCCGAACTCCACCGTTACTACGCCGCGGCCGATGCTTTCGTGTTCCCGACAACGTATGACTCGTTCGGTATGGTGGTGCTCGAAGCCATGGCGTCCGGGCTTCCGGTATTCAGCTCTGATCAGGCGGGCGCTGCCGAGTTGATTGCACCTGGCAAAGATGGGTTTGTGATACCACTCAATCAGTGGGTCGGGGAGACCGCTGAACGTCTCCGAAACCCAAAGCAGTTACAGGAGGTCGGCCGGGCTGCCGAACTGAGCGCCCGCGGTCATGACTGGTCCAACGTGGTGGCGGCAGTTGAGCAGATCTATTTTGAGGTGGCGAAGTGAAAGCCAATATAGGAACTAAAGGACGTATAGGTCCTCTATTGGTTCTGCTGCTTGCATGACCAGCGTTGTTTTTATCGTCAATGGCGATCCGCAGAGTGCAATGGCTATTCGAGCTCGGGCGTTCGCCGGACACTTGCGCGAACGCCACGACATTCAGCTGGCTTATCGTGAAGGAAGCAAGCTCGCAGCGGTGCTGCGGTTTTCAAGGTTCCTACGACGCGTAAAACCGCGGGTCACCTATGTCTTCGACATGGGTTACTCAGGCGTCCTCGGAGCGTGGCTGCATAGACTCTACAATAGCAATCTCTTGATAATCGAGACCGGGGACGTCATCTATGAATTAATGCGTTCGACTGGGAATCGAGGCCGGCTGGGACTGTGGCTGACCCGGTCGCTGGAAAACTTCTCGCTGCGCATTGCCGATCGCATCGTGGTGCGGGGCCACTATCATCAGCAATGGCTTGAGCAGCAAGGCTTGAGCTCCGACGTTATTCAGGACGGGGTTGACACGGACGAGTTTACTCCCCAGAACGTGGATCACCTGCGACAAGAGCACGGGTTACAAGGGACGCTGACAGTGGGGTTGGTCGGCTCGTCCGTATGGAGCGAAAAGCTGGGCATGTGCTACGGCTGGGAGCTAATCGAGATGCTGCGGCTGTTACCAGATGCCCCGGTCAAAGGAGTCATGATCGGTGGCGGTTCAGGGATTCCCTATTTGAAAGCGCGCTGCCGGGAGTATGGCATCGAAAACCGGGTGCTCTTTTTAGGCCACGTGCCTTACCAGAAGTTGCCGCAGTATCTCAATATGATTGATGTTTGCCTCTCAACCCAAACAAACGATCTGGTGGGGCAAGTACGCACCTCCGGTAAGCTGCCGCTGTATTTAGCCACCGGCCGTTACGTACTGGCGAGCAAGGTGGGCGAAGCTGCGATGGTGCTTGCGCCGCAGATGCTCGTCCCGTACGAAAGCGTCCAGGACTGGGACTATCCCCGCAAATTGGCGGAAAGAGTTGAAGCTATCCTCCTCGACAGACAGCAACTCGACAGGGCTGCCGGCAACGTCGCGGTGGCCAAGGAAGTTTTTGAATACTCAAGGCTAGCTGAGCGGCTCGGGAATTTGATTGAAAGAGTCAACGACAAACCTCATGAGTGATGAGTGCACAAGGCATCGGTCCTGTAGGTCCAATTGGCCCTATTCGACTGGTTACTCATTGGTATTGGAGTCGCTATGAGCTATTCGGACGAGCCCTTACGCGAGGGACACTACGCCAAGAAGCAGATTTTCTCCAAGAGTTGGCTCATTTCCTGGAGTCATCGGGGTCGCTTTGATATGGGCCTGCAGCTGGCTGCGCAGTTTGCGGGAAGCCGCGTGCTGGACTACGGCTGCGGCGATGGCAGTTTCCTCGCCATGCTGATGAATAGCCCAACCCATCCGGCCATTGCAGTCGGCGCCGAGCTTCAGCCCGAAGTGGTGCAAGATTGCCGTGCGCGTTTGGGAACAAAGGCGGGTTTGAGCTTCGTCGTTAACGAAGAATTGGCTGCCCCGGAACATCAGGGAGTCTACGATGCGGTGATCTGCATGGAAGTGATGGAACACGTCCTTGAAATTAGACCGATACTTGACCAATTTGCTCGACTGCTCTCTCCATCGGGAAAGCTGCTCATTAGCGTGCCGGTCGAAACCGGGCTGCCCTTGTTGGTCAAGGAAGCTGTCCGGAGATTTGCCGGATGGCGGGGCATTGGTGACTATCCCGGCACTACCTCTTACACCGTAGGCGAATTCTCGACGAGCCTTCTCGCCAACGGAAAACGGCAGCATATCGTCCGGCCTATTCACAAGAATCCCGACGGAACCGGGTCTCACGATCATAAGGGATTTAACTGGATGGTCCTGCGAGAGTTGCTGGGCCAGATGTTTGAGATCGAAAGCGTGGTTGGCTCCCCTATCAACTGGCTGCCACCCCACCTCGCCAGCCAGGTATGGTTCTTAGCGCACAAGAAAGCATGACAGTGCTCCGAGAGAGGGTATCTGATCCCATTGCGGTTAAGGGTGCGGACTCACCACGCATTGCTGTTGTCTGTGACCTTGTCGAAGAGAATTGGCCGAGCATGGATCTGGTGGCGGACAGGCTGCTCTACCACCTGGAAAGGGACTACTCGGAAGTGCTGAGCGCGACCCTGATCCGCCCCCCGATGCGGCGACGGCTGACCAGCCAGAACTCAGAAGTCGGGAGTCGAAGGTCAAACTTTAGCGCCAAACTCTTTAATGCTGATCGAGTGCTGAACCGGTTCTGGGATTACCCGCGATTTATGCGAAGCCTGAAGTCGGAGTTTGATTTATTCCATGTCGTCGATCACAGCTATGGGCAGCTCTTACATGAACTGCCGCCCGCCAGAACGATTGTCACCTGTCACGACCTTGATACGTTTAAGTGCCTGCTAAACCCGGACCAGGAGCCTCGCTCATTCTTCTTCAGGAAAATGATGAGCCGCACACTCAGCGGTTTTCGGCAGGCAGCACGGGTCACCTGCGATAGCGTCGCTACCCGCGATGAACTACTGGAACATAAACTGGTTGCGCCCGAGCGTGCAGTCGTCATCCCGAACGGAGTTCATCCATCCTGCTCGCCGGAAGCCGATCAGGAGTCAGATGGCCAAATAGCACGTTGGCTCGGTCAGCCCGACCCGGACGAGGCTGACCTCCTGCACGTCGGCAGCACAATTCCGCGCAAGCGCATCGATGTCTTGCTGCGGGTCTTCGCCGAGTTGCGCCACGAGTTTCCCGACGCCCGTCTGATCCGGGTCGGCGGTCTCTTCACTCCTGAGCAGATGAAACTGGCTGAAGAACTCGGGATTGCCTCAACAATCGTCGTTCTCCCTCATATAGACAGAAATCTGCTGGCCGCTGTTTACCGGCGGGCTGCGCTCGTCTTGCTGCCATCCGAGCGCGAGGGCTTTGGCCTGCCCGTCGTCGAGGCTTTGGCCTGCAACACCCCAGTGGTAGCCACGGATCTGCCGGTCTTACGCGAGGTGGGTGGCGAGGCAGCACTTTATTGTCCACCAGGTGATATCTCGAAGTGGACTGAAACCGTCACTCAGTTGCTCTTTCAAAGGAAGGCGAAATCCCAGGCGTGGTCAGATCGCCGGAATGCCGGAATCGCCCAGGCGAGTAAGTTTAGTTGGCCGGCATACACCAGGAAAATGGTGGCTTTATACCATGAGCTTTTATAACCGAAGGACAGAGAGCCACGACGGTCATAGGCAGTGAAGAGAAGCCAGCAATCACTCCTCAGATGTACGAGACTCTGCCCCATATTCGCTGCCCTCTGATTATCGGGGCAGTAGCCCAAACCTTAGGGACGGCTTTGGCTAGTTTAGGGGCAGTAGCCCGACCGTTAGGGAGGGCTTGGTTAGTTCGAGGCTGCAGACCGACCGCTTGAAGGGCTTGGCCGGGTCCGCTGGAAAGCCAGCCTCAACAGTCGGGTTACCGCCCTCGGTTCTTTGAGCCTGAGACGCGGTTTTAATAGGGGTATTGCCAGTTTATCCGCTACTTTAGTCAGCCGCTTGTTTGACATTCCCGGACGATGCGTCTAATGTGCGTTTTTGCTTGGACGAGAGCCCCGAGCTCCGGTGAGCAGTTCCTGGAAGCTCCCGGCGGCGTCTGCAATTCTTTAGCCTGACAGGCCTCGCGTCCTAATCCGTATCTCAAGCTGTTGAAGCGATTCTGCAGTGGAGATATGTGCGTTTTCCCCGCAGATGCCTTAACGTGGCTTGATTGAGAACTTTTTCGAGGCGATTCCGGACCCCGGCAATAATGAAGACAATAATAACCGGCGGCGCAGGCTTTATTGGCTGCAATGCAGCCAGCAGACAACTGGCACGAGATCATGAGGTAGTAGTAATCGATAATCTTTCTCGAATTGGCGGAGAAAGAAACCTGGAATGGTTAAGATCGCAAGGCCGTTTGACGTTCTTGAATGCAGATATCACGAACGCCGGCGAAATGAAGCAAATCTTCAGGACCCACCAGGATGCCGACCTGGTTTTTCATCTTGCGGGACAGGTTGCGGTTACAACTTCGGTTTCAGATCCAAGGTCAGACTTTGAAGCTAATGCCCTGGGAACTTTTAACGTTCTTGAGGCTGCTCGCCTGGCAGACATTCAAGCTCCGATTATTTTTTCCTCCAGCAATAAGGTTTATGGAGGGCTCGAAAATGCGGGAATTGTGGAGCGAGACGGGCGGCACGCCTACCTGGAATTAGACACGGGCATTAGCGAACAGCAGCCCCTTGATTTCCACTCACCCTACGGCTGTTCTAAAGGTGCGGCCGACCAATATGTGCGCGACTATAATAGAATCTATGGGCTCCAGACTGTCGTCTTCCGGCAGTCGTGCATTTACGGATACAGACAATTTGGCGTGGAGGAGCAGGGCTGGGTTGTCTGGTTTATGATCGCCGCAATGCTTGGTCAACCAATCACTCTTTACGGTGACGGAAAACAAGTCCGAGACGTCTTGTTTATTGACGATTTGTTAGATGCCTTCGATGCGGCTGCGGTCAATATTGATCAGACCCGCGGCAAAATCTACAACATCGGCGGCGGGCCCCATAATATTTTGTCTCTCCACGAGTTGCTTGACTACCTTGGCGAAAAGCAAAATGGAGCGGTGCCTTACAAGCAAGCGGATTGGCGGCCGGGCGATCAGAAAATCTATGTCAGCGACATACGTAAAGCGAAAGAGGAGTTTGGCTGGGCGCCGAAGATCTGCGTCAAGCGAGGCCTCAATCTTGTTTACGACTGGGTGGCGTCGAACAAGGAGTTGTTTCAATGAGCGGTGAACGCATGAAGGTTCTCCACGTAGGAAAATTCTATCCCCCGCACATGGGAGGAATTGAGACTCACGTGCAGGTGCTTTGCCGGAAATTACAAGAGCGCGCCAATGTTGAGGTGCTGGTCGCCAGTGAGACGAACGATGAAGAGGTATTTTGGGACGATCGGGTGAAAGTCACTCGTGTGGGCACCCGCCTCAAGCTATCTGGCGCGCCCCTCTGTCCAGGGTTGTCGGGAAAAATACGCCGGGCAAAAGCGGATATCGTGCACCTTCATCTCCCTAACCCGCCCGCGATTTTGTCGTACCTGGCAAGTGGTCATCGAGGTCAGGTAGTTGCCACCTACCATAGTGATATCGTTCGCCAACAATTCCTGGCTAAGGCATTCGATCCTATCCTGCGCCTTTTTCTTAATAAGTGTGCCGCCATTATTGCTACGTCCAGGAAGTACGTAGAGACCTCTCACGTACTGTCTGATTACGCTGAACGTTGTCGCATCGTCCCCTATGGCATTCCGATCAAACAGTTCAGCGCCTTTGACTCTTCGGAGATCGCCAGAATCCGCAAGCAATACGGATCGCGACTGATCATCAGCGTGGGCCGGCTAATCTATTATAAGGGGTTCACTCATCTGGTTGACGCGATGAGCAAGATCGATGGACACCTGCTTATCGTAGGGGAGGGGCACCTCCGTGAGGAACTAGAAAACCGAGCCAGAGCCAATCAGGTTTCCCACAAGATTACGTTCCTGGGCGAGGTCCAAAATGACGACATCGTTCCTTACTATCATGCCGCGGATGTCTTTGCGCTGGCCTCGATTGCCCGGAGCGAAGCTTTTGGCATTGTGCAGTTAGAAGCGATGGCCTGTGGCAAGCCGGTGGTCAATACGAATCTGGACTCCGGTGTTCCCTGGGTTTCGCTGCACGGCAAGACTGGCTTAACCGTTCCACCCAATGATCCGTTGGCCCTGGCCGGCGCAATCAACAAGCTTCTCGACGACTCAGAACTAAGGGCCACTTATGGTCAGGCCGCCCGCGTTCGGGTCGAAGATGAATTTGACCAGGACGTGATGCTGGAGCGTATGTTCGAGCTTTATAGCCAGGTTCTAAGATTGCCTGTAGCCGAAAAAAGTAAATCTGAGGTGCAGCCGTTTCCGACTACAACCTCATCCTCAGCCGAGCTGGGCGGTTCGGCATTTTTTCTTAGCCGTCCCGATGCTAATCGACTACGCCAGAAGTGAGTCACGCCGGACTGGTGGAACTCGAAGCGAGTAAGTGGTTTGCCCTGGCTGTGACGCGGACTCGTTCGCCCACTGCGACACAAGTGGCCTCTCTAAACGAAGGTGTAAGTCCTGGTTTGCTCAGTCAATCAAACTTGGACCAGGAAGTAAACAACGGACCGAGGATGGGAACGGTTGATTCATGAGGACCTCCTTTGTACTTTTCCTCCTGGCTACCTTGACCTCGCTGGCCCTCACGCCAATGGTGCGGCGGCTCTGCCTGCAATTCCGATGGTTAGACGAACCCGGGGATGAGCGACGTACACACTGGAAGGCGGTGCCGCGGTTAGGTGGTGTCGCTATTTTCTGCTCGGTGATGGTTGGCCTTCTACCCCTGCTATTCATAAGAAACCTCTTTACGGATTCTCTTAGAGAGAGCGCCCCGCGCCTCGTTGTGATTCTGGTACCGGCATTTCTTACCTTATTGTTAGGTGTGTATGACGATCTGTTCGGGCTCAAGGCAGCGCAGAAGTTTATTGGACTCGGTCTGATTTCGGTCCTCTTCTACTGGCTCGGCGGACGGATCGAGGTCTTGTCTATACCGTTCGTAGGATCCATCCATCTACCAATGATCGTCGGCTTGATTCTGACGGTGGTCTGGATCGTCGGCATCGCCAACGCCTTTAATTTGATCGACGGCATGGATGGTTTGGCAGCGGGCGCGGCAGTATTTGCCTCGTTGGTTTTCCTGGCAGTATCACTCACTCAGGGATTGCCGCTGGTGATTGCCCTGGCCCTGGTCTTAAGCGGCGCGCTGATAGGCTTCCTGCGTTACAACTTCAATCCAGCCTCAATTTTCCTGGGAGATTCGGGCGCACTCTTTATCGGCTTCATGCTGGCGGCACTGTCAGTTGAAGGAGCGCAGAAAGCTTCCACGGCCGTGGCTGTTGCCATCCCGATTATGGCGTTTGGACTCCCCATGCTCGATACCGGATTTTCGATGGTCCGCCGATTCATTAGCGGGAAGCCACTGTTTCTAGGAGATCAGGAACACATACATCACATGCTGCTTCAGCGCGGCTGGTCGCAACGAAAAACGTCGCTGGTCCTCTATTCTGTCTGCGCGGTCTTCGGGTTAGTGGCACTGCTCGTGAAAAACTCAGAGCCACTCACTGGACTGATCCTATTTGTAGTCGGAGTGGCCGTAGTGCTGGCGCTTGGGCACCTCAGGTATCACGAGGTTGACGAGATCAAAGCCAGTGTCAGGCGCAACGTCGGAGACCGGCGCGCTCGAGGAACAAACAACATCAAGGTCCGGAGGGCGAGCCGAAGTGTGGCCCAGGCAAAAACGCTGGCAGAGGTGTTTGAAGCAGTCATCGAGGTCCTTGAAATCGGAGAATTCGTCCATGCCGTTATCATCGTCGGACGCCACGGGGATGCGGCTGGGAATGAGGCGGCGTTGAGTCGCGAGATCGGCGCACCAGTCCTGAGCGGAGCAGAAATGCGAGATGGAATGATCTGGTGGACCTGGACAAAGAAAGGTGCGGATGCCAAGGAACTGAGTGAAGCCCACGCACTCTGGAGTCTGCGGATGCCGCTCGGCAACGGAAATGGCGTAGGAGGACACCTCAATCTCTACCGAGAACTCGGCAAGGAAAGCATCTTACTGGATGTCAATTACCTCTGTACGCTCTTTCGGGAGGAGATGGCCCAGTATCTCGAAAGAGAGCTGCGCCAAGACACCAACACCGAGCCAAACAAAGCCTCGGGAGCCACAGCCTAGCTGGTCACCATGCGGACAACAAACAATACGTCCGTTTAGAGGTGGGCACCG
>JANNJZ010000488.1:0-5267 GCA_031396065.1 Pyrinomonadaceae bacterium | reverse complement strand
AACGGATGCTCTGCCAACAGCTACACAGCCGTCCGCTCGCGCGATCATGACCGTTGCCTGGCGACGGGGGCGCAAGTGCCCCTTCTAAACGGTCAGGGTTGGGGAGTTTTCGTAGGATGGGATCGAAGGGTTTACAGCGTGAAGTTGAACTCGATATACCCGGTAAACCGGACGGATTGGCCCGGTCCGGCAAGCCCTTCAAACAACCACTGCCGGGCAGCGTCCTCGGCGCCCTGCTTTAGAAGAGCAGGCCCCTCGGAACGTGATACTTCAACTACCTTGCCACTCTCGTCGACAACCACATGCACCCTTACCAATCCCGTCGCCCCGGCCTTCTTGGCTAATGGCGGATAACGCGGCAAAACCCTCCTGGAGGCTTTGGCGTTGAGTAATCCAAAATCGGTCAGAGGTTGACTACCAGACGCTGGAGTGGTCATCGCGGGTGCTCCCTCAGACTTCGCTGGGGATTGGGCCACCGTTGCTGGAATCTCGGGCTGGCCGGTTGACCGGGGGTGGGCCGCGTCTTCGCTTTGAGCAGAAGCTTTCTTTTCGGCGGTATCGGGGCCACGACGCACGGAATATGGCAAGGATGAGGCGGACTTATTCGCCTTCACCTTCGACGGCGGCAAGGCTGAAGAACCTCTCAGCGAGGCAATCTGTGTCGGTGAAGCAGCCAGCATTTCGCGCGCAGACACGTATTCAGTTGACCACATAGCCTGATCCTGGCCGTCCCTTGCCAGCGACATCCGAATTCCGAGCACATCTTCGAGGAGGGACAGCGAGTCGTAAGCTTTCCGCTGGTTGGCAACCTCTTTAGCCTGGGCAATCATGCGCTCAAGAAACGACCTCAGGCGGTCTAGATCATTTACGGCTTCACGAGGCAGGTTCGGATCAATAGTATTGATTCCAAAAGTTCGGTATCGACTGAGGTGAGTGCGAGCACCATTGACTGCCTGACCGGCGAGAGCGAAGTAGGTTCTAAGCGAGTCGCCGTTTTGCACTGACCGGTCGCGAAAGGTCTCTTCGAGCAGGGCTTCAGCTCTCCCGTAGTTCGCTGCTTCCAAATAGATACTCATCAACATCACCGAGGCAATGTCACGAACGACCGTATCCTGCGAAGCTGCTCTGACGGATTCGAGTTCGGAAGCTGCGGTCTCGAGCTGGTGGGCGGCCATAAGTGCGCGCGCGCGCAAAATTCGGTTCTGAACCGCAGCCTCTGCTAAGGCAGTTGAATCAGGGGGAGCCGGCGCTGGTTGAACGGGAACCGGTGCTGGTTGAGCTGCAGACGCTGTTGGTTGGGTTGAAGCCGGTGATGGTTGAGCTGATTCGGGGGACGACTGTGCTTGCAGCCCCACAACGGCAGAAAACAAAAAGGCCACTGGCAGAATGACCCTGCCGCACGCCAGTGCGCGTGCCGATATTTCAATACGATTCACTACATTTTGCTCCTAATAATTGCAAAAGCGAGCCTAATGCTCGCTTGCCAACTGATCACATTATGTACGGCGTATTATGATCGTATCGAGCCCGTATGGCAAGCGGTCGGTTCCCGCGCTCTACCTCTCATGTTTAGAAAGTGCACTTGTGCACCCCTGGTGGGTGGAACAACTTTTGGTTAGATCCGGAAATATGGGCTCCGTCGCCGGGGTGGAAAAGTGCACTTCTTAAACGGAGGAGAACGCTCTGCCTGCTTGTCGCGCTTTGCGGTTTGACTCGGCGGGTTACCAGTCGGTTATTTTGCCCCGCCGCTCTGACTGCCCAGGCTCTTGATTACCTGCTCCCGGAAAACACGTGCCTTCTCTTTGATGGCGACCTCATCGAGCGTGAGCAAGCGCCGGTCGCGCATCACGACGCGGCCATTAATAATGACTGTCTGGACATCAGAGGCTTTAGTTGCATACACCAGGTGGGAATAGACGTTGTAGAGCGGTATTTGATTGAGGGCATCACGCTCCACCAGAACCAGGTCGGCCCGCTTTCCGGTCTCGATGGAGCCAATGTCTTTATCGAGATGAAGCGCCTGAGCGCCGCGGATGGTGGCGAGTTCAAAGGCTTCCTGGGCTGAAATCACTTTAGGGTCGCCGGTAAATACTTTATGAAGTTTGGCGACCGTATCCATCTCCTCCCACATACTCAAATCATTGTTTGACGCCGCCCCGTCTGTGCCCAGTCCCAGCCTGACTTTCTCCTTCAACATCTGCGGGACTGGGGCTACGCCTGAAGCCAGCTTCATATTCGATTGCGGATTATGAACCACGCCCACCCCAGCTCGCTCCAAAATCCCAATCTCGCCGGCGGTTGGCCAAACAACGTGAGCTGCCACCACCCGCTCATTCAGGAAGCCGATTCGCGCCAGGTACTCTATGGGACTCGCACCTTTAGCTTTGAGACTATCGTCCACTTCCCTCTTCGTCTCTGAAATGTGGGTCACAATTGGGGCGCCAGTTCGATCCGAGAAAGCGCGAACAGCCCTGAGGTGCTCTTCGGAGACCGTGTAAGGAGCGTGTGGCGCTATCGCTGGAGTGATTAGTTCGTGGCCCTTCCACTTCTGAACAAACTTTTCGACGTAAGCCATGGCTTCGGCGTGGGTCTTGTTATCCGCAACCGGAAAATCAATGACCGTCTCGCCTAAGACTCCCCGCACCCCTGCCCTGGCGGTTTCATCGGCGATGGCGTCTTCGAAGTAGTACATATCGCAGTAGGTCGTCGTTCCACCGCGAATCATTTCGGCCAGACCTAAGCGCGTGCCGGCTCGGACGAATTCCTCGGAAACATTCTTTGCTTCCGCCGGGAAGATAAACTTGGTCAGCCAATCCTGGAGATCGAGGTCATCAGCCAGACCTCGAAATAACGTCATGGGGATGTGTGTGTGGCCATTGATCAGACCGGGGATAATGATCTTGTCGCGCGCGTCAACGGTTTGCGACGAAGTGTAACGTCTCAGAATATCCTTCCGCTGGCCGACCGCGACAATCCGCCCGTTTTTGATCGCCACACCGGCGTCCTCAATGACTCGATGCTCCTTGTCCATGGTTACGAGCGTGCCGTTCAGCACCAGGAGATCTACGGCGGTCATACGCGTTCCCCTCCGTTGTGCAGCCGCGGGTAAGGCTGATCCAACAATCGTGGCGAAGATCAAGACGATAGTAGTGACTGTGTTCTTTGACATAAAGGTAGGCTCTGACTAGACAGCCGCGTGGCTAGCAGGCGTATAGAGTACAGGCTTGAGCCTGCGGTTTCGTCAGCGACAGGTTGAGTCTACCGAAAGAACCAACCTGAAGGTTGTACTCTAAACGCCTGTTACTTCGCCGCGCCGATTAGAAAGCGCGCGTCGAAGGCACGCGGTAGCAATTCCTTCATTTTGCAGGTCTCGGTTTCCCCGTGCAGGTTTGCGAGTATGACGGTGGCTTCGTCGCCACAAAACTCATGGATAATCTGCCGGCAAGTGCCACATGGAGGAGTTAAGGTTTCCGTATCGGCGACAATCGCCAACTCGGTAAAGTCTCGCTCACCTTCCGATAGCGCTTTCCAAATGGCCACGCGTTCGGCGCAAACCGTCAGTCCATAACTCGCGCTCTCAACGTTGCATCCGGTGTAGACCTTTCCGTCCCTGGTCTTCAGTGCCGCGCCTACAAAGAAGCTTGAGAAGGGCGCTATTGATTGCAGCCGGGCTTGCTTTGCAGTTTCGATTAACTCCGCAAAATTCTCTTCGGTCACGACTGGCCTCCCACCGAGGTTAAAGCACTGGCCAACCTCTCCCGAATCTTTCCACTTATTAGATCAATACTCACTAAATTATGACCGCCTTCCGGAATGATGACATCTGCGTAACGCTTCGAAGGTTCGATGAACTGCATATGCATTGGCCGCACCGTAGCCAGATATTGCTCGATAACCGATTCAACTGTACGCCCCCGTTCGGCGACGTCGCGGCGCAAACGACGAATAAACCGAATGTCGTCGGGTGTATCAACAAAAACTTTCACATCGAGTTGCTCAAGCAGGCGTGGATCGGCAAAAATCAGAATTCCTTCGACGATCACAATACTCTTGGGTTCCACCGCGCGCGTCTCATTCGATCGAGTGTGGGTCCGAAAATCATAAATCGGCAACTCAACCGGCTCGCCCGCCCTTAGTTTTCGCACGTGGTTGACCAGCAGATCGTTATCCAGCGCATCAGGGTGATCGAAGTTGGCCACCTGACGAAAGTCAAGCGGCATGTCTTTGAGGTTACGGTAATAGGAGTCCTGCTGAATGAAAACCACTTCACAGGCCTTCACGGTTTCCAGGATGCGAGTGGCGACCGTGGTTTTGCCCGATCCGGTCCCGCCGGAGATGCCAATTATTAAGCTCACAACAAACTCTTCCCTTTGAAATAGATCCTATGCGACCGATAGGTCCAATCTCTAGTTCTTTGCGATGACCCGCCGCAGTAACTGCGTAAATGTTGCCCGAACCCGCTCCCCTGTCTCCATTACCTCTTCATGGTTAATTGGGTTTTCACTGATCCCAGCAGCCATGTTGGTGATGCAGGATATGCCCAGCACTTTCATACTCATATGACGGGCTACGATCGCTTCCGGGACTGTGCTCATGCCAACTGCGTCCGCTCCAAAGGACCGCAGCATGTGAATCTCAGCCGGCGTCTCATAGCTTGGGCCTGCCAGGGCGGCGTAGATTCCGCGCCTTACTATGACGTCCATAGCGCGAGCTTCTTCCACCACCCGTTCCTGCAAATCTCGAGAATAGACTTCGGTCATGTCAGGAAAACGCGGACCAAAACGTTCATCGTTGGATCCGCGAAGTGGACTAACTCCCAGGAGATTCAAATGGTCGCTGATAACCATCAATGCACCCTGGCTCAGTTGCACATCAACTCCGCCGGCGGCGTTAGTCAAGATGAGTGTTTCGATCCCGAGCAGCTTGAACGTTCTGATCGGAAAAGTAACTTCCTCGAGCGAATAGCCTTCGTAGTAGTGCACTCGCCCCTGCATGGCCAGCACCGGCACGCCCTCAACCTTGCCAATAACCAAACTACCTACATGGCCCTGAGCCGTGGAGGTTACAAAACCTGGGATTTGCTGGTAAGGGATCCGAACGGCCTCTGCAAACTCGTCGGCAAAGCCGCCGAGACCACTACCCAGAACGACCGCAATGCGCGGTTCCTCAGAGGTAAGCGAGCGAATCGTGCCAGCTGCATGTTCCGCACGCGAATAAAGATCTAACTTGTCCATTCCTTCAATCATGATTGATAACTACCGCAAAAA
>JANNJZ010000485.1:0-6250 GCA_031396065.1 Pyrinomonadaceae bacterium | reverse complement strand
AAGTAGCCGAAGTATTCCATCAGCACGAAGGCCGCGTTGAACTCTTTATCGTAAAACGCTCTACCGTAAGCGGTCGTAATCTGCTGGTTACCTTCGGCTACAACGACCGTCCCATCTACCACCTTCTGCAAGACCGAAGCGCGGGTTTCCGTCTGATTGTTTAGCCCTGCCACCAGCGCTTGCTTCTCTGTCGTGCTCACATTGATGCCAGTGGTCTGGAACAAGCGCTCTACGTAATCAAAGTTTGACAGCGGGTCGTAAAGCGTGCGGAACTCTGCGCGCTTGGTGAATTCATCGGCGAAGGTTTTCTTGTTCTGTTCAATTGCTGCGGCAGAGAGTTGATTGTTCTGGATGATGCCGTTGGCGACTTGCCGGACATCGCGCAGGAACTCCTGATAGGTGGGGAAGCGGCCCGCCCCGTTTTGAATCAGCGAGCCTTTGTAGAGGCGATAGACGAAGTAGCCCGTGTATTGAAATTCAGGTGAAAGAAAGAAGGCCGCCGATGTGTTTGTGCGCTTGCGCTCGATGCATAGTGCGGACGACTCGCCTGGGTGTCGCCGCGACGGATCGTTACAGGCAGTAATCTCACCAGCCCAATGGGCCAACCCAGGCGCATCAGGTTCCCGGTTGAGGAAGTCGAGGTAGTGTTGACGGACGAAGAACTGCGGATCATCTATTGGGTTTAATGTTGAACTACTGCCAGAGTCATACAGCTCGGCGGTCCGAAGAGTGCCGAGCTGTATCCCGTCCGATCCTCCGATGACCAGGACCTTCCCGCTTTGCAGTAGCGTTGCGCTGTGAAAGTATCGCGGCCCATTAAGGCTGACGGTCGCGCTCCATTTCCCAGTGGCAAGGTCATAAATCTCCGCACTGTCGAGGTAGGTGCAGATTACTCGGTTCTGACCAGGCACACAGAATGCGCCTCCCGCGACCAGGACCTGTCTATTCGGCAACAGCGTCGCCGTGTGAACGACGCGGGCCGTGCTGAGGCTCCCCGTATAGCTCCACGTCCCTGTGGCCGGATTGTATAGTTCGGCACTTTTGTTAAGAACGGCCCATTCCTGGCTCTCGCCCCCGGTCACGAGGACATTACCGTTGGGTAAGAGTGTCTCCGTGTGGCCTAAACGGGCTACATTGAGGCTGCCGGTTAAACTCCAAGTCCCTGTGTTTGGGTCGTACAATTCGCTGCTGTTCAAGTTGTCGAAACTGAAGTCGCCCTGTGTCCCTCCCGCGACAAGCACCTTACCGTTTTGGAGCAGCGTTGCCCGGTGAAGGTAGCGTACTGTGTTGAGATTGCCGGTTCTACTCCACGTCTCCGTGGCAGGATCATACAGTTCAGCAATAACAGAACTTTTATTACTGTCGGTAATAACTCCTCCCGCGACCAGAACCTTGCCATCAGATAACAGGGTGGCCGAGTGACCATCACGGGCTGCAGAGAGGTTGCCGGTAAGGCTCCAGGTGCCTGTCGCCGGATCATATAGTTCGGCGCTGTTAGCCACGAGAAATTGATTCGAGGAATCCTGGGTGAATCCTCCGACGAAGAGAACCTTGCCGTTGGACAGTAATGTCGCCGTGTGTTCCACGTGGTGAGTGTTAGTGCTGCCGGTAAGCGTCCAAGTCCCCGTGACCGGGTCATATAACTCCGCACTGTCGAGGTAGCCGGCATCGTTGTGACCTCCCGCAACCAGCACTTTACCGTTTGGCAATAAGGTTGCTGTGTAACGTTCGCGCACCGTGTTGAGCGTGCCCGTATAGCTCCAACCAGTGACTGTTGTTTGTGCAGAGGCCAGTCCCGATGAGGGCAAAAAAGGGGCTGTGCCGATTATCAGGCTTGGTACTGACAGAAGCAGAACAATTGTGCGTCGTAGGTGCTCTCTCTTATTTCTCATATAAGCCTCCCGCTCCTCAGGGAGTCTGTCACTCGTCGAGCTAGCGTGCTCGACGCGAATTCTGTTGTCTTGCCCTCTACTTATTAGTGCGCCAATCGCAGCCGAAACCTCTAACCGCGCAGACGGAGGCGCCAAAAGGCGTCAACACGTTTCCGCGTGACTGCCTGCCAACGCTGCAAAAAGAGTCTTGAGTGAAATGACGCAGACGGCGCGGATCGGGAAAGCCGCAACCAACCGACGTCCCGGCTCCAGCGGAGCCAAATGTTTATAGATCCAGCTATTAATTCAAGATCTGCAAGCAAACTGTTAGTTTGCGTCGGGAGCGAAAGGTAATCGTTAAAGTCAGCGTGCCCGTGGCGAAAGATCCGCAAACTAACAGGCGCGCGTTACGGTTGTCCGAAGCGGGCGCGATACTCCGGCGAGGTGATGAAGCTGCGCACCATCTCGGCATCTCGCTTTGTAAAGCAAACTGTTAGTTTGCGTCGGGAGCGAAAGGTAATCGTTAAAGTCAGCGTGCCCGTGGCGAAAGATCCGCAAACTAACAGTTTGCCTTACGGTTGTCCGAAGCGGGCGCGATATTCCGGCGAGTTAATGAAGCTGCGCACCATCTCGGCATCTATGTAGTTGCCGTAGAAGTTCAGCTTGTCCAGCCAGTGTTGATAACCCGGCGCATCCGGGTCGCGATGCAAGTAGCCGAAGTATTCCATCAGCACGAAGGCCGCGTTGAACTCTTTATCGTAAAACGCTCTACCGTAAGCGGTCGTAATCTGCTGGTTACCTTCGGCTACAACGACCGTCCCATCTACTACCTTCTGCAAGACCGAAGCGCGGGTTTCCGTCTGATTGTCCAGGCCATTGACCAAAGCCTGCTTCTCGCTCGCGTTCACACTGATGCCGGTGGTCTGAAACAATCGCTCGACGTAATCAAAGTTTGATAGCGGGTCGTAAAGGCCGCGGAACTCTGCCCGAGCTGTGAATTCTTCAGCAAACTTCTTCTTGTTCGCTTCGATGGCAGACGCGGAGAGTTGATTGTTCTGGATGATGCCGTTGGCGACTTGCCGGACATCGCGCAGGAACTCCTGATAGGTGGGGAAACGACCCATGCCATTCTGGATCAGCGAGCCTTTGTAGAGGCGATAAACGAAGTAGCCGGTGTATTGAAATTCAGGAGAAAGAAAGAAGGCCGCCGATGTGTTTGTGCGCTTGCGCTCAACGCATAGTGCGAGCGACTCGCCCTGCTGTCGACGTGACGGATCGTCGCAGGCCGTAATCTCACCAACCCAATGGGCCAACCCAGGTGCGTCTGGCTCACGGTTAAGGAAGTCCAGGTACTGCTGGCGGACGAAGAACTGCGGGTCGTCGATCAGGCTGCCGCCCGGCGGCGGACCTAAAGCTACAGGCTGCCATGATGGCGCGACCTCTCCCATGTTGGGGCTGTTGGTGATATTCGTGACACCACTGCCGTCGACGTTCATCACGAACAGGTCAATAGAAGGGTAGCTCCAAGACGAAAAGACTATCCTTTTTCCGTCAGGCGACCAGTCGAGGCCATACGTGTGGATGTCGGCGAGCTTCGCCGGATTGCGACCGTCGGCACTGACGGTCCAAATGGTTGTGCTCTCACAGTCGCCACCCTGGTCACAGTTGACCGACCGATTAAAAAGGATCTTCGAGCCGTCAGGCGACCAGGCGGGCCCCCAATCAATATCAGAAGAAGAGGACTTCCCGGAAATGAGCTGTGTGCGTCCGCCACCGTCCGCGTTCAAAACGTAGATGGTGCCGTCGTAGTAGTGAACAACTAGTTTTGTCCCGTCGGGAGACCAGTCGGGAGCCCATCCTTGACCGATAAACTTTTTTTCGCTGCCATCGGCGTTCATGACGTACAGGGGCGCCACAGCTCCACCCGACCGCTCACCTGTAAAAGCGATTCTGGCGCTGTCAGGAGACCAGGCGGGTCTCGTGTACGTGGCGCCGCGAGTGAGTTGTCGCTGATTGCTCCCGTCAGCATTCATCAGCCATATCTCGTACAGGCCGGCTGTTGGATTTAACTTGACGTAGGCCAACTCGGTGCCGTCCGGGGACCAAGCTGGACTCCGGTCCCACTGCTCGGATCCCGTGAAGGTAAGTTGCCTTTTGTCGCTGCCGGCAGGGTTCATCTCCCAGATGCCGCTGCTGCTTGAGACTCCTTCAACGACAAATGCGATCTTGCCGTTCCCCTTCGGTGCGGTGTTTTGGGCGATGGCGGGTGAGGCCAGACCGGCCAGCGCCAGAGCCAAGCCGAATAGATAACCAGGGATATGTCTTCTCTTCTTCATATAAGCCTCCCGCTCGTCATGGAGTCCTTCACTCTTCGGGCTAGTGTGTTCGACGCTAATAATGTGATGCCCTCTACTTATTAGTGCGCAAATTGCAGCCGGAACCTCTAACCGCGGCAACGTAGTCCAGAGGTCCTGCTGCTACTGCCCGCCATCACGTCAAAAGCGTATGAAGCGAAATGACACCTGCTTCCGAGAAAGTAACTAAGCTGCTTGAGGATTTGAGCTCCGGCGAGCGGTCCGTTTCCGGACAAACTGACGCCGTTGATGTATGGCGAGCTGCGGTTTTTGTTTGCAGAGTGGGACTGCGCGAGGATCTAGCGGCGTTATCAGATATCTTCGACGCGGAGCACCATACGTTCGTTTAGAGGTGGGCACCGCCCACCGGTACGCCGTGGGATACACCAGGTCAATAATAACCGGTTCATTTCGTCCAGATCGCACCGGGGGCGGCGCGCTCCTCCAACGAAAATCTTACCATCTGCTTGAATCGCCACCGCCAAAGCAGCGACACCCGGGGTGATGACTATGCCCGAGCCGTTAAAAGAAGTGTCCAGCGAGCCGTTTGGATTGTAGC
The DNA here is from genome assembly GCA_031396065.1 of Pyrinomonadaceae bacterium. GTDB lineage: Bacteria > Acidobacteriota > Blastocatellia > Pyrinomonadales > Pyrinomonadaceae > PSRF01. Next base: position 1,466 of record JANNJZ010000485.1, on the reverse strand, counting down.
GGACAACATAGCGGCTGCCAGCGACAACAATCTTACCGTCCGCTTGAATAGCTACCGACTTAGCACGTTCATAATCGGCGGTAAGCTGAGTGGTATTCCGGTGCCGCCAAATGAACTGTCCAGCGAGCCGTCCGGGTTGTAACGGACAACCGCAAAGTCCCAAGCAGGTGTACCAAGAGTGGCGTCACCTACGACGACAATCTTGCCATCCGCTTGAATCGCCATCGCCGAAGCAGTATTCACATGATTTGGATCACTACCTATGGTGATAACTATTCCGCCGCTGCCGAAGGTCAGGTCGAGGTCGCCCGGGGCGGCTGAAATTGAAGCGGATAAAGCGAAAAATAAGCTGATTGCCGAGATGATTGATTTGTAATTCGCGTTCATTTTCTTTCCTTTGAGCCCTCCCGCTGTTCACAGAGTCCAGTCACTCGTCGAGCTAGCGTGCTCAACGCGAATTCTGTTATCCTGCCCCCTATTTATTAGTGCGCAAATCGCAGCCGAAACCTCTAACCGCGGCAACCGGCAGCGCCAACGAAACGTGCCGCCGTGGCTGCCCGCCATTACTTCTTAAAGCGTCTGGAGCGTAATGACGCCTACTTCCCGGAAAGTAACTAAGCTGCTTGAGGATTGGAGCGCCGGCGATCAATCCGTACCGGACAAACTGATGCCGTTGGTCTATGAGGAACTGCGGCGTCTGGCCCATCAGTACATGCGCCGCGAAAGACCCGGCCATACGTTGCAAACCGCAGCCCTGGTCAACGAGGCTTATGTTCGGCTGGTAGGCCAAAACAACATTCAATGGGAAAGTCGATCACACTTCTTTGGTATCGCCGCCCGGCTGATGCGCCAGATTCTGGTCGATCAGGCACGGCGCCGAAATGCCAAACGGGGCGGCGACGCGATTAGGGTTTCTCTGACTGCGGCTACGACGGTCGCGCACGAGCAGTCGGCCAACGTAATGGCCCTCGATTACGCCCTGAAGAATTTAGAGGAAATAGATCCGCGGAAGAGCCGCATTGTTGAGCTGCGGTTCTTTGGGGGAATGAGCATCGAGGAAACAGCAGCGGCGCTGCGGGTCTCGCCCGGCACAGTAATGCGTGAATGGACTTTCATCAGGGCCTGGCTGCGAAAGGAGATGGGCGTAGATTGAGTGACGGCGCTCGATGGCAACCCGGGACTTATTTCCGCTTCGCATGAGAGGTTTGCCGCGGAGTTTGCGCATGAACTTATAGAGGGAAGAATAATGAAAGCAAGCGGCGTTAGCATCTGAATCGGTCTTTGGTCTTGGGACTTTGGTCTTCGACGCGTAGCGTCCGTATGAATTTAGCCCGGCCTTTCAACCGGGGTCCCCGCGCGGGCAGTCCGCGTTGGGTGGCGTGGCCGGGTAAGGTCACAAAGGGTTTCGCGTCGCGTAGCGACGCCTGAGAAAAACTCGATTCAACCGTCGCTACGCGACGAGGACA
>JANNJZ010000548.1:0-28618 GCA_031396065.1 Pyrinomonadaceae bacterium | reverse complement strand
TCGCTAGAGCAAGGATGGCAATCACCATGCTCGCATAGGCTCGAAAGTAATTCATCATCATCCTTGCAAGAAAGCCTTTCCAAACTGGCGAAAATCTTTGACTACCGTATGTGACTTAGACTGCGAGGTCTTACGCACGTCCTCTACAGCCCTCTTGCGTCCGCCAGTTCTTTACCTTTAGCATCCCCGGTGGGCTTTCAAAAAAAGTGGTTCGCCCTAGTCCGCGTCTTAGCTGACGAAGGATAGTAGCCCAGCAGCTCACCGCTGAGATGGAGCTTCCCAGCGCCAACGGCGCGAAATGTAAAAGCCTGGGCCATCGGCCCAGGTGAGATGAGATGAGGGTTTTTAGCGCTGAAGGCGCGAAATAATCCTGAGACAGCCAAGCCACTGCGAACTTCGATCGACCCTGCCGATTTCGCGCCTTCAGCGCTTCGAACCTTGATGTATCATTAACTGGGGCGTTGCCCCAGGCTAATACATTTCGCGCCTTTGGCGCTGTGAGCGGAAGATTGACACCGACTCTGAATCGCTTGGGCTATTTTCGTCGTCTGCAAAAACGCGGACTGCGCTGAAACACTTTTTGGGCAAAGCGCCTGGTGTCACTGCTGAGCCTGATCTCGTCATCACTAGATAGGAACCAAAACTCATGAACAACAAAGTGCGCTGGGGTGTCCTTGGCGTCGCGAACATTGCCGTCAAGCAAGTCATACCGGCTTTGCAACAAGGACACTGGTCTGAAGTCACGGCCATCGCCTCCAGGGATTTGGTAAAAGCAAAACACGCGGCGGAGTCGCTCGGTATCCCAAAGGCCTATGGTACTTACGAAGAACTGCTGGCGGACGATGAAATAGAAGTCATCTACAACCCTTTGCCGAATCATCTGCACGTTCCCTGGACCATCAAAGCCGCGGAAGCAGGGAAGCATGTTCTTTGCGAAAAGCCAATCAGCCTGAATAAGGGCGAAGCGGAAACTCTACTAGCCGTCCGTGATCGCACCAGCGTGAAAATTCAAGAGGCTTTCATGGTGCTCACCAATCCCCAGTGGCTCGGTGTTCGCGAACTAATCCAGTCGGGGCGGATTGGAGACCTTCGCTCCATCAGCGGCTTCTTCAGTTACTTCAATCGTGATTCTGAGAACATTCGCAACCGGCCTGGAATTGGTGGCGGTGCGCTAATGGACATCGGCTGCTATCCCATCACGCTCTCCCGCTTCATTTTCGGCACCGAACCGCAAAGGGTGCTTGGGTTAATTGAAAGCGATCCCGAGATGGGCGTTGACCGGTTGACTTCCTGCATCCTCGACTTCGCACGTGGGCAATCAATTTTCACCTGCAGCACGCAGTTGGTTCCTCACCAACGGATGCAGTGTTTTGGTACTCGGGGGCAAATTGAAATCGAGATCCCCTTCAATGCTCCCGCCGATCGGTCCGCTCGGATCTTCATAAGCGACGGACCTGAGTTTGCCGGAGGCCACAGAGAAACAATTGAATTTCCCATCTGCAACCAGTACATGATTCAAGGCGACCGCTTCTCTCAAAGCATCAGCGAAAACACCAGCCAGCCGATTCCATTGGAGGAGGCGGTAAAGAACATGGGGGTGATCGATGCGGTATTTCGATCTGCCGAATCGGGCGGCTGGGAAGTGCCGTAGTTGTCACTCGTATGCTTTTCATAACAGAGCAACGTACTGGTTGAAAGGCCTTCATTGCGACATTATGCATTGTTTAGAGTGCACACTTGTGTGCCTGGTGCCGGAACAGCTCAATCGATTGAACTTGGTAACGCGGGGCAGGCGCACAAGTGCGCTCTCTAAACGGAGAGCGATGAAATTTAATTAATTACTCAATTCTGAACCAGTCAACATCTGCATACCCGGTCTCTCTGGTTTTGCCGGTCCTGACAGCAAACAGCCCCACCTTTGCACCGATCCATCGACCCTTTTGTGCAGTGAAGGGCCCGCCTATGGGAAGAAAAGTATTTCCATCCGAGCTGTAGCTGAAGTTGCAGACCGCATTTGGCGACACCTTCACCCGCAGGTAAAACGTATTGCCCTTTAGAGCAATGCCCGTCCCTGCTTTTCCCGCCAGTCCACCAGGCGCGTCCTTTACTACGGTCTGCGATACGACGAGTCCCTCCGGTTTTTTCTTGACCGATACATAAGCGTAGTCCAATCCCATTACGATCAGGCCCGTCTCCTCGTCGTCGGTTCGTGCCGTGAAAGTAATTTTGGTGGTGGCGGAAAACTGCGGGCCAGGGAACTTTTGTAACAAAAGGTTAGGCGTATCCCAGTAATTGCGGAATCCCTCTGGCAACGGAACATTAAACAGGCGCAGGAACCCAAGTCCGCCGGCCGGGAAGGCCCAGTGTGTGCCAGGATTCGCTTGCCACTGCCACTGTGGGCCAAGTTCATTTCCTCCAAACTCATCGGATTCGCGGGGAGTCATCACCGGCCAGGTTCGGCCCACGCTTGGTTTCTTAAAACTCAATACCGGCTGGCCGGTGCCGTCGCCGTCAGGGTCAACTCCTATGACTGGCCAATCAGCGATCCAGCGCATCGGTTGAAGGTGGACAATTCGACCGTAAGCGCCCTTATCCTGAAAATGGATGAACCAGTTTTCGCCGGTCTGGGTATCAACCCAGGCACCCTGATGAGGCCCATTGATCTGAGTCGGACCCTGGGCCAGTACGATTTTTTCTTGATAGGGCCCGTAAATCTGTTTCGAGCGCAGCACCAACTGCCATCCCTCTTCGACCCCACCGGCAGGAGCGAAGATGTAGTAATAACCATTCCGCTTGTAAAACTTTGGACCTTCAACTGTTGGATGTTGGTCATGACCATCGAAAACCATCACGCCATCATCCAGCAACTTCGTTCCATCCGGACTCATCCGGCTGACGACAATAATGCTCTTAACTCCTGAGCGGCTGGCCGCCAAGGCGCTCACGAGATACGCCTTGCCATCGTTGTCCCAGAGCGGGCAGGGATCTATCCAGCCCTTTGCTTCTTTGATTAACAAGGGTTCAGACCATGGACCGGCCGGATTCCTGGCCTTGGTCATGTAGATTCCGAAATCCGGATCAGGATAAAAAATGAAGAACTCGCCTTCGTGAAAACGAATAGCGGGAGCCCACACGCCGTTGCCGTGTTGCGGCTTGCTGAAGATATCTTTCGGCGATTGCTGTTTGAAGACGTGGCCGATGATGGTCCAATTGACCAGGTCCTTTGAATGGAGAATGGGCAATCCCGGCGTCGCGTTAAAGCTGGAAGCCGCTAAATAAAAATCGTCACCAACCCGGATCGCATCGGGGTCGGAATAATCAGAATGGAGGATGGGGTTCTTATACGTCCCGTCACCATTATCGGCTACCCAAACCTTTGAGACATTGCTGGCTCCTTCGCCAGTCTGCGCCGTGACTATGGATGGTGTTTGGGGAGACGACAGCGTAAGCAGTAGCAAGCAGCAGGTGTTGTTGATTAGAGTTTTGAAGTTCATCAAAAATTTGCACTGGAGTGCTCAACCCGGAGTGATCATAAACAAACCGCCAAGTCGCCAACATAATCTCATAAGACTCAAACCTGCGGCGTTGATTTCGCGGCCCGATTGGAATCTTCCTGGGACCCTTGGCGTCTTGGCGGTTGTTCAAGACTCTGGCGCAGCGGTCTTCGTTGTGGGTAGATGCCAACGCTACTGCGAACCGAGGACGGTTGCCCTGGCTCGCAGTCGCGTTGGTCAGTCAATAATCAGTATTCGATTCTAAACTTAAACTGGAATACTCGAGGCAAGTTAACCTGCGTGCTGATCTTGCCAAAGTTAGCCGCAGTGATGTTTGTCCCGATGCCGCCAAAACGAACAGCGTTGAAGAGGTTAAAAGAATCAACCCCGAACACGAACCTTAGATTCTCGCGGACTTGAAAATTCCGAGACATGCTCAGGTCCTGATTCAAGAAAGGAGGGTTGCGCAACCCGTATGCACCCGTCGCTGGAGTGTTACCGTAGGTAAACGAAGCCGGCGAAATAAAGGCATTGACGGCGATAAATGGAGTATTGCTTGCCACAGCTCCATTCACATTGCCGTTGCCCCAGCCTCCGTTGATCCGCGCATTCCCGGTGTAGTTTGGGTTATAACTGGCCCAGCATGTGCCCGCCTGCGGCACATTGCAGGTAGCTGTAAATGGCCCGAGCGGCGTGCCGGAGGCGAACCGGCTGATGCCGGATATTTGCCAACCACTAACCACCGCCCGCACTGCCTTGTTTTCAGGGTTGAACCTGCGCCCCTTGCCGAATGGCAGCTCGTAGGAATAGAACGCGTTAAAGACGTGAGGTATGTCAGTGGTTGAGAGGTTGTTTTCCCCGACATACGCGCTGCGGAAGCCGTTGATGGTCCCCTGCGCTTTGCTGAATGTGTAGTTGACGTTGAAGGTCAGCCCGCTTGAAAGGCGCTGCTGGAGGGACAGCTGCATTGCCTGGTAGTTTGACTGACCATCGTTGTTGTAGGGAGCGCTGACGCTGGTGTACTGCGGGAAAGGCTTTAGCGCTTGGCCGATGGTCCCCGAAAAAGTTGGGAACGGTAGCCTAACACTCGGCACTATGGCCTGTGCGAGTGCTATGTTGGCCGGGCTCGCGGTGGCGGTTAGCAGATTCCCCAGGACTAAATAACTCGGATGCAGCTGATTGGTCCACCTGCCAGGAGCGGCTCCCGCCAGAGATTTTCCGATGCTTCCCACGTAAGCTGCGGTGAGGACCATCGATTGAGTAAGCGATCTCTGAACCGATAGATTCCAATTTGTATAGCGAGGCGGGACGCTGTCGGGATTGCCATAGGTCACAGTGCCGCCCGAACCTAGTCCAGTCGCAAAACCACTTTGATAGGTCTGGTCATAGATCGGACCTTTCGCGTAGGGCGGGATGCCATTTTCCCAGAACAGGGCCGGAATGAATGAGCCATTCGGGCTTACGATTGGGGCGTTGGCATTAATTCCCGTAAAGCCCGTGCCGGTGCGGGCGTTCTCACGGCCTCCGACCGCTCCGCGCCGGGTGTACATGATCCCATAGGCACCGCGGAACACAGTCTTGTCATTGTAGGCGTATGCAAAGCCGACCCGCGGACCGAAGGCTTTGTAATCTGTGTTGATAATCTGACTGCATTTACAGCTGATAGGATCAGGCGCGTAATTGCCGCCGAAGCGCAGTGCTCCTGGTAGACCACCAGCCGCCGGGTTCGGGGCGGTCGGATCTAGAAAAGTAAAGTGGTCGCCAGCCTCGGTGTAGGGCAGCCAGACATCGTGGCGCAGTCCTATATTCAGAGTTAGCTTCGGTGAAAACTTATAGTCGTCCGCCGCCCACCATGAATAGCTGGTGAACTGCGCGACAGTGCCAATGATCGAATCTTCGTTGACAGTTGCTGAATTCAGAGCACCCAGCAAATAGCTGGCGTACGCGTGACCGGTACCGCCCAGGAAACCGCCCGTGGCGTTGAAGCCGGCTGTTTGTACGTTGCTGAAGTTTGCGATGAACAGGCTTCCGGTATCGTTGGTCTTTGTTCGGTCCTTCACGTTCTGGTATTGAAAGCCGAACTTGAACGAATGCTTGTCCTTCAGCCACAGCACGCTGTCTTGGAGGGTGTAGTTATAGTTGTTGTCTTCAAAGTCTCGGGAGTCTGTACCGCGCCAGCCACTGGGCGCGTTGGCTCCCGCAAAACTTGCTTCGAGGAAGGCGTCGGACGCGTCACCGGCAGGTAAGCCCTTGATGCCGGACTTGGTCGACCACTTACCTTCTGAAGTAGCGTTGGTGATGGGAACGAAGAAGTGGTTGTAGCCGAAGCTCAGTTGGTTGACTAGATTAGGGCCGATGGTCCAATTGTGCTTCACCTGTATTACCGTCGGGATTTCCGTGACTAACCTCACGTTTGTGTACGGCAGCGGCAAAACAGTAGAAGGATTGGCTGGATTGACCTCTCGGTATGGCCCAGGCTGACTTCTCTTGCCATGTGTATATATTCCCGAAAGACGGTGATCCGACGTAAGGTTATAGTCTATTTTAAGGTTGAAGCTGTCATTGTTATACGCGACAGGTACCTGACCCAGGTAGTTATTTTGGAGACCAAGACTGGTGGGGATGGGCAACTCCGCCTGATAGGCTTTAGATATAGCGGAAATGCGGTTTGCCGGAATGATGTTTCCCGGGAAAGGCGTTCGGGAGAAGCCTCCGCCAGGAAGCGTAACTGTCGTCGCCGGGTCATAAATAAGCACCGGCAGTTCACTGAAATCGCCCTGTCGCATTTTCAGCGTCGGCAGAGACGCGGCTGTCGAGGGGCTGGTCACGCGATAACGCCAGCCGTCGTAGGAGAAGAAGAAGAACGCCTTTTTCTTCACGATCGGGCCCCCGATAGTGAAGCCGAATTCGTTTTGATGCTCAGGTGGGCGCTTGGCCGGGAAGAATCCCCGGGCGTTCAGGACGGTATTCCTTAAATACTCAAATCCTGAGCCGTGAAACTCGTTTTTCCCAGACTTGATGGTGTAGTTCTCCGAGCCCTGGCCGTTAAACTCTACGCCGGTCCCGCTGGTTTCCACCTGGAACTGTTCCACAGCTTCGACCGAGATCCCTAAAGCAATCGTACGACCCTCGCCTTGCTGGATTGGGTCCGTGATCGGGACGCCTTCAACAAATACATCCTTCGAGAAGCCCTGGGCGCCATTGATTTGGCCCCAGCGATTACCCTCAGTTACTCCGGGCAAGAGAAAAATGAAGGCTCCAGGATTTCTTGGTCCCTGGCCTATGCCGGATCCGGCGACGGCTGTGCCCATGGCCAGGGGCAAGTTGGTATACAACTCATTTCGGATCGTGGTGCCGAGCCTGGCGTCAGAAATGTTTAGTTGGGCCGGCGCCTCAGAGACGGTGATGGTTTCATTAACATTGCCAAGTTGGAGGGTTAGGTTAACGCCCACAGTACTGAGCGCGTCAACGATCACTTTTTCCTGGACCAGAGATTGAAACCCGGTGAAGGAAACCAGGACTTTATACTCTCCAGGCGGCAACGCGCTGATTACATATAAGCCCGCATCATTGGTTTGTTTAGACGTCCTGACTTTCGTCGCCACGTTTTCAGCGATCACGTTGGCACCTGGCACTACGGCGCCCGTAGGGTCAGTTATCGCGCCCTGGATTGTTCCGCTACCACCGATCTGGGCCATCACGTTGGTTGTGGTACTCAAACAAAAACAGATCAACAGCACGGCCAAAATTGCATTCATGGCTTTCATGGTTTTCTCCTTAGGATCAGGTAACCGCTTAACAAATAGCGGGAGCAAATTCGTTCAATTTCCATCAAGCGTAAATATCAATCTGGTGACGAGGGAAGTCGTTGCGACGCGTCGACGGACCAACGACGTGCGTTAAGGATTAATGAAACCTCCGAACATACTGCTCGACCTTTTCGGAGTTCGATTGACCTTCTAACCGAGAGACGTTGTCCTCCCAAAGGTCACGAGAGGTACGGTTAATTCTGTTACTGAGCGGAACCTAAACCGAGTGCTTCGGCGTTGTGATTGTCGGTGACCTGGAGAGCGTTTCGCTACGGCGGTCACTTTCACGAACCAATTTTGCGTGACAATATCGCAGCGCTCTGGTCCTGTCAATTATTTATTGCTTCTTTGTTAACACTGTGAACTCGAGATTGCCAGGATAACCAACGCGAAAACCTCGGTCCTCGCCAAGGACCACCAAATGAAACGCGGGCGCTCTAATTGCTCCGCCTACTCAGAGTTGAGCCGTGTTCGTTTGGAAACTGCACTCTGAGATGTTGCGTCACCACTGGTTTGTATCGGGTTTCCAGGTTTGTTGGGTCATAACCAAGCTCGAGTTCCAGCGGCATGACGTAACCCAAAACCGAGAAGCCCCAGAATTGTGTCTGGCCAACCCCCGCTCCAGTTTCCGCGTTGTAATATTCTCTCGTGACGGTGTTCTCTTCAAGAACCATGCGAAACGTTCTATCGGCTAACTCTCGCGCGACCGCCTTAAACCCGTAATTGATCAACCCATGAAACACCATGTAATTGGTGGGCATCCAGGTCGATCCACGCCAGTTACACTCGTTGCGCGAGCCTTGATAGTAATCTGGTTCTGTTTTGGCATAGCTGGCTATGGGATACTTCAGCCAGAATTCCTTATCGTTGAGCAGGTGTTCCTTAACGATCCGGCGCGCCCGGCGTGGAGTCGCAACTCCTGCCCACAACGGCATAAAGGCCGCTACCGATTTTACTTTCACGCGTTGCGTCTTCTTTTCATTCCGATCGTAGTAGAAGCCGTCCTGCTCGTCCCAAAAGACGTCATTAATTAACTTTCCCAACCTGGCTGCGTGTTTTAGATAAGCTTCTTTGTCCACTCGCTTGCCCAACTTGCCTGCGATAATGGCCATGGCCCGGAGTTCGCGGACGAGATAGCAGGCCAAATCGACGCCTTCCACCTCGAACGCACCCAGGGCTCCCGCCCGACTCCATTGATTGTCCATGCCGCTATGATCAGCGCTATTCCAGACCGGCAGGCCATTGTGATCGCCATCGTAGGCGAACCATCGCTCGATATATTTTCGTAGCCGGTCGTAATACTTGTCGCGAGCCCACTCGTAATCATCGCCACGCATCTTGGTGCCCATCACCGCTAACTGCGCCAGGAAGGGTTTGAAGTGTTGCCGATCACGCTGCTTGATTAGGCTGCGGTTGACGTACCCGTCTGGCTCTTCCCGATCCAGAAACATTTTGAGATTCGTAAAACAATATTCGGTGACGCCGAAATAGGTTAGATAGACGTTCTCGAAATAGAGGTCCCAGTCGTAGTACTCGTTGTAGTGATATCCGGTAAGCAATTTGTCGGTTGTACCAGGAAAGGGTCGAATTCCTCGGGTGGCGATGTCAGAGTTTACGATCGCTAAACGCTTTAATAGCTTTTCCCAACTTTCCGACCCCATGCGTCTGGCCAGCATCCGCGCAGTAGGGGTAGTTGGAGCACTGGGCGAAATGCGGGAAGGTGATCCCTTCTTGCTACCGGGATCGGCTGCCGTTCCGACCGTAGTAGCTTGCTCGGCGCGTGATGCCTGGTGACATTGCACGGACGCGACCCCGATCGGAAGCATCATGACTGCAAGCCCGAAGAAAACTGCCGCAAAAATCTTCGCTGTTTTTAACATCGCCTTCCCCCAGTTCGTTCCTCGTAAGAGATTTTAGCTGGCAATCTTAGAAGTAAAGCTTCGCGGCCAGCTGCAGAATGCGTGGATCGCGGGCGGCATTGTATTCTCCAAAAAAAGTACCGAGAACGGCGCCGTTACCAGCCGGCCGGAGGTTGTTAGTGATTTGAAGGCCACTATAGTTGTTGAAGAACGCTGCATTGTTCGCCTGCTGCCCCGCGCCATTGATGATGTTTGTTGTCCGGTTAACGCCGGAGAACTGAGTGTGATTCCAAACGTTAAATGCCTCAACGCGCAGTTGCAAGGAGCGTTTGCCCTCCTTCCCGAATGGGAAGCTCTTCGACAGTGCCAGGTCTTGATTGTTGATGCCGGGGTTACGCAGATAATTGCGAGAGTAAGGTCCGACATCGGTGATTCCGGGAACACTGAAGGCGCTGAGGTTGATCTCGTTAGGCGCTCCCTGAGCGCTCCCGTTCACGCGCAGACGCGGTTGCTGTCCGGAAGAGTTGCCAGCGCTGTAAGTACCGACGAGACGATTGCCAGTGTCCTGGCCCGTAAGAGTGAGACCGAGTTCCGCCGGGTTTCCCGTAGCAATAGTCGTCACGCCTGAGAGTGTCCATCTATCAAAGAGTGCTCTTGTCAGGCGGTTGTTACCGAGGTGTCGGCTGCCCTTTGGCAGACCCCAGACGAAGTTCGCAATGAAAAAATGCGTCCGGTCGAAGGCGGCCAGCGCATAGTCATAGGCCCTGGCGTCCACGATGCTGGTAATCGTAGTGTTATCCGATACCGTTGTGGTAACCCTCGAAAGCGTATACGCGATGCCAAAAGTAAGCCCCTGAGAGAAGCGCCGCTGAGCCGAAACCTGTAGTGATTTGTAGGAAGAGTTACCATCATAGTTATTGAAGGTAATGTCGCCATACCCGGGAAACGGCCTCAGAAAGTCTATCGGCAGTGCGAATTGACCACTGAAACTCAGACCGGCGGCTGCGTGCGCGGTGGGCAAGCCAGGCTCGGTCGTCGGGATCACGCCGCCGGCAAACCTGGTTGGGTCTTGTGATGATGCTTTGAAAGTAGTGCCATAAGGTAGGGCGTTCAAGTTGGTTCGGCGCGGTAAGTGGCGCGATTGCGATCCCACGAAAGAGACATCAACCACCGTCCCTCCCAAAAGCTCGCGCTGGACGCCAATGCTGTAACTGTAAACGGCAGGCCAGTCACCATTCTTGTCCGTGCCGCCAACGGTTGAAGGCGACAGGGCACCGCTTCCACCAGGCACGATGTCTTGTAGAAAGCCAAACTGAAGTGCTGGGTTCAGAACAAATGGTTGGTTCTGGGCCGCATTTCCAGTGACATCGCTGCGATAGCGATCGTAAGCAATCCCAGCTCCACCGCGCAGAATCGTCTTGTGATTGCCGGTTACATCCCAGGCGAAACCCAGCCGCGGCTGTGGCAAAACAAACTTGGTGTCAATGCCGCCCGGCTTATAACCCTCTGTGCTCAACCCCAAACCATTTGTAAAGCTCCCCGAGTTCGGCACCAGTTTCCCGACGTTAAACCCCGGTAGAGTATTGGCCAGCGTTGGCGCGCTTGTGGTTGCCGGATCGATAGCGCGGTAGGTTGCCGCATTTGATGCGCAAGTCGAGGCGCCGACGCAGACCGGCCGGTAGACGCGCATCGCTTTGCTTCGATCAAACAGGTCGGGATTAAAGAAGCTCTCCGCCCCGATTCTGTTGACATAAGGCGAGTAGTGCGAAAATCGCATCCCTACGTCGAGCGTCAATCTGGGGTGAACCTTCCAATTGTCCTGGAGGTAGAACGAAAGGTCCGTATAGAAATAGCTTTGCAGGATCTTGGAGCTGGCTTGAGTGTAGCCGGTGTAGACCCCTAGCGCAGCGTTGGCGAAACCATAGCCCGTATTAAAGGGGTTGCTACCGTTGTTTGAAAAATCGATATTACTCTGGACCGCGTTCTGCGAGTTACTAGCGTTGGAGGCCCGCTGGTAATAGACTCCAAATTTAAGCGTGTGATTGCCTTTGACCTTGGTGACGTTATCAATGAAGTTATTGATGACGAACCGCTGCACAAACGTACCAAAGACCGAGGTGTTTGCCGTAGCTGCAGCGTTCGGGATGGCCCCGAAATTCAGGCTCGGTATCAAGTTAGGCGTGTTGGCATTGGGGAAAAGCAGCGGCGTGTTGATACCGGTAGCCGAGCGCGTGGCTTTGTCATCGACCGGCGCGATCGTGACACCGCCGCGGCCGGCGCCAAACGTGAACTCGTTGATCAGGGTCGGGCCGAAGTTCTTGGTGACTGTGAACGACAGAGTATTGCCGGGCCCGTTATTGCGGGCGGTGATTGTCAACGGAAAATTCCAGGAGGCTGTAGTCGTGCCTAAGTTGAACAGTTGCTGGTCCGTATTGCGCACCCAACGTCCACTAATGCGAGTAGAGGAGTTGGCCTGCCAATCCACGCGCAGAATGGTTTCACGCCGGGGAGAGGAATTGGGCAATTGTGAGGTGAAGTTGAAGACGTTGCTGGCAGCGGAGTTTGGCAAGGGAACGACATTGAGAGCGGCCAGGCCTGGGGCGTATAAGCGATTGGCGGGTATGATTCCGTTCGGAAAACAGGGTGCCTGGTTGAGGGCCTGGGCAGCCGCGGTGCACGTGCCGCTCAAGAGCGGGTCCTTGATAAAAATCCTGTTGCCGCTTCCATCGACGGAATTCGAAAAATTTCCAGCTCGCTCTGCAGCAGTAGGAACACGAATGTTGGTGGCCCCCGCCGGAACGAGTTGGTTGTAGTACTCCTGGCTGATGAAGAAAAACATCTTCTCCTTGCCGTTCCAGACCGACGATCCGCCTTCACCAAAGCGCGGCAAATAGATAGGACCGCCGAAATCCCAGCCATAGTAATTGTAACGATAAAGGGGACGCGGGATGCTCGAAGCCCCTCTGGCATTATTGAAGTAGTTATTGGCATTCATACTGTCGTGCCGCCGGAAGTAGCGGCCCGAACCGTGATACTCGTTTGTGCCCGAACGCGTAGTTAGCGCAATGAAGCCGCCCCCGGATCGACCGTACTCTGCCTGATAATTTGAAGTTAGAATCTTGACTTCTTCAAGCGCGTCCGGATTGACTGTAACCAACCCGGCCGTGTTATTACCCAGATTAAAGTTGGTCACACCATCGACGGTAACTTCATGCTGGTCGCTGCGAGTGCCGTTGATGTTGAACTGACCAACAATATTCAGCGCTGAAACGCCACCCGCCAGGCCGCCAGAGATGACGCCTGGGACTAACTTAACCAAGTCGATGGAATTACGACCGTTGAGGCCGATGTTCCTGAGTTGGATGCCTGTAACGACGTCAGCCCGTTCGCCCGACTCAGACTTCAGCAGTAGTTGTCCGGAGTCCGCCTGCACTTGAACTGTTGCCGAGATATCACCTGGATCGAGTTGAAAGTCACCAGCATTGATTTGATCACCGGCGCTCAGCACCACGTTGGCCAATTCAATCCGCTTGAAACCCGCTTTCTCAACGGTGACCAGGTAGGCCCCGGCAGGGATCTGCGGAAACACGAAAACGCCTTGATCGTTACTTACCGCCGCACGGTTTATCCCTATAGTTGGGTTCGCAGCAGTGACGTCAGCGCCGGGAACCACGCCGCCATTCGCGTCCTTGACTGTGCCCGTAATCGATCCGGTTTGTGCCATCGTTGTACCTGCCAGCGCGGCGACTGCGGCCAACGCCAGGACGACCATCTTCACTGTTCGCATTTTTTTGGCCTTTCTTCTTTGCAGATGGAACTTAATCCAGAAGCGGCGCCACAAATCGAGCTTTGCTTGCAAGCGCTGCAACGGGCACGGCCACTCCGAAATGATTTCCACTCGAAGCCTTTACCTGACTGATCTTTTGAAGTCGCGAGAGGTATTCGTCAGCTCCTGCCAGACACCGACGACTATTGAAGTTGAAATGCAGCCGTACGTCTGGGCTCCGCGTATGCGCTTAGCTGCTCGATACATTTGTCGGCGCGGATACTAATTCACGAAGTGGGTCTTGTCATTAGACGACAGCAATAGGGAAACCTATGCTAATTGCATATACGAGAGACCTCTGACAAAGATAGGTTGGCCACAAAGGAAATGAATAGACTATGGTAGCGCCTTCCTCAACGTAGATTAATCAACTATGAGCTGTGCAAGGATCTGAGTGCTAGCTATTTCTTGGAGTGCAGAATAGAGCATGAGAAGGAAAGTCACGATGGCGTTCGCATTACTGCTGGTGACCGCGGCGGTGGCTCTTTATGCGCAAACGGGGCTAACCAAAGTCGAACGGGATTCGCTGGAATCGAAATTCGACTATGGCATCGACTTCTGGCGCGAAGCCGAAGGGCTGCCTCAGTCGCGAATCAGAGATATCGTCCAGACAAGGGATGGTTATCTCTGGCTTGGAACGGATAATGGCCTGGTCAGATTCAACGGAGCCACTTTCACGGCGTTCACTGTGGAGACTGGAAGCCTGGGGGACAATGAAGTATGGGGTCTTCAGGAAGATGACGACGGCGGACTCTGGATTAGCACCTATGGCGGAGGAGTTACACTTTACAAGGAAGGGCGGTTCAAGACGTTTACTATCGCTGACGGTCTGCCGGATGATGTGATTAGAAAACTGGATAAGGACCGAGAGGGAAATATTTGGTTGACTTCAGTGAATGGAGCAGCGCGCTACTCCAATGGGGTCTTCACCCACTTCACCGTGCGAGATGGATTGACCGATAATTCAATCACGGCCATCTGTGCGAATTCTTCAATGGGTGTATTACTGGCGGCAGGTGGAACTCTGCATCGATTAGTGAATGGGAAATTTATTGCGGTGAACGGGGTGGTGGAAAAAATCGACGGACAACTTGACCATTTGCTCCGCGGCGGAGATGGATCCTTGTGGCTCGGATTCTATGGCAAGGTAAAGCAATGGAAGGATGGCAGGGTCTCAACCTACCGCTGGCCAGATAACCTCTCCCCGCGCATCTCTCAGCTTCATGAAGATCGGCAAGGGACGCTCTGGGTCGCCACCGAGCAGGGCGTGAGCCGCTTACGTGATGGAGAATTTGAAACTGTGCGGCTGGGCGAGAGTAAGACCAACCCGGGAGTTGTGTATAGCCTCTACGCCGATCGAGAAGCGAACATCTGGCTTGGTTTTCAATCCAACGGTCTCGGCCGGCTTTCCAAGAGGCAACTCCTAACCATCTCATCGAGTGAGGGCCTTCCCAATGACAGCACGCGTTCAGTGTTTCAGGATAGCCACGGAAATATCTGGATCGGAACTGTTGATGGATTCGCAAAATACAAGGACGGCAAGAGTACCAACTACCAAAGTCTAAACGGTGGTCGCATAGGCTCTGTCCGTTCAATGGCGGAAGATTCTCAGGGAAACATTTGGGTTGGGGCCGATCAGCAACTACTACTTCTCAAAAATGAGCGCCTGAGTAATATCCCTGGTTGGAAGCGGGGTTCGGAAATTGAAGTCATCTATCGCGATCCCTTAGGACATATGTGGGTAGGGACCGATGGCAACGGCTTGTTTGAATTTGACGGGACCAACGTTCATCACTATCGCTCTCGGGATGGGCTCGCCGGCGATCATGTGCGCAGCCTGCTGTTTGATCGCCAGGGAACTCTCTGGGTTAGTACCAATGGGAGCGGGGTAAGTAGCTACGCCAACGGAAAATTTACTACCTACACGGTCAAGGACGGCCTGGCAGGCGATCGCGTGACGGCTAGTCACGAAGACGAGGAGGGCGCTCTCTGGTTTGCTACCAGAGAAGGCTTGAGCAGATTTAAGGACGGGCGTTTCTTCACCTTCAACGCCGCATCGGGCCTGTTGGTAGATTTTGTTTACGCCATTCTTGATGATGGACGAGGAAACTTTTGGTTCAGTTGTGCTCAAGGTCTGTTCAGAGTAAGTAAGTCCGGACTACGAGATTTTGCGGCAGGGAAAATTGCGAAAATCACCTCGGTTGACTATGGAGTCAGAGACGGCATGAAGACCCGAGCGTGCAATGTTGGTGACCAACCAACTGCCTGGAAGACTGCCGACGGTTCGCTCCTGTTTTGTTCATTGAAAGGCGTCGTGGTCGTAGACCCCAGGCGCCTGTATTCCAGCAATCTGGCGCCGCCGGTACAGATTGAGAAGGTATTGATTAACAAGGAAGAGCAGCAAGTCAGCACCAACTCACGATTATCGCTGGGTGATGGTGAAGTCGAGATTCATTACGCAGCTCTGAGTTATACGGCTCCGGAGAAACTGCGATTCAAATACAAACTTGAGGGCTTCGATAAGGATTGGGTAGATGCGGGTACGAGACGATTTGCCTACTATGCGAGCCTGCCGCCGGGAGACTATTCGTTCAAGGTCATTGCCGGTCACATTGATGGTCCATGGAACGAAAAGGGGCAGTCGTTTGCTTTTTACTTGAAGCCGCATTTCTACCAGACCTCATTGTTTCTCGTGCTTGTGATCGCCTCGGTCCTGTTAGTGGCAGGCTTGCTATATAGGCTACGAATGATGGAGTTGAAGGCGCGCTATTCGGCGGTGCTGGGAGAACGAAATCGAATTGCGCGGGAAATTCACGATACGCTGGCGCAGAATTTGGCTGGCATTGCCTTGCAGCTCGACTCAGTCAACATGCAATCGCCGGACATACCGGCGGGCTTACGTCAGCGACTTGATCAAGCAGCGAACCTGGTGCGTTACAGTTTATCCGAGGCGCGACGAGCCGTCACCGACCTTCGATCAGACGAACTCGAAGACCGCGAGTTGGCGGTGCTCCTCCCGCAAATCGCAGAACGGATGGCGGCTGGTGTATCAGTTAAGACGTATGTTCAGGTCCTTGGTACGCCTCGCAAGCTGACTCCGATGACTGAGAAGAATCTGCTCCGCATATTTCAGGAAGCGATGGCAAATGCCGTCAAATATGCAGAGGCACAAACGATAGACGTTGAACTCAGATATGGTCGCGATTACCTGGTGCTTTGGGTCCGCGATGACGGCAGCGGCTTCGATACCGAATTGATTATTCCTTTAGGCGTTGGCCACTATGGACTAACGGGGATGCGCGAACGAGCTGAACGAATCGGCGGGAGATTGACGCTGAAAAGTAAAATCGGACAGGGGACTGAATTGCAGGTTGAGGTTCCGTTGTCGACCTTGTAGATAAGGACAGGCGCATGAGCGAGACTGAGAAGATCAGCATAATGATCGTTGAGGACCACTTCGTAGTTCGTGCCGGTCTGACTGCAATCATTAGTAGTCAGCCGGACATGATGGTAGTAGCCGAGGCTGGTAATGGCCGCCAGGCGGTAGAGTTGTTTGAGCAACATCAGCCCGAAATCACTCTCATGGATTTGCGAATTCCCGCGTTGAGCGGGATTGAAGCGATCGCCATGATCATTAAGAAGTCTCCGCGCGCTAAAATCATAGTGTTGTCAACATATGGTGGAGACGAAGAGATATTCAAGGCACTACAGGCGGGAGCCCGTGCTTATTTCCTAAAGGATGTGAAGGGACAGGATCTGATTAACGCAATCAGAGCGGTATTCGCTGGACAGCGGCCACTCCCGCCGGAGATAGCATCGCGCCTGGCCGAGAGAATTCCCCGATCAGAATTGAGCCCACGCGAACTGGAGATCCTCCGGCTGATTGCCCGAGGTGGATCAAATCGCGAGATAGCCCGGACCCTGGCTATTAGCGAAGGCACTGTCCGGGTCCACGCCAGCAATATCTTTTCCAAACTCGGTTGCAACGATCGAGCACAGGCAGTCTCAGAAGCGTTTCAACGCGGCATCATCCACATTGACTAGCCCCATTTGCGCACGGTTGCGGGTTAACACTTCGGTGGAAAGGGCAACCAGTATTTTTATTCTGTGAGCAGACCCAAGGGGACACTCTATGCAAAATTTTCTCTTCGTCATGGTGAGCCTGGCTTTGACAGGCCTTCTCATTATCTGCCCCTTTGGTTCAAGAGGATCCCACGCGCAAGGACCGCCACCCCCATTTACATCCCCGGCGGAATACTACTCTGGTGTCAGCGGTTCGGGTGTCCAGTGTTGACCAGCTGGGAAGCCCAAGGGTGGTTACGAATTCTTCAGGTGCTATGGTAAGCCGGCATGATTACAGGCCTTTTGGAGTCGAGCTGATTACTGAAAGTGGACGGACGACTGGGTTGGGTTACGGTGCTAGTGATGGTGTAAGAGACAAATTTACCGGCTACGAGCGCGATAATGAAACAGGTCTCGATTTTGCTCAGGCACGGTACTATGCTAGCGCGCAAGGTCGTTTCACCAGTTCGGATCCATTGATGGCTAGTGCTGCAACGGTGAACCCAAAGACGTGGAATCGATACGCCTATGCTCTTAACAACCCTCTCAGATTTACGGATCCAACTGGGCTGCGTGCGTGCGAAGACGCTTCATGCTCAGGGGATGAGGACGATCGAGGCAGGGCGCCAGGCGAACTGGAGTATGAACAGCGACTGAAGGAAACATTCGATAAGATCGCTGCAAAGTCTAAACCCAAGCCGAAGAAAACTCTCGTCGAAGATAACCCGGGACTCCTCCAATCCGAAGACAACAACTCGGGTGGCAGCAACATTTCGGTGATATTTTTTGGGTCTTATGATGAGTCAGGAAGGAAATACGCAAACGGGGAGAGTACAGTGTCAATCAAGGACCAAGGTGATCTACACGGTCTTGGATTTACTGTAGCCGGCTCGGTTCCAGAGGGAGAAAGCGTAGCGCCAGATTCTAACTCAGAGGGTTGGAGACTAGAACAACATGTGTGGAATTACGAAAAAATTAACGGCAGAGACAGGGTTGGGGGTTATGAACAGGAAAAGCTGGTCACAGCTTCTCACGAGATAAAGGGCAACACGTTTAAGTGGTGGGATCATCCCGGTATACCCACGTGGGGAATTACGAGTTATGAGAGAAGAACGAACTTCGTTGTGAAGGTAATTAAGGGCAAGCAACAATCTGAAGTTAAGTTTCATTTCATTCAGACATTCAACAACGGAAAGTGGTCTGTCAGATGGGGCGAAGGGAACTATTAACGTGGATGGAGAAGAACATGAGATTTAGAGTCACTTTGATCCTTAGTGCTAGCTTTCTGATGATGACGGCTTACTGTGGGAAAACTGTGAGCCACACTACCGTCAATAATCGAGATGAATCAGCGAGAGTTAAGATCGATCCCGAGGGAGTTTGCCTTGGAGAAAGTGATCTCTCTAACGCGCTACAGCGCTTGTCTTCGGCGAGAAGCCAGTCGGAAGCCGATCAATCACGAGATCTTCTTCTCAAGGAATCAGGTCGGTCGCCAAGCTGCAGAAAACAGGTAATTGCGATTATCATGCGGGCCATGGACAAGCCCGATCTCGACTTTACGCGCGACCCTGAGATGTATTATGTGTGGCGTGACGGTGCGGACCTCCTCGGAAAGTTGAAAGCTGCCGAGGCGCTGGATTTTCTGATATCGCATCTGGATTTGAGGATTACCGAACGATTCAGCACAACCATGTCTCAGCAGCCGTCACTGGCAGCAGTGATCATGATGGGACCGATTGCCATACCAAAACTGTCTGCGCTATTGAAGGACAGCCCTGATCCAAACATGAGGCGCTATGCAGTTTACTGTATTGCCGGAATTGGCGGCCCCGACGCCAAGAGCGTGCTACAGCAGGCTCGTCCTTCGGAGTCTGATCCGTGCGTTAGACAGTTCATTGCTGTGTCTATAGATACTATTGACGAGAAATCAGGCGGGCTCAAACCGAATACTATGGACTGGTACCTGGCCTTCCAGTGTCAATAAGTTTACGTTATCTTGCTCACGCTCCCGCTAATAAACTGGATGACCCTCGGAAGTAACCTATTCGACGGTTTAACCCGACCCTTCTCCCAATAGCAAACGGCCAAAAGGCAACGCAAGGGCCGGATGGTCCAGGCGGGGGCCGGCCACGATCAGCCTGCGTCGTTATTCACAAAGGACGACGGTGGACCGATCGGTGGTTAAGTTTGAAATCGGACTCGGCCGAAATCAGCCTCACGCCCACCGTTCCTACAAGCTAGAACACGAATCGAAACCCAAGTTGTACCTGTCGTGGTCCACCAAACCGGGCCGTCGACGGAGCGAACAAGGCCTGACCGGGCGGTAGGAACGGACGGCGAGCCATCTGCCAACGGCGTTCCGAAAACGCTGATCGCGTCATTAGCAAAGTTCTTGTTGCCGTTGCGGGTAACGTTGAAGGCTTCGAATGACAAGTCGAGTCGTCGGGTCTCGCTCTGGCACTGAGAATTGTCTCGATCATCGGACGCTGGTAAATCTAGACGAGTCAAATCGACTTTTGAGGCAGAACTGCAGTTTGCCTCAAAACTCGATCAATAATCCGACTTTTGAGGCAAAGCCATAATGTTTTGCATATCTCTTATCAGACCCTCTCATCGAGCGGGATACTATATTCCAGTTTGGCGAGCGACTTTGCAAAAAACATTCGTTAGCGGCGGTTGGACTAAAAAAGTTTCGCCGTAAGCGAAAATTGGAGTCACGGATAAACGATTATCATAGGTGCTGGATTTGGCAGGGCTGTACACTCGGCTCCATGGCCACTTCAAAGTCCAGACGCAACTTCCTAAAAACATCTGCGCTTGCCGCCTCAGGCCTGGCGCTATCGTCCTGGCGCTCAGACGAATTTGCCACAGCCTCCCCCGCCACAATGGCCCAGCGGGTGATCGCGCGCGGTCCCTTCCAGCCAACCTGGGAGTCGCTCATAAAAAATTACCGCGTTCCCGGGTGGTTCCGCGACGCGAAGTTCGGCATTTGGGCACATTGGAGCGCCCAATGCGTTCCCGAGCAGGGCGACTGGTATGCACGGGGGATGTACTTAGCTCGAACTACAGATTTGGTTTCGGGGTACTTCGTGTGATTTCGTGACATCATTATCTTTAAAGTCCTGCTTCGAACTTTACCCCTAATTCAATAATCGTGTCCTCGGTTGCCTCACCTTGGTCGAGATTAGAATGGTCGATTACTATTGTTGTTCATGAAAAAGATAACCTTGCGACTGAGTTTTGCCTGGCTGGCGAGTATCCTACTGACTGTGGTTTTGCAAGCGCAGCCGGCACCCCAGGTTGAGCTGGCCCAGTTCGAGCGGAAGGCAGCACTATCCAAAGAGCTCGCCGCTGGTTGCAGCCGAGCCGCCTGCAGTCCCAGGTCGGGACCGGCGAAAGCGGCCAGGAGACGACCGTTGACGGATTTCGCATTGCGGATTTCGGGTGGCGCAATCCTCATCCCCTTTATAACCAATCCTACGATCGCATTCGACACCGACAGCTTTGCCGTGCTCCAAACCGGAAGCATTCAGGGCAAGGTAGTCGCCGACATACCAGACCAGCGCAGAGTGTTGGCAGGTGTCATCATTCGTCTCACCAGTGAAGGTCCGGGAAACAAGAAGCTTGAAGCTGTCAGCGACCATGAAGGACGATACAGTTTTGCCGGCCTCATCGCAGGTGACTATTTGGTCGCGGTCGAACTTCAGGGATTCCTCAAGTATGAACAACGACTGAGTGTCCAGATTCAAGAGGCAGTGGAACACAACATCCTGCTGCAGCCACAACCCCTCAGCGCCACAGTGACTGTAACGGACGACAAGCTCGATGCCTCTAAGACGGAGTCGACCGCTCCCGGGGTGATTACCAGTGCGACTTTGCGCGACGCTCCGCTGGTAGACCAGAAATTTCAAGATGCCCTACCGCTGTTGCCGGGTGTGGTCCGCGGACCCGACGGCAATCTCAACATCAAAGGAACACGTGCGAACCAGAGTGGCATTCTCGTTTCGAGTCTGAACGTCACAGATCCGGTGACCGGCAATCCGGCCATCGAACTACCGCTCGAAGCAGTTGAGACCGTAAATGTATATTCAAATCCTTACTCAGCCGAGTATGGAAAATTCACCGGCGCAGTCACAGCGATCGAGACGCGCGCCGGTACGAACAAGTGGCGCTACCTGGTGACTGGAACTCTGCCACGCCCGCGGCTTCGTGACGGCCACATCTATGGCATCGGCGCAGCCACTCCCCGCCTTGCTGTCGGTGGTCCAATCAAGAAGGACAAACTGTTCTTCTTTCAGAGTCTGGAATATCGCTTTGTCCGAACCAATGTTCCCAGCCTTGAGGATCTTGACGAAAAGCAGCGGGACATCCAACGGGAAAGTTTCGACTCATTCACCCGAATTGATTATGTCGTCAACAAAGCCAACCGGTTCACCGCAAGTTTTTCTATCTTTCCGCAAAAGCTCGAGTACTTCAATCTCAACACTTTCAATCCTGCTGACACCACCGCAAATTTTCATCAGCGGGGATGGTTCCTGGCCCTTAACGAACAGGCTGCTTTCAAATCGGGCGCACTGCTGCAATCAAGTTTCAGCGTGAAGCAGTTTGACGGAGACATCTTTGCGAATAGCGGCGCGCCTTATCGGATTACGCCTGACCGGAATTTTGGCGGCTGGTTTGACCGCCAGCATCGTGTGAGCCGTCGTTACGAATGGCTCGAGGTCTACAGCTTCGCTCCCAAACAGTGGCGCGGTTCGCATGCTCTCAAGGCGGGACTTAACTTTAGTCACACGTCATTCAACGGCACGGATGTGAGCAATCCGGTACGAATCGTTCGCGGCGTCAGGAGTGGAGGCACCACTTATCAACTGCTCGAATATGTTGGTAAAGGAGAATTGAAACAGCAGCAGAACGAATACTCAGTCTTTCTTCAGGACAAATGGAGCGTCAATGGCCGGCTGACTCTGGATCTGGGAATGCGCTACGACCGCGATCAGATCGGGGGAGAGAACAACTTTGCCCCGCGGCTGGGCTTTGTTGTATTACCCACTGCCTCTGAACGCACAGTTGTGCGCGGTGGCGTCGGCCTCTTCTATGACAAGATTCCGCTCAACGTGGGCGCGTTTGCACAGTATCAGAGTCAGCTCGTCACCACGTTTGCCCTTGACGGGATCACGGTCGTCGATGGACCACGCGGGTTTCGTAACACCATCCCAGCCGATCTGAAAAACCCTTACAGTGTCGCCGCAAACGTGCAGGTCGATCATCAGCTGACGACTCGCCTGCTGTTGCGTCTCGGTTATGAGGAGCGCCACAGCAGAAGAGATTTCATGGTGCAGCCTGACGGTGTACGGGGGACTCTTTTGTTGCTCAACACGGGCCGGTCCCTTTATCGCGAGTTGCAAGCTGTCGCGCGCTTTCGCTTTCAGGAGGGACGCAACATCTTTCTCTCTTACGTCCGTTCCCAATCGCGCGGCGATCTCAACGACTACAACACCTATTTTGGAAATCTTCGTCAGGCGGTGATCCGTCCTAACGAATATGGCAAGCAATCTTTTGATACTCCGAACCGGCTACTCTTCTGGGGTGATTTTGGTTTGCCGCGCGACATCGTGGCCACCCCAGTCCTCGACTGGCGTAGCGGCTTCCCGTTTTCCGTTTTGAATGAGAAGCAGGACTACGTTGGTCCACGCAATGGCGGGGGTCGCTTTCCGACATTGTTAACGCTTGATCTGTTGGTGACCAAGGGGGTGAAGATTCCCTTCCGAGGTAAGAAGTATAAAGGTCGGGTGGGCCTGACGATTTTTAACATCACCAACCACTGGAACCCTCGCGATGTTCAGAACAACCTTGCCAGCGCACAGTTTGGTACGTTCTACAATAGTGTCGGTATCAGTTTTCGCACCAAGTTTGAGCTGGTTAAATTCTAAGTCGCTCACCGGCTCATACTCTATTCAGGCCACCTCAAGCCCGCGGATCAAAATTCGTCTCTTCGTCCTTCTGCCTCCTTCTAATTGCTGCGGGGCAAACTAACATCGCGGCGAGACTCTTTGGAGTGCGCTGCCTTGTCAGCGCTTTGGTATTCGGCGACCTGTCGCCGCAGGTCGGTGATGGAATATGAAGTCAGCAGGGGTCCAATGATGCTGAGGACGGCGGCGACAGGTCGCCGATTACCAAAGCGGTAACAGGTTACCGCACTCCAAATTAGGTTCCGGCGCGTGCTAACGCTCACTGGATACTAAGCAGTTTTGTCCAGGAGGGGATTCGACATGAAACATTCGCTGCCATTATTGCTTCTGGCCGTCGCGGTGCTCGGGTGCGCTCAAAGCTCGAAGGTCAGGACCGGGAGTTCGCCGTCTCCGCAGGCGCTCGCCGATACTCCATGGGCGATGTTCGGCCACGACTTGCAGCACACCCGGAGGAGCGAGTACTCGGGGCCGGCGTCTCCCAAAGCTAAGTGGACGTTTGTGACCGGAGGTTCCGTGGGGTCCTCTCCGGCGATTGGGGCCGACGGCACCATTTACATTGGCAGCAGGGACAAGAACCTCTACGCGATTAGTCCCGAAGGATCGAAGAAGTGGGAGTTCGCCCCAGACGAATTATTCTATTCATCCCCGGCCATCGGTTCGGACGGTACGATCTACATCGGTGGTGGCGAAAGGCTCTTCGCGATCAGGTCTGATGGCACCAAGAAGTGGGAGTTCGTGACGGGCGGCATAGTCTGGTGTTCTCCCGCCGTCGGAAGTGACGGCACGATCTACTTTGGCAGCCACGATGCGAAGTTCTACGCGATCAACCCCGACGGCACGAAGAAGTGGGAGTTCCTCATGGGCGATGGCATGGATTCCACTCCCGCTATCGGAAGTGATGGCACCATCTATTTCGGCAGCGACGACAAGAAGTTGTACGCGATTGGCGCTGGGAAGTGAGCCGCGGGGAAATGAGCCGTGGTTACCCGCTTGGGTAAGGCGCGGCTGGTCGCGACCTAATCATACTCGGAGGTAACCCGCTCAGTTTTGCGAAATCGATATTGTTTCTCGAAGCTTTCGGGTGAAGGCTGCGGCGGTAAAGGGCTTTTGTAGGTAGGCAGTATTCTCACTCAATACGCCGTGATGAACGATAGCATCGTCGGTATAACCCGACATGTAGAGCACTCGCATTTGCGGCCGCGTCAATGCCAGGATTCTGGCCAGTTCCGGTCCGCCCATTAGCGGCATGATCACGTCGGTGACCATCAAATCAATAATACCCTCGTACCGGCGCGACATCTCGAGGGCTTCGTTTCCGTCGTTGGCCTGCAATACCTTATATCCACTCATGGTGAGTATCTCATTCGCAACCTCTCGCACCGAATCTTCATCCTCAACCAATAACACCGTTTCCGTTCCTTGATAAGCAGATGCCGCGGCTATGGGTTCCTCAGCCTTGGCCTGCTCGTCTACGCACGGCAGATAGACTTTAAACGTGGTCCCACGACCAGGTTCGCTGTAAACCCAGATGCTGCCTCCCGACTGCTTCACAATTCCATAGACGGTGGAAAGTCCGAGCCCTGTTCCTTTGTCTTTTCCCTTTGTCGTATAGAAGGGCTCAAAGATTCTGCGCTTAACTTGCGGGGTCATTCCTCCTCCCGTATCGCTCACCGCCAACATTACGTAGGGTCCTGGCTCAACGGCGCGGTGCGTTTCCGTGAACTCACGATCAAGAATCATGTTGGCTGTCTCGATCGTAAGCTTCCCGCCGCCGGGCATCGCATCACGCGCGTTAACCGCCAGGTTTAGCAGCACTTGTTCTATCTGTCCTGGATCCGCTTTCACGATGCCCAACTTAGGGTCGGGGATCGTGAGCATTTCAATGTGTTCGCCGATGAGCCGTTTCAACATCTTGTCCATGTCGCCCACGACCGAATTCAAGTTTAAGAGCCTAGGTTGCAACACTTGTTTACGACTGAATGCCAGAAGTTGCCTGGTGAGCCCCGCAGCCCGGTGCGCTGCTTTGCTGATTTGTTCGATCTTCCGTTGCGTACCCTCGTCCTGCTCTGGGGATGCGTGCATCAACAACATATCCGAATAGCCCATGATCACAGCGAGCAGGTTATTGAAATCGTGGGCCACGCCGCCGGCGAGTTGGCCCACCGCATCCATCTTTTGCGACTGGCGCAGTTGTTCTTCGCTATCGTGCAATGCCTGTTCCGCTTGCTTTCGTTCACTAATGTTTCGTGAGTTGATCACTATCCCATTGACGTTGGGATCATTAAGGAGATTGGTCATTACAGCTTCGACGTCAACGTAGTGTCCGTCCTTATGCAGCAAACGGAACTCCATGTGACCGCGCATTCCCGGTTGCTTGCAGAGCCTGGCCATCAATTCCCGCGTATCTCCTCTGTCATCAGGATGTACGAACTCCCCGAGCTTTTGGCCTAACGCTTCCGCGACGCGATAGCCGAAAACGCGTTCGACCGATGGGCTTTCGTAGAGGACCTTCCCCTTGGGATTAATAATGGTAATCACGTCCGAGGCTTGTTCGACCAGAGACACGAAGCGTGCCTCGGTGGCCCGAGTCGCACGTTCAGCCAGCAGTTGTGCGTTTTCACGCAGAGCCAGAATCTGCCGCGCAACTACCAGGCCGGTAATCATGAAAGCACCAACAGTCAACGAGATCAGGTCGCTGCCGCCTTCATGCGCATGTTTGTAAGAGACAAATAGCACCAGGCCATAGGCAAAGCCAATGGCGAGGTAGGGCAGCCAGGGAAATGGCGAGCGCTGGTCCGGCAAGGCAGAGTCTCGTGGTTTAGCCTGTTTCGCATTCCGCCATTGCATTTGCGCGCTGAGCGCCATCAGAAAAAACCCGATAGCGTAGAAGCAATCGGGCCAGTTTCCACCCTGATAGTTGCTCTGCAGAGTTGTATATGAATAACCAAAGACTGCGATCGCGTCAGAGAGAATTGCGACCATCAGAATGGCAATTGCCGTCCGCGCCTTCCAGTCAGGGCGGCGCAGCATTAGCGTTACGACGCCAAACAACGTGACTAAAGCGATCACCGGAAAGGCTACCGTGAGGGCCGTCTCCAGGATGCTGGTCTGTTCAGCGAGCGCTATGGGTCGGAGGATCAAGTGCCAGAGCCCCATCGAGGCGCCGAGCATTACAGTTCCGGAATCAAGCGCAAAGGTCAAACGTGATCGGCCCGGACGGTCCATTGGAAACGTGAGCAGACCGGCGAGCGCGATCGGATAAAATGCAAGATATAAGGGATCAGCCCAGGTGACACTCAAGTTGCCACCAATGATGATTTCGTAGTAGAACCAGGTTATGTTTCCGGAGAAATAAACAAAGAACGCAATAGTCAAAATCGTCCAGGCCCGGCGTGTTCTGGGGTCGAGCGATTTCAGTCGCGACGCTCGAAACGCGAGAATGGTCATGGCCAGAGTAAAGAGGGGCTGGATTAGATCCGTTACCAGTGTCTTGTGCTCAGCGCTGGCTGCACTAAACATCAACCACGTCATGAACGCGATCATCATTAGTCCGTGGCCAGTTGCCAGCCGTCCACCCCAGTCTCGCAACCAGCTGCGCCCGACTTCGAATACCTTCGTCATTTTTTTCCGTTCTCCCGGTAAGTTGTCAGCGCACTAGAAGCTGTAGCCGTAGTAGATTCCGAGCGCATTGTTACCCCGCCCGTGATTGCCAACGTTGTAACCAAAATAGAGAGCGCTTTTTGGCGAGAGGGTAAGGCCAACCCCGGCAGCCAGGTAACCAAGGTTGTTGTTGCCGCTGGTCCAATCGGCGACAAAGGTGAGACGACTGCTTATGGGCTGTTCGTAGCCAATTAGCGCACCCTGTTTGGTTGTTCCCTTATCAGCGCGAACTGCGAGCAGATAAGCGCCCCCAGTGAACCGAGGGCCAAAGTCGCCGTAAAACTTCTTGCTGACAACTGCGTAGAGAAACCCGCTGGTGCTGCCAGCGATACGATGAGTTACGGGAATTGAGACAAGCGCGCCCGCAGCTGCAGCCAACCCCTCGCCTTCATCGTTATAAAACTGCCACTTGAAGTTTGGCTCAACGACCACAGGCTCCGGAGAGTCAGCGCTGGTCGCAAAGTAAACATTGACCCCGGCCTCCATCCGCTTCCGCACGCCATAGACGGCCCGCCCGCCGTAAAGTCGATAGCCGCCGTCCTTGTAGCCGGCGAGGTGGGTGATGAAATCAGCTTCGAGATAGGTCCGCTGACCTCGCACAACATCAGTCGATGGTGTGTTGAAGACAGTCGATTGGCCCAGGGTGGTCGTGCTGGAGACGATGAGAAAGGCAAAAAGCAACAGAGCGCTTCCCAATCCGAGTCTATTGATAGTCATTAATATTGCTCTCTTTGGTTCCGGGAGCCGCGAGACAGTCTGAGCAGCTTTGCGTTTGCCCTTGGCGGGATTCGGGCTCTTGGTGGTAAGTCGGCGTAGGACGCACCAGAGTAGGGCAAAATTGTGGGGCAAACATCCTCAAGCGCAGCCTTCAAATGGATTAAGCCTCGCCGTATCGTTTACGGCACTTATTGTGCCGGAGGTGTACCGAAGTGACGGCACCATCTATTTCGGCCCAGTCCGCGTGAGCGGACAACCGAAAACAGCCCAGTGATTTATCGCTGGGATCAGCGGTGACTCGGGAGTAGTCCGTGTAGCGGTCGTTTGCCCATGTACGGCCTTCTGCTGCTGCCTCGCCTCAAGGCGCTGCGAGACTTAGCGAATTATTCTTGAGGCTGCGCCACTGGACGTGGCGGGGCAAACTAACATCGCCGTCGCCCCGCGATGTCGGAACGATGGACGGCGCGACGAGTATCTGTCAGCGACACCGGCTCTTCTATTCACCATTTACCATCTACGATTCACCCAGTATGCTCTGCCCTTTGGACCTAACCGGACTGCCTTCACCTCATCGCGACTCGGCACCGCCGGCAGGCCAAATTGATTCGGGGTTGCCGGTTTGGTACGGTTCCCATTATGTCCGATGTCATGTCCGAGCGTTCCACTACGCAGATAGACGAGCAGATACGCGAATTGCTCGACTCCCTTTATCGCGTGGATTCGGGACGAATCCTGGCAACTCTGATCCGCTTGCTCGGTGATTTGGATCTTGCCGAGGAGGCGATGCACGAAGCCTTTGCGGCGGCACTGAACCTGTGGCCGGGGAGTGGAGTACCCGGCAACCCGCGACCATGGTTGATTTCGACGGCCCGATTCAAAGCCATTGATACGCTGCGTCGACGGGCAAGGTTTGATGCGTCCGAAGACGAGCTCGTGCGATATCTCGAAGCGCAATTGAGTTCGGCGGCAAGGTCTAATGAAGAGGACCATCTTGAGGATGGCTTTGAAGATGCCGTTGAAGATGATCGCCTGCGTCTAATGTTTACGTGCTGTCATCCAGCTCTCCCGCCGGAAGCGCGCGTTGCGCTCACCTTGCGTGAGGTGTGCGGGCTGACAACCGAGGAGATAGCACGCGGCTTCCTCATCACTCCGCGTACGTTGGCCCAGCGCATTGTGCGCGCCAAGGCAAAGATTCGAGAGACACCGATTCCGTACGAGGTGC
>JANNJZ010000532.1:0-25266 GCA_031396065.1 Pyrinomonadaceae bacterium | reverse complement strand
CGAAAAGCAGGTTGAGTGATGAATCAAAGGGCGTCCGAACAAAGGCTTGCAGCGGACGCGGCGATAGCTTCCTCTTCATGATGCTTCCTGCGACCTAGCTTGTATGAATTCGCGCCGCGCCGCTGAAGCCCGGCGTTCGGTGTCTTCTTGAATCCGCGAGATGTACCTGATTAAATGAACCGCTGATGAACTTCGAAATCGTCAGCGAGATTACGCAGATCCAGCCCATTGCTGTTAATCGAGAGATTCGGGATCTTGCGCGGCTGCGGAAGATGTATGGAAAAGGTCGATGGAGAAAGTTGAAAGGTGTTGCTCACGTTCGCCTGCGAAGCGGTAGAATACGCTTGGCGGAATTGCATTGGTATGAGGCCCATGGGATAGGCCGAAAGGAAATGAAACGCAAGCTCTATCTGGATTAATCAAATGAGCCAAAGAAAGCCAGTTCTCAAATTCGCAGTTTGCATTAGTAATGCTGACTACCCTGCGTCTCTCGAGCTTCATAAGATCTATCGCGTGCTGCCTGATGAGGATGCAGCCACCGAGGGTGATATCCGCGTCGTGGATGAAAGCGGTGAAGATTACCTCTATCCAGCCGAGTATTTTGTCTTTGTGGATCTACCAAGGTCAGTTGAAAAATCGCTATTGCGAGCTGCCTAATCCTCGACGACGACACCGAACAACGGCATGCAGCGGACGCGAGATTAGCATGTCTCTCATGCGAGGCTTATCTCCACCGGCGGTTCGTGCGCGCCGCTGATGCCCAGCGTTATGCGGAACAAATCGTTCTCCGCGGTTTCCAACTACCCCATGAGAATTCTCTTCACGCTTGCATTGATATATCTAACCGTTGCTCTTGGCGGCCGGTGCGTAGCCCAAGTTGAAACTAGTGGCTTTCGATGTCCTGACAGAGAGTCGGCTCCACGTCCCACTGTCAAAATGAATCTAGGAAACGTGACAAAAAAGGCGGTGAATGTGCCGCGCCCTAAGTATCCACAACTCGCGAAAACCGCCGGAATGTACGGACCTGTCACAGCGCAAATTGCCATCGACATCAACTCTGGTCGGGTGGTATGGGCATCGGTCGTAACGGGCCACCCGTTGCTAAAGTCGTCCGTAAGTAATGTTGTTTGTGCGGCCCAGTTTGCTCCGACAAATGATGCTGACGGTCTTGTCGGTGGCTTTATCACTTACCGGTTTGCACGGCGGCGCTAGTTCCGCATAACAAAGGCATGCAGCGGACGCGAGTTAGCATGTCTCTCATGCGAGACTTGAAGGTGGCGGCGTTGAGTGCGCGCCGCTGATGCCCAGCGTTATGCTGTTCAGCCAGTGCAACCTCATGAACCGAATTGCCAGAATCAAATTTCTGATTTGCCTGTGCCTCGCTATTTGCATCGGCTTCGCTTGCAGCAAGTCGAAGCCTCAATCGAGCGCCGCGTCGAATGAACCCTCCTCGCAGATTCAGACGGGACCGCAGAAGGAGTTGGATTACACGACGGATCCAACCTGCTGCGGCCTAATGAGCGTCGGCAATCAGGGAATAGATAAGGCCTGGCGTCGCTTTACAGCGAATGGGCGTTATAGACTGGCTTTGAAGGAAGAGATCAAGAGTCCGGCCAAGGAGTTTGGTTCTGATGCTCTAAACAGTATCTTCGCGTATTGCTGGGGCCGACTTGGGTACGATAGCAGCGAAGAGGCCTGGAATCATCTGGCAGCGATTGTGGTTAATACTTCTCGAAATGATGACGCTCGGTTTGGTCTAGTAATCTTCAGCTCGCCAAAAGCTGGCGACGGAAGCTATCAGCCTTATTGGATTTATCAAGACCGCGATCTGTCTCGAACTGTCGTCTGGACAGGAACCGGGGATTTGATGATAGCCGAGTACAAAGAGGACGGGTCGCGGGCAGTATCCTATGTGCAATGGGATTCTGCGCGTCGACGTTTCGTTACGAGCAAGTCCCGTCCCCGGCCAGCATAACAAAGCCTAGCAGGTGACGGCGCGATAGCATGACTCTCAAGTAACTTCTTTCCTTCAGCTTGGATGCTGATCGCGCGCCGCTGATGCCCAGCGTTAGATTCCTGCTTGGTAGCGAACGGTAGTGTCCTATTGATGAGAAAATACCTCGCCCCCATCCTCCTTGCCACCATCGTCTTCTGGGGCGCGATCCTGCTCATTTGGTATGCGAGATATACAGTTGCCTCCGGCGAAAAGCGTGATGACTTTGCCGGTGTCACTTACGGCTACCGTATCGAACAGTATTACGTCTGGAATAGCATGAAGCTCACGATCTGGGAGAAGCACGGCGTGAGCTACGGGATGGAGGCGGTCTATGACCTGCCGGCTTTAACCGTTGATAAAGTCGTGGAGCAGCGGTGGCTAAAAAATGACGCAGCTATCTACTTGAATCTGCAAATCAAGGGTCACGATTCGCTAGTCACGGTGCATCCCGCGCGGTTAGTCTATGACTTCCACCGGAGCGAGATGTACACGTCTTCTGGTTTCACGCTCTGGCGTGTGTGGAATGAGAAGAACAAGAGCGAAGATTGGATGAGCGATGCCGAGTTTGACGCAGTATTGTCCCGACTTGGTAAGTAGTTTAGAAGAAGGCGTGTTTCAGCGAAGGCCGGAATCTAACAACGGCATGCAGCGGACGCGCAATTAGCATGTCTCTCATGCAAGGCTTCTCGCTGGCGGCGGTTCGTGCGCGCCGCTGATGCCCAGCGTTGGGCAGACCATGAGGATGCGATGCAGGGAGGTACCCTTCTCATCAAATGCATCGGGTGCGGTGCTCTCGTTCCGGAAGTGGACGGGCCGACGCATCGATACATGGAGTCCTCGCCAGGCTGCTGGCATGTGTACGGTGAGGTTCTGTCACGCGAGTACAGCGACCGATCGTTTGGAGCGCTACACCGCCTCACCGTCGACAGCTACGCAGTCCAGCACCCGGGGCACGCATCCGCGCAGACGATCCAGTCCGTCTGCCTTCATCTCATCAGCTTGCACCTCGTCTTGGAACGGGGTCTCGCGGTTTCGTATGCTACGCGTGTCATGGGAGCAGCAAGCAGAGCCAAGGAGCGGTTCGTCTGGCTTCCTCCGCCGACCTCGCTTGGCGCCGTCACGGTCGCTGACGTAGCCGGGGTGGCCACGCCGTTCGAGCATGAGGAGCGGGTTCGCGCCTGGGCTGAAGCCGCGTGGTCCGCCTGGGCAGAGCATCACGCGACCGTTCGAGGATGGGCACCCGCGTAGGAATGAAGCAGCTGCCCAAAGGCATGCAGCTGACGCCGCGGTAGCATGTTTCTCAAGTAGCCTTGTTCCTTCAGCTTGAATGCGGATCTCGCGCCGCAGCGGAAAGGCCATCATTATCCCGCTATATCGAGGGCTGTCGAAAACCGGGAGACTTCGAATACATCCATAAGTATGCGGAAGAATGGAATCGCTACTTCAGCAACTGACACGCCACTGCTGCTGCTGCCGGAGCCCTTAGTCGCCTGGGCGAGCCGCTGAATCGCAACGATCGATGAACGAGTCAGATGCCAGTCATCAGGCGTACAGAGTACAAGCTTCAGCTTGCGTTTTTGGAAATAACGATTTCTTGGGCTTGCGAAAGAAGCAGCCTAAAGGCTGGACTCTGTACGCCTGTTAGCCGCCGTTATGCTGCTTGATGTAACTGACCCAATTGAGGAGGATGGATGAAAAGGCTGCTGCGGTGGGGTTTAGGATTCGTTCTGGCATACGTACTCATCGGTGCTCTGCTGGACAGAGTCATCTTCCGGGAAGCTGAACCTGGCCAAGACTACTATCCGCGGCAAGGTCAGGTATTTGTGAGCCGGACCGAAGGTTTTCGCCAGACGATTCTCAAACGCGAGGGCGGTCTCGCCTGGGTTGAACTGATGCTGGAACCCCGCGCCCCTGGGCCGCCCGAACATATCCACACCTCATTCGCCGAGAATTTCATCGTCGCCGAGGGCACCTTAAGCTTGTTGGTCAATGGCGAAAAGAAACTCCTGCGCCAGGGAGAGTCGTTCCTGGTAACTCCCGGAACGCCGCACAAGCCTTTTAACGAAACCGAAACGCAGGTGGTTGTCAAAGGCCCGTTGACTCCGGAGTATGCAATGCCCGAGCGGTTCACTATCTTTCTCACCCAGGCGTACGCGTTCTTCGACGAGTCGGAGTCTAACAGCCGACCGCCGAAGGCTTTGCTGCAGATGTCACGGTTTAGCCCTGCGTATGACAGCTGGATGGCCGGGCCCCCAATCCCACTGCAGAAGGCTTTGTACTTCATAGTCGGCCCGACGGCACGACTCTTCGGTTATCGCACACAATATGAGAAGTATGCGCCGAACAAGTCGTTCAAATCCGAGGTTCCGGCGGCACGGCGCGCTTCTTTGCTAAGTTGAGTGCGCGAGCGGCTCAAGCGCAAAGCTAGCCCGCTTGAAAATAGGAAATGCGTCACCAAGGAAGAATCGCAAAATGGAACGACGAACGTGGGTTCGGATTTATCTCTTGTTCTGAAGGAGGTGACTCCGTATTCGTCCACATCTCGTCACTCCCGCGCAGTGATCGCAGACCGAGTGTGGATGAAGCGGTGAGTTACAGACTCGGGTTCGATTCGCATGGGCGGCCTCAGGCGAATGATGTTCGATTCATTGCGGGTCCGAGTGGTACCCCGCAGAGGCGTCAGATCGCAAGATCGGGCATGGCCTTGCCAATCGCGTTCGCAATGAGTTTCCTCATCGCCTTAGCCGCACTTGCGGCGGTAGGATGGCTCGAGATGAGTTGGTTGGCTCTCTATTATGGTGCGAGCATTATCACGTACGTCGGCTACTCTCGGGACAAAACAGCCTCTCAGATTGCAGGCAGGCGGCGAACACCTGAGTCGACACTGCATCTGATGAGCTTGCTCGGGGGATGGCCCGGTGCCCTGATCGCTCAAGTGATTTTGCGACACAAAACGCGGAAGGCATCGTTCTTGATTGGATACTGGTTCACCGTAATCGTCAACTGTATAGCGCTCGGTGTGATTGTTGGGAAAGGGGTGTCGCCAGTGAAAGTGCTCCTCGGCGCCGCGGTCTAACAATGGCTGCAACGGACGCGGCGATAGCGTCCATTTCATGGTATTTCCTTTGAACGAGATCAGTTTAATGAGGTCTACGCCATACGAATTCTTGATCCCAAGCGTGGTATCAGGAAGCCCATGGAGATAATTCTGAAGGCCGGGACTTGAGTGCTGCGAGCAACGCCTAACTCATATATGAAAGGGCGGCCCTGAAGTGGTAGCTTGACAATTGTCATTATGGAATCGAGCATGAAATCGGTAAGATTCCGCCGAGACAATTTAGTCGGAAATCGGCGCGCGCCCGCGGGCGGCGTGAGGCTTGGTGAGAGTGTGTAGCCATAACAATGAAGAGCTTTGCTCCTGTCCTGTTGTTGCTGGCCGCGTGTGCGATTACACCGGTGCGGTCCCCGGCGATGTTTGCGGACGCGTCGGTGCTCGCCGGCGTAACACCGCGTATCTCCGCGGTACCGGTCGTCCCCGGCATCGAGACTTTTCTCGCCGACGTGCCGCGGGCGCTCAGGGGGAAACGGGTCGGACTTATCACCAACCAATCAGGAATCGATAGGTCTGCGATCTCCGACATCGATCTGATCGCAAAACACCCGAATCTAAAGCTGGTCGCCCTGCTGGCCCCCGAGCACGGCATCAGGGGTACGGTGGAGGCGGGCGAGAAGATAGTGGACGAGACCGATCCCAGGACCGGCGTTCCCATCTACTCCCTGTACAAGTCGGAGGATCGCGGCCCCACGCCGGAGATGCTGAAGGACGTCGACGTGCTGGTCTACGACCTCCAGGAGGTCGGGGGTCGCACCTGGACATACGTCTCCACCATGGCCCTCTCGATGCAGGCGGCCGCGCGAAAGGGGATTCCGTTTGTCGTCCTGGATCGGCCTAACCCCATCGGCGGGGAGATCGTCGAAGGAGCCCTGCTCGACCCAAAGTTCAAATCGTTTGTGGGCATGTATCCCATACCGGCGCGTCATGGGATGACGGTTGGTGAACTCGCCACCCTGTTCAACCGGAAGTACGGCATCGGCGCGAACCTCATTGTGGCGCGGGTGGCGAACTGGCGGCGCTCGCAGTGGTTGGACCAGACCGGACTACCCTGGGTGAACCCCTCCCCCAACCTCCGTTCGCTGGCGGCGTTGACTAGCTACCCCGGCTCGGTCTACTTCGAGGGCACGAACCTGACCGAGGGCCGGGGCACTGACCGGCCGTTTGAGCAGATCGGCGCCCCCTGGCTCAACGCGCCTGAGGTCGCCCGGATCATGAACGAGAGGCGGCTCCCGGGCGTCCGGTTCGAAGCGATTACGATGACGGTGGCGCCGACGGCCGCCAAGCATAAAGGGCTGAGTATCCCGGCGATCCGCTTCGCCGTCACGAACCGGCGAACGTACCGGCCCGTCCGCACTTCCCTGCTGCTCATTGACGAGATCCGCAAGCAACACCCGCGAGATTTCGCCTGGACCGCGAGCATCGACCGCCTGACAGGGTCGGACAAGGTGAGGCTCGCCATCGAGGGCGGCCGACTCAATCACCTGCTGGAGGAGTGGCACAGAGAGGCCGCGGAATTCCGTGAGAGCCGCAAATTATTTCTACTCTACTGATCGACCATGAACAATAAACAATGGGCAGTTCTCATTGTTGCCACGGCTTTCTTTTAATGCAGCCGGCTGAATATGCAAAAGATCGTCCTCGTAGTTTTGACGGCAGGCTTATTGTTGGTTCTAAGGAATGTGAGTAGGAGGTAAACTCGAACATGCTTAATGGCAGGATGAGGGACGAAAAGGGGAAAGTTATTTATGGAATGGATTTCTGATCCACAAATATGGGTTGCCTTCTTGACGCTGCTATCGTTGGAGGTGGTCCTCGGCATCGATAACATTATCTTCATCTCAATTCTCGCGGGTAAACTACCAGCCGAGCAGCAAACTCGCGCCCGCTATATCGGGCTGGGTTTGGCACTAGTGATACGGATTATCCTGCTGTTCTCACTTACCTGGGTGATCGGCCTGACGGCACCGTTATTCAACGTTCTCAATCAGGAAATTTCCGGGCGCGACCTGATTTTGATTCTCGGCGGGCTGTTTCTGCTCGGCAAATCAACCTTCGAAATCCACGATAGTCTTGAAGGCGTGGAAGGTCATGCTTCAGCGCGGGTTAAAGCTTCATTCACTAGCATCATCATTCAGATCATCATACTCGACGCGGTTTTCTCCCTCGATTCAGTCATCACGGCTGTCGGCATGGTGGATCAAATCGGGATCATGATTGCCGCCGTCGTGGTCGCTATCGCTTTCATGATGTTGTTTGCTGCGCCCCTGGGTGCCTTCGTCGCCAGACATCCGACGATCAAGATGCTGGCTTTAAGTTTCCTCCTGCTCATCGGGCTGACGCTGATCGTCGAAGGCTTCGCGGTTCACATCCCGAAAGGCTACGTCTATTTCGCGATGGGCTTTTCCGTCTTTGTCGAGTTTCTTAACCTGCGTTTACGCAGGAAATCAGACCCGGTTAATTTGCACGAGCGTTACGCTCCAGACAACGGAGACAGCGGTGGGGGAACGGCGGTTGACCCGAAATAGTGCGCACCTCGGGGCCAGATTGTTGGAGTAACTTTGAGTCCTTTGGAAGTACATTGAAGTTGTTTTTACTATCGTGCGCTCTGACCAGCGCCAGTTACGTTTCTAGCTCACCCCCAGGTTTAGGTTTCCACTATGCAAATTATGGCTATGGCAGTTTGTCGAAGAATCGCTCTTGCCGGCAGTCTGGTTGCTTCGCTCACTTTACCCACCGGTGCTTTCTCCCAATCACCGCGACCATCGTTGCCCAGTTCGCATCGTCATATCAGAGTGACTAAGTCTGACGCCGGCGAGCGCATCCCTGAATTCTCTATGGCTGAGACCCTGCTGGAAGCCGGGATGGAGAAAGAAGATCTAGTGACGAACCGTAGTCGGAAATATGACGCTTTTACCGTATCCGGCACGCGACTCTTTGTGACAGAGCGCCGGAGTGGAAAGGTTTTTGAGATACGCGGCCTGCCTCTGGAGTGGCGGCCGTTTTCAAACTTGGTTTGGGCAAACGATCAAACGTTGATGTTTGACCGCTGGTCCCAACCGCATTATGGCGTCCATTATTCGGTGAACATCAAGAGCCGGAAGTTGATGGCCGCCGCACCGTTTCCCGACGAGTACAATCTTGAACAGCAGCCCCCGAAACCAAAAAACAACCGTTAGATTGTAGGGTGGCACTCCGTCGCCACCCCTCGCTGCGATTGCGTTATCTCTCGGATATTTCTCGGACGATCTGCGTCGGCTTCAGGGTTAATGAAACCGGGAAGAGGGGCGGCCACGGATTGCCGCCCCTACAACGATTGTTTCGATGCTTCCATTGTTCTTGACTAGAGGAAGAGTAGGAAGCGAGTCTGAAATGACGATGAACAAAGCCAAATTCATATGCGCGAGCTTGCTGCTTTTGGTTCCGGTCTGGGCCGCATCGGGTCAAACAATTGGCGACTCGATTGCTGATTCACATGTCCGGGCGAATGTGCCGGATGAAAAAGACTTCGCTGTTTTTCTCAAGCGCGACCTTGAGTCCTACTTCAAAGACCTGAAGCAGAAGGAGGTGGTGGTGGATTACCAACTGCTGCGGGATGGTCCAACGCAGTCAGGCACCGCCTTCCCTAAGTTCTATCTCTGGGTAACCGTCAAAGAAAAGAGTTCTGTCCTGGAAGATGGTGCGGTTCGAGTTGCTGCTATGGACAAGAAGAACTTTGAGGTCATTGACTATTTGACGCGCGCGCACATCGAACAGGACCTCGAAAAGATATATAAAACTTTTCCCCGACCGGTGGCAGACAAGATCAAAACAATGATAGGGAAATAGGTCTCCGCGACGCTGAGCAATCCACTGTTGAGTTGCACCCTAACTACCGTTGCAGCGTTAGGGGCTATTTTTCTCCAATGAAGTCAGGATACCCAACGACAATATTTCCGGCGCGTCTTGAATGGTCTGAAGGGGTTCGTGAGATCGAGTCTTTCCACCGTGACGAAAGCGAAATCAGGCTTGTCACTGGAGCAAAGGGATTTGCACGGCTCAGCGAGTTTGATCGACTGAAAGCCCTTTGGTGCTTTGACATTAATGCCGCCTCGCTCGGGTATATCTGTAGGTGCCCATCTTTACAACGTTTGTACATTGATACCCTTAGGTCCGGCGACGTTAGCTGCTTTCGTCGGCTTAGTTTCCTGAAAGTCTTGAGTATTGATAGTTGCTCGAAGGTGGATTCCTTGAAGGAGGTTGGCGCCATGACTGGTCTGCAGGGATTGGCAATCATAAACTTCAGTAGCGTCCACGAGATTGATCCACTATCGAAGTTAATAAACTTGCAGCAGTTGGCTGTCGCCGGAGGTATGTGGAAGCGAATGAAGATCGCGTCGTTAGGGCCTTTGTCGTCGTTGCGGAGTCTGAAATATCTTCACCTATCAAATATCAAAGCAGCCGATGAGTCACTTAGACCTTTGGCGGAGCTGCCGCAGCTAGAGCTGTTGGAAATTGCTAACTTCTACCCGATGGAAGAAGTAGCCTGGCTCTCAGGCAAACTTAGAAACACGAAATGCAGTTGGTTCAAGCCTTATATCGAACTACCGTTTGATTGTCCGAAGTGCCAGAGACAAAGGATGCTAATGCTGACGGGTAAGGGTAAGCCGCGTTTATGTAAAGAATGCGACGGGGACCGTCTGGCAAAGCATATTGAGAAGTTTGCAAAGATCGCGGGAACCGCCGTCTGACGTTCGACGTCTGCTCACATGACACTTTGCCCAAAGAGTAGTTCTATCAGTCCGTCTTAACGGACGACTGAGAATAGCCCAGCGATTCATCGCAGGGATCTGCAATGTCTTTGCTAGGGTGTAGTCCGTGAAGCGGACGGTTGAAAAAGGCAGAGATCTGGCTCTTATCGTCAGCCGTCCGCTACCCGGACTCCAATCCTTCGGTCTGATCCCAGCAGTGAACTGCTGGGCTATTCTCAGTCATCCGCTGGACGCGGACTCAGAGAAAGACTTAATTGTGCCCAGCCCATCCACGATAACTGCCGAGGGCCGTCGTTAGCCCGCTGTTGGTAATGAAACTAAAGCTACTCCTCATTTGCGCTTCCGGGTTCTTACTCCTCGTTCTCGTCGGCACGTGGTTGTCAGGAAGTATTCTGAGTGCGCCCGCAAGTCAACCGATCGGGGAACTGCCGCCTGATTTGGCTGGGCGATCAGTGCGATTTCCGAGCGCATCCGGAGCCACCATCCACGGTTGGTTCATACCTGGAAAGAAAGGCGCAGGATCAATAATTCTCATGCATGGAGTGCGGGCAAATCGACTGAGCATGCTGGATCGCGCCCGTTTTCTTGCTCAAGCGGATTACGCTGTTCTACTTTTCGATTTCCAAGCCCATGGAGAAAGTGCCGGAGACCACATTACGTTTGGCTACCTTGAGAGCATGGATGCTCAGGCGGCCGTCGGCTTCCTTCATTCAATCGCGCCTGATGAAAAGATAGGCGTGGTTGGTGTCTCACTGGGTGGCGCAGCGGCTTTGCTGGCCTCTCCACCTCTCGAGGTTAATGCAATGGTGCTGGAAATGGTCTATCCCACGATCAATCAAGCGATCAGTAACCGCTTGACCA
Source organism: Pyrinomonadaceae bacterium (assembly GCA_031396065.1). Classification (GTDB taxonomy): domain Bacteria; phylum Acidobacteriota; class Blastocatellia; order Pyrinomonadales; family Pyrinomonadaceae; genus PSRF01. The sequence continues at coordinate 14,546 of JANNJZ010000532.1, read as the reverse complement.
TGAGGCTTGGCGGGTGGGCCGGCTATTTAACCCCTCTCTTGAGCTGGCAGTTCAAGCCTCGATTGGGGGTGGACGCTGAATCCCTGCGTCCTATAGACCACCTCGGAAAGATTGGCTCACCCATGCTGTTTATCGCAGGCGCAGAAGATCAACATACGACCCTCGAAGAATCCCGCCAGATGTTTGATGTTGCCAGTAACCCGAAAGAGTTGTGGGTAGTAAATGCAGCTAAGCATGTGGACTTGTATTCAGTAGCAACAAAAGAATATGAGCAGCGTGTGTTAGGTTTCTTTGGCAACTACCTCAGGCCACAGTGACGAGAGGCCCGATGAGCTTAGACCGAGAGCTTTAGACTCTATGAAGATTTTGGGAGTCCGCGTTTGAAGAAGTTAAATTAAATTAGGAAAACATGCTTGAGCTTATCTTCTTGTTCATCGTGATACCCATGCGGATGAGCCGACTGGCGCGCGAGCGCAACCGGAGCGCGTTAAAGTGGAGCCTGGCCACGATGGGCGTATGGATCGGGATGGAGATGGTCGTGGGTACCGTTTTGATCTTCTTGATATTTCTTTGCTCTTACTTGTGGAGGACGCCTGAAGATCCCGAGAAGATGTCGGGCCTGGCGTATATACCAGCGCTGGCCGCGGCGTTAATTGGCGCCGAGTTCATGATCCGGCGATTGAGAGCGCAGCCAATAGTGATCGAGCTAAGCGAATCGGACGTGCCAGGGCCAACGTAACAATACAGCCAATCCCGTCGAGTAGTCGTTGGACCGAAACTCCCTGCGCTACCGAATTACGCTTCTCACGTGGTGTGTTTTTTCGACAACTTCAGCGGGTTTCGCGCTTAGGCAAGTCGACCTCCTCAAAGGGCTCCGAAAATGGCCAGTTAACAAATCGTGATTGATACAAGCCCAACAAGTGTGCCTTCAAAGTGGCAAACTCATCAGTGCCTCACAGCCGCGTACGCCAAGACGGTTCTCGAGTCGCAAAGTGCCGCCATGGGCCTCGGCAATCTGACGCGATAGCACGAGCCCGATGCCCGACCCCTTTGCCTTGGTAGTAAAGAAAGGTACGAACAAATTCGCGGTGTTAGCCAGGCCCAGGCCTTCGTCTCTGATCCAGACTTCCACCTTGCCATTGGTTTGGGACCAACCAACTTCGACTGCGCCACCAGTCTCCATCGAAGCATCCACCGCATTCCGCACCAGGTTTATCAACAGCTGTTCTAGCTGCACGTCGTCTCCACGGAGCATTACCTCAGGACCCGCTTGTACATTCACCGGCAGGCGCGTCTCGAGGCTGACCACGCGCCGAACCAACGCGTCAATGTTCAGCGGTTCAAATCGGGGCTGAGGTAAGCGAGCCAACTTGGAATAGGATTCAACGAAACGGGCCAGCGAATCGGCGCGTGATGAAATCACTTCCAGACCTCTTTGCATGTCCTCGTCCCAATCAACCGGACGTGGGGCTCGTCTGAGAAGGTCAGCCAAACTCCCGGCAACCGATTTGATTGGGGCCAGGGAGTTATTCAGTTCATGTCCCAAAACTCGCAACAAGCGCTGCCAGGCAGTGCGTTCCTCTTCCCGCAGCGTTTGGCTAAGATCGGTCAGAACCAATAGCTGGTGTGGTGCGCCATGTTCGCGAAACGTGCTGCGGCGGATGTCCCAGCGACCGACGCCACCGGGAAAAACCATCTGCATCGTGGACGACTCGGGGGGGACACCGGATTCCTCGGGCTCCAGACAGGCCGCCAACCCCAACTCGTCACTGGTACGTCCCAGCAACCTGGTGGCCGGTTGGGCCAGCAATCTTTCGCCCGCCCGGTTAACCAGGCGCAGGCGTTGTTCACCATCGAAGGCGAAAACCGCCACATCGATCTCAGCCATCACGGTGCGGAGTAAAGCGGTGGCCTCGAGAGCACCCAGTCGCTGCTCGCGCAGTGTTTGACCTAGATCATTCACTTCGAGCATCACTTCACCGAGCGCGTCGCCGATCAGCGCGCGGCGCCCTCGAATGGAATAATCTCCTTCACGAATAGCCGCCAGAATATTGGAGAGGGTTTGCAGCGGACGAACAATCCGCGCTTTGAGATTAAAGGCTACACCCAGCCAGGTGAGTATGAGGAACAGGTCTACAGTCCATTGCACGCGGCCGGAATAGCCGTCGAACCATAAGAGAAATACGCAGAGGGCGACCGCTGGAAGTCCGGCGGCCACGGACAGAATTGTGATGCGGCGTTCGAAGGGCAACCGCCCGCCTCGCTTGAACGCTGGATCGAGGCTCGGAATTGCAGCGGGAGTCTTTGGTTTGAGTGGCGTGCTCACGGTATTAAATAGTGATGAGTGATGAGTGATGAGTAATGAGTGCTGAGTCCTGAGTCCTGAGTAATGAGTGGTAAGCGGACTGATGAGTGTTGAGTGGCAGCTCCTTACTCAGGACTCAGTACTCAGTACTCAGCACTCAGCACTGTTCCCTACTCATCACTCATCACTCATGACTCATCACTCATCACTCACCATGTTCCTTACCATCACTCAGATTATACTTTTGCAACCGGCGATAAAGCGCGCTGCGACTGACGCCCAGCGCTTCCGCAGCCCGGTTGGCATTTCCGTCAGCCTTGGCGAGGGCTTTCTTAATCAACAGCCGCTCAGCCTCTTCGAGACTCATCTCCTCCAGGCGGGCCGAAAGACGCGCATCAGGGGTGGACTGGAGCGCCAGGTCGAAGGCGGTGATTGAATCGCTGGAACTCATCAATACCGCTCGCTCAACCACGTGGTCCAACTCTCTCACGTTGCCGGGCCAGGCGTGCTGCAGCAGGGCTTCGAGCGCTTGTGGAGTAAAGTCCATTTTGCCTCGACGATAACGCTCAGTATGTTTCAACAAGAAATGTTCCGCCAATGGTCGGATGTCTGCTCGGCGATCTCTCAGTGGCGGTAAATGAATCTCGACGGTATTCAAGCGAAACAGCAGGTCCTGGCGAAACCGGCCCTGGGCCACCTCAAGGTTCAGATCGGCATTGGTCGCCGACAGCACCCGGACATTTACTTTCCGTGTTTTCGAGGAGCCGACCCGCTCAAACTCACCGGTTTCCAAAACCCGCAAAAGCTTGGGTTGGAGGTTCAGCGGCACGTTCGCAATCTCGTCGAGCAGCAACGTGCCACCGTCAGCTAACTCAAATCTGCCAACCCGATCCGTCTTCGCATCGGTGAAAGCGCCGCGCACGTGTCCAAACAGTTCGCTCTCGAAGACGCCTTCGGCCAGCGCCCCGGCATTGAGCGACACCCACGGTTTGTCGGAGCGCGCCGAATGGCGATGGACAGCGCGCGCGATCACCTCTTTCCCTGCCCCGTTCTCACCGGTGATCAGAATGTTTGCGTCGGCGGGTCCAATTCGCTGCACCAGCCTGAGTACACCTTTCATCGCCTCAGACTCGGCAATGATTTGCGGCCTTGAGGCAGTGCCGGCAGCGCTGTCGCGGAGCGCGAGGTTCTCAGCTTCCAGACGCTGCCCGCGACGTAGCGCGGCGGCCAGTTCAACCTGCGTGCGCAGGACGGCCAGCAAGCGGGCGTTGTCCCATGGCTTTTGAATGAAGTCACGCGCACCTCGTCGCATTGCCTCGACCGCCAGATCGACGCTGCCCCAGGCCGTCATGACCACCACCGGCAACGCCAGGTCCGCCGATTGAATTCGCGTGAGCAGATCAAGACCTTCGCTGCCCGAGGTTGTGTCGCGGGCATAGTTAAGGTCGATCAGCACGACCTCCACTTCCTGGGTCTCGAGGGTTTTCAACACGCCGGCAGGTGACGAAGCGGTTTCGATCTCAAAACCCTCGCCTTTTAATAACAGACGCAACGCCGCCAGCACGTCAGCCTGATCATCTGCAATTAGGATTCTTGGCATCGTCAGTGGTCTCGACAAATTCTCCGACCATTTCATTTTTACTCTGTTTAGAGAGCGCACTTGTGCGCCTGCCTCGCGCTAACCCAAAACCGATGCTTGAGCTCTTCCTACAAGGGGCACACAAGTGTGCTCTCTAAACGATTGTCTGCAGACTCTAGCATCAACTTGGGATTTTTCGCTTACGGAGACTCGTCGTGGTGCCGTTCATTCTAAGTTTTATCACGTCGAGCGCGCGTGTGTGCTTCTTCCTCAATCATTTCGTAAATGCCGTGCTCCTGGCAACGCAGGCGGCTCGCCTGCGCTCCCAGCCTACTCGTACCTTAGCGACACCACCGGATCGACCTTCGTGGCTCTTCTCCCGGGTATGTAACAAGCAACCAAGGCGACGCAAATGAGCAGCACCGCGATACCTGCAAAGGTTGCCGGGTCGGTCGGCTCGACGCCGAAGAGCATGGTGGACATCAACCGAGTCAAACCAAACGCCCCAGCCAACCCCAGGACCACACCAATCAGAGCCAGCGTCATTCCCTGCCCGATCACCATCTTGAACACGTCGCTTCGTTGGGCGCCGATGGCCATGCGGATACCGATTTCCCGAGTCCTTTGGGTAACGGTGTATGACATCACGCCGTAAATCCCCACCACGGCCAACACCAAAGCGATCCCGGCAAAGATGCTCAGCAGGGTTAGGTTCAATCGTTCGGGGGCGACAGACTCCGCCCGAATCTCGTCCATCGTGCGAACTGCGTATATCGGCTGATCGGGATCAATTGCCTTAACTTGATCACGCACGGCGGCGACCATCTGATTCGGGTCTGAAGAACCCTTGAGAATCACCGTCATGCTGGCATTAGGAGTTTGCGCATAAGGCAAATATCCCTGGACCCGGTTTGAATCCTGGCTGAGACTTTCCATCTTTACTCGGCCGACAACTCCCAGCACAGTTAGCACCGGGGCTTTAGGGTCGGAGCCACCTAACCTGATTCGTTTACCGACCGCATCTTCATTGGGCCAGTGACGTCGCGCAAACTCTTCGTCAATGATGACTGAATTCACTCCCGCCATCGTTCGTTCGTCCTCGTTGAGTTTGCTGAGATCGCGACCTTCGAGAAATGACCGGTTATCGTGGTCATCAAAATAGCGGCCGCTCTTCAGGGGTATGCTCATGGCCCGAAAGTAATCAGGCGTTACCAGACAGGCTTCCATTAGCGGGGTCTGATCGCGTGGCGGGACCGGCTGGCCCTCTATAGTGAACGACGTTTGCCATCCGTTGTTGCCCAACGGCAATCCCGATGCGGCGGCAGTAGCTTCAACGCCCGGCAACCCGCGAAGGTTTTCGAGGAGCCGGTTGTAGAAAGCCTCGCGCTGAGGCAACTCAGGATATTTCTTTTGCGGCAGCGATACGCTGAAGCTCGTCAGGTGTTCGTAGGCGAAACCCGGGTTAACGGATTGCAAACGATAGAAGCTGCGGATCATCAGGCCCGCACCAACCAGCAGCACCAGCGTAGTCGCAACTTCGACCACCACCAATGAGCTCCGGAGCCAGTGTCGTCCAGACATGCCTCGGCCGGTCTCTTTAAGAGTTTCGTGAACGTCTACCACACCAGCCTGCAGCGCCGGCACCACGCCAAACAAAATCCCCGTCATGAATGAGACACCGATGGTGAATGCCATAACGGACCAATCAAGACTTATCTCGCGCCAGCGCGGGATGGCATCGGGGCTGATGTAGAGAATGAGTTTGACGCCCCAATGTGCGAACAAGAGCCCGAGCGCACCACCAATCAAAGCGAGCAGAACACTCTCAGTTAGCAACTGGCGGGCTATGCGCCAGCGGCCGGCACCCATCGCCGTGCGAATTGCCATCTCTTTCTCGCGAGACTTCGCTCGAGCCAGTAACAGGTTTGCGATATTTGCGCACGCAATCAGTAGCACGAAACCCACCGCGGCAAACAGCACCCACAGCGCGCGGCGAACATCCCCCACAAAGATTTCCAGCAGGGGCCGGATCCGGACACGGTTACCGGCGTTTGAGTCGGGGTATTGCTTCTCCAGATTGGCAGCAATAATATCCATATCCGCCATCGCCTGTTGCTGTGTCATTCCCGGCTTAAGCCGCGCAACGCCGTACAGACCCGGATGATTGCCACGCGACTGCCAACTCGCCTGACCGGAAAGTTGGCCCACCGGCACCCACATCTCAACCCGGCTCGGATACAGATATCCCTGCGGCATCACCCCGATCACCGTGTAGCTTTTTCCGTTGAGCGTAAGCGGTTGGTTCAGAATACTGGCCAGTCCGCCAAAGCGGCGTTGCCATAATCCGTAGCTCAAAACGACCACCGGATTGCCTCCGGGCTTGTCTTCTTCATTGGTGAATACGCGACCCAGAGCCGCGTTTACCCGCAATACGGAAAACAGGTCCGCAGACACCTGACCGGTGGTAATGCGTTCCGCTTCACCAGCGCCGGTCAGGTTGTAGCTACTGCGGTTGTAAACCGCAATCTTTTCAAAGACGTGGTTTTGGTTGCGCCAATCAGTGAAGTTTGGATAGGAGATCGACATCTCATCGAGGACCTGACTCTTTTCATTCAGGAACATCAACTGGTCTGACTCTTCGTAAGGCAGCGGCCGAAGGAGCACGGCGTTGACTACGCTAAAGATTGCGGTATTCGCGCCAATGCCCAGTGCGAGGGCCAGAATCACTACAAACGTGATTCCAGGGTTTTTCAGCAGCATGCGCAGGGCGTAACGAACATCTAGCCAGATGGTATGCATATTGTTTCTCCTTAATTCAGATTCCGTTTTGTTTAGAAAGGGCACTTGCCGGGGTCCCCGGCCGGGCAGCCCGGCGGGGGTGGCTGTTGCCCCCGCGCGGGACGGAGACGAGTCCGCTTTCTAAACGAAAGTCATTAGTTCATTCGCAGCGCTGGGAGCGCAGGCATCTTGCCTGCCATGAGCGGCTTCAGCCGCGAACGCTTGGCTCGACTGACGGCGAGCCGGCAGGCAAGATGCCTGCGCCAGCTTATTCGTACCTTAGCGCCACCAGCGGATCGACCTTCGTCGCCCGGCGCGCCGGTATGTAACAAGCAATCAGGGCCACGACGGCCAGAACAATCGTTACGACCGCAAAGGTAATTGGATCTTTTGCGCTTACCTCGAATAGCAAGCTGGCCATCAGTCTGGTAGTTGCGAATGCGCCAGCGAGGCCCAACACGACCCCTATCACAACCAGGCTCATCCCCTGGCGGATCATCAACTTCAGAACATCAAACCGTTGCGCCCCTAAAGCCATTCGCACTCCAATCTCATAGGTGCGCTGCGTGACGGTGTAAGACATCACGCCAAAGATACCGGCTGAAGCGAGCGACAATGCGATGAAGGCAAAGATGCCCAGGAGCAGCAGCGTGAACTTTTGCGGAGCCACAGACTCATCGAGCCTATCGTCGAGGGTTTGCACCTGGGCAATTGGCTGATCCTTGTCGATGGCTTGAATCTCTTTTTTAATCGCACCGACCAGAGCGTATGGCTCGATCGAAGTCTTAACGATCATGTCTGTCGCCCGCGCATAGTCTTCACTCCCCTGCTGCGTCATTTGCGTTATGGGCCGATAAACTTGCGCTCGGCTGTTCTCGTCAAGACCGTTTTGTTTGACGTGCCGCACTACTCCGACGATTTCGCGCCACTCTTCCTGGTCGCCGCCGAAGCGCAATCGCTTGCCGATCACTTCACGCGCAGGCTGGTTTGGAAAATTGGTTGCGGCAAATTCTTCGTCCACAATCACGACCAGGGGTGCCGTCTCAGTGTCGTGCGGTGTGAAAAGCCGTCCTTCCAGCAGTCCAATTTGGAGCACCTGGTGATAGCCCTCGCTCACGTCCTGTCTGATGGCGATTGGAACCCGGCCGGGCAAAGGCTCGGGTTGGCCCTCAATCAGGTAAGGGTTCTCGCTGGCGCGGCCCAGGGGAAAACCGGTGCTGACCGCAACGTTCTTGACTCCTGGAAGAGACGATACTCGCGACATCGCCGCGCGGCCGAATGCAAGAGCCTGTGACGTTTCCTTATACTTGCCGTCGGGCAAACGCATCCGGAAGGTCAACACATTCTGAGGATCAAATCCCGGCTTAACAGAAGTAAGACGGTCAAAACTTCTGATGGTCAGCCCCGCACCAACCAACAACATGATCGCCAACGCAACTTCTGTAGCGACCAATGATCCGCGCAGCCTCCCACCTGAACCCGCCGACGAAATGCGGCCACCTTTCTTGAGCGCTTCGTTCAGCACCAACCGTGAATTTTGTAGCGCTGGAAAGAGACCGGAGGAGATGCCGACGATGAGAGTGATCAGAAACGTGAACCCCAGTACTCGCCCATCAATCGAAACCTCGTTCAGGCGCGACAGCTCTCCGGTATTGAGCTTTGAGAGAAGGCTGACTCCCCACGTGGCCAACAAAACGCCAAAAACGCCACCAACGACTGCGAGGACCAGGCTCTCGGTTATTAATTGCCGCGCTATTCGCCAGCGAGAGGCACCGAGTGCAAGACGCAAGGCAATCTCGCGCTGTCTGGTAGTCGCGCGCGCCAACATGAGATTGGCCACATTCGCGCAGGCAATCAACAACATGAATCCTACCGCGGCAAAGACTATCCGTAACGATTGGCGCTGATCCCCGATGTAGTCATCGAGAAAGGATCGAGTGGTTGCACCTACGCCGGTGTTCGACGCGGGATATTGCGTTGCCAGTCTTGCCGATATGGCGCTAAGTTCAGCGCGCGCTTGTTCAATGCTCACACCTGGCTTCAATCGGGCCGTTACCCTCACCGTGTGCGAATTTCGATCCTGCAGAAAGTCCAGGTTGCTCATTCGGCCAAGTGGCTTGAAGACATCGTTGTAGATACTTGTGCGTCCGTAGAAATCAAACCAAGGGGGCATCACCCCAATCACAGTCCATGGTTCACCGTTGTAGATGATCGACTTACCGACCGCATCTGCAGCGCCGCCGAACTGACGCTGCCAAAGTCCGTGGCTGATCACCATGACGGGCGGTGCCCCCGGACTGTTCTCCGCTTCCGTGAAAGCGCGGCCCAGCATTGGCTGAACGCCAAGAGTTGCGAAGAAGCTTGGGCTGACGAGGCGACCGATCACTCTTTCAGGCTCGTTTGCGCCTGTGATGATGCCGCCCATAGGCATTCGCGCTGCCATCTCTTCAAACACAGACTGCTGTGCGCGCCAATCGAGATAATCCGGATAGGCAACCGAGATGTCGGGATCCTGAAGGGAATTTTCCGAAACCGCCACCAACCGTTCGGCATTTGGATACGGTAAAGGTCTCAGCAATACCGCGTTCACCACGCTGAAGATTGTGGTGTTAGCGCCAATGCCCAGGGCCAACGTAACGATGGCGATCAACGTGAAGCCCGGCTTCTTCCGAAGCATGCGCGTCGCTTGTTTTAAGTCTTGCCAGAGACCGACCATGATTTTGGTCCTCGATTAAACGGGCATCGTTTCTTCCACGGCGCACCGGTGGGCGGTGCCCACCTCTAAACGAACGTAATGTCTATTGGTCTTATTCAGAATCACGGGAATAGGTTCTGTAGTTCCTATTGGTCCTATTCCGTCGCAGTTTCAAGCTCGCCAATTGCCCAGGCCTCCTCAACCCACCCGCTGACGCACGTGGTTCTGACTTACTCGTATCGCAGTGCCACCAGCGGATCGACCTTGGTCGCCCGCCGGGCCGGTACATAACAAGCAACCAACGCCACTGCGAGCAGAGTGCCGGCGACGACCGCAAAGGTAGCCACGTCGTTGGTCTGCACCTCGAAAAGCAGACTGCGCAACAACCGCATCAACCCAAGCGCCGCCACCACTCCCATCGCCACCCCGCACAGCGCCAGTACCAGCCCCTGCCTTAACACCATCTTTAGAATGTCTGATGCCTGCGCGCCCAGGGCCATGCGCACACCGATGTGATGGGTCTGCTGGCTAACCGAATATGAAACGACTCCGTAGATGCCAATCGACGCCAGCAACAAGGCCACGCCGGCGAAGATGCCGATGAGCAAGGCCGGGAAGCGGCGCATAAACACTGCCGGTGAGTTGGAGATCAACTGCTCCATTGGACTGACGTTGAACACTGCGACCTCGGGTTCGAGCCGGCTGAGTTCGCCACGAATCGCGGCGGTTAAAGCCGCTGGGTCAGTGTTGGTTCGCACGACCAGGTTGGTTGTGGGTGATGCTGATTGGCGGTAGGGATAATAGACAACGGGCCTGGCTGCATCGTCGAGCCCGGCAATTTTGACATCTGCCACCACCCCGACGATCAGGTCGGGCGTCGACTGGACTGATGTGTACTTAATTAGCCGGCCCACCGGATCGCGACCGGCAAAAACTTTGTCGGCGGTGCTCTTGCCAATGATCACCACGTCCGGAACATCTGCCTTGTCGCGTGAATCAAACATTCTGCCGGCGACCATCGGCACACCCAGAGTTTGGAAATAACTTTCATCGACAACCCGCAGGTTAGCCTCAATCTCCTGCCCCGGCGGCGGGACGGGATCGCCATCAACTATGAAGCGAGTTGTATTTCCCGGTTGTAGTGGCAGCCGATCTACGGTCCCTGCCCCGCTGACACCCGGAAGCGATCGCACGTGTTCCGTCAGTTGCTCGAAGAAGGCCACCTGTTGATTCTCATCGGTGTATTTGGCGGCCGGCAGCGAGACGGTCATGGTGAGGACCTTATCCGGATTGAAGCCCACATTTGTTTGCAGCAGACGGAACAGGCTTTTCATCATCAATCCCGCTCCCACTAACAGCACCACAGCGAGCGCTATCTCCGTCATCACCAGCGCACTGCGGAGACGCTGCCCTGATCCACCGGCCGTGTTTCTACCACCCTCTTTGAGTACTTCATTCAGATCAGGCCGCGACGACTGGAGCGCCGGCGCCAGGCCGAAAACGAGTCCGGTCAGTAGTGACAGCCCAAACGAGAAGGCCAGAATACCGCGGTCAATACTCAGCGATTTGAGGAACGGCAGCGCATTGATTTGGCTATCCGGCAAAACGGCTACCAGGGCGCCGACGCCCCAATAGGCGATCAGCAAACCTGCCGCACCACCCGCCAGGGCCAGGAGCATTGACTCAGTCAGCAGTTGCCTGATCACGCGGGCGCGGTTAGCCCCTAGCGCGGAACGAATAGCAACTTCTTTTTGCCGTGCCAGTGAACGCGTGAGCAACAGGCTGGCGACATTGGCACAAGCAATCAGCAATACGAACCCGACGGCAGCTAACAGGACCAGCAGGATTGGTTTGACCTGGCCCACGATCTGCTCCTGCAATGGCACCAGCCTGAGTCCGGTGCCGGCATGCGAGTCTTGGTGGTCCTGCTCGATACGACGGGCAATGCCACCTAACACTGTCTGGGCCTGGGCCACACTGACGCCGGGTTTAAGTCGCCCGATTAGATTTGTTCCGTGCATGAAGCGTCGGGTTAGTTGCGCTTCAGTTGGCTGGTATGGTCGCCACAGATCGGCCGCCCGTAGTGCAAACTGAAAACTCGCGGGCAGCACTCCAACCACGGTGTAACTGTCACCATTGAGCGTTAGCGACTGGCCAATGATCCCTTTATCGCCCCCAAACTGGCGCTGCCACATTCCGTAGGTTAGGACCGTAACGCGTGGGGCGCCAGGTTTGTCATCACCCGGTTGAAACGCGCGTCCGATGACTGGCTCAACTCCGAGGATGGAAAAGAAATTAGCGGTGACCGCAGGCGCCGCAACGCGTTGCGGTTCGCCGCGCCCGGTCAGAATTGAGCCGCCTCCGGTGTAACCGGCGAGGCCTTCGCAGACGTCATTCTTCTGGTAGTCCTGGTAATCCGGATAGGAGAACTCACGTTGCGAAAACTGATTCTGAGGCGTGCTCTCAAACAGATGGTAGAGCTGATCTGGAGATTTATATGGAAGGCCGCGCAACAACGCCGCATTCACGACCGTGAAAATTGTGGTGCTCCCGCCAATGCCGAGTGCCAGGGTGATGACGGCGATCGCCGTAAAGCCGCGGCGATTCAAGAGGCCGCGGATTGCGTAACGCAAGTCTTGCCATAGATTCTGCATCGGTTTCTCCTCTAACTACTCGGCAATAGGTCCAATAAGTCGAATAGGTCCTATAGGGCTCACCGCTACTCGTATCTCAGCGCCACCAGCGGATCGACCTTCGTCGCGCGCCGGGCCGGCAGATAACATGCCACCAGCGCCACCATCATCAGCACCGCGGAAACGGTTACAAACGTGACCGCGTCGGTCGGCTTAACTCCAAAAAGAAGACTTGCCAACAAACGCGTCAGGACCAGCGAGCCACCGATTCCGAGCGCAACTCCAATCAGAATCAGGGTCATGCCATTTCTAATAATCAGTTTCAAGACATCAATTGCTCGCGCGCCCAGAGCCATGCGAATACCAATCTCCTGCGTCCGCTGCGTGACTGCATAAGACATCACGCCATAGATGCCGACGGAAGCCAGCAGCAGCGCGAGCCCCGCAAAAATAACCAGCAGCAACATATTGAAGCGGCGCGCGGCAAAGGAGCCCGCGGCTACTTCGTTCATGGTTTCAACTTTGGTGAGCGGAAGCTGGGGATCGACTTTCCAGAGCTGCTGCTTGACGGCGCCGGCCATGCTGATTGGATCAGACTGGGTACGGACCACTACCGACGTCCAGCGTTTCCAGGGAGCTGCCTGGGTGTAGGGCGAATAAAGTCCGGGCTGTTCCGGCAGGTCGAGACCGAAGTGTTTGACGTCACCCACCACGCCGACAATGGTGATCCATTCGACCTCTGCATTACGGGCCCAACGAATCCGTTTGCCGAGCGGATCTTCACCGGGAAAATACTGGCGCACCATCGCATCGTTGGCGATACCAACTAACGGCGCCTTCTCCTGGAAATCCTGCGGTCCAAAATCACGCCCCGATTTCAGCGGAATTTGCATCGCCTGAAAATAGTCGCCCATCACACTGCGCGTCTCTAAACTCGGTTCATCACCCGGAGCAATCGGCGGGCGGCCGTCGATCACAAAATCGTGATTGAGTGAGTCACCGCTAAGCGGCAACTCACTGACCATCGCGGCTTGCACACCCGGCAGTTCATTGATTGCGGCGAGCGTCTGCGTGCGAAAGCGCGTTTGTTTATCAACTTCCTTATAGCGCGCTTCAGGCAACTCGACTCGCATTGTCAGCAGGTGATCTGGTTGGAAGCCCGGCTCGACCGAGCGCAACACAGAAAGCGTCTTTACCAACAGGCCGGCACCCACGAGCAGGATCAGCGCCACTGCCAGTTCCATGACGACAAACGTGGCCCGCAGACGTTGCCGCGCACCACCCGCGGTTGCGCTGCGTCCTCCTTCCTTCAAAGCGTCATTCACGCCACCGCGTGACGCGGTCCACGCCGGCAACAGGCCAAAGACGATTCCAGTTAAGAGGGAAACGCCGAAGGTGAAACCGAGCACGCGCAGGTCCACGCCAATTTCGTCCAGTCGCGGCAGGTTCTCCGGCTTCAAAGCGACCAGCAAACTGGTTCCCCAGATCGCAAGCACAACCGCGACCGCACCACCCATTAACGAGACCAAAACGCTTTCAGTCAGGAGTTGTCGAATCAAACGCCAGCGGCCCGCGCCCAGCGCGGCCCGAATTACAAATTCGCGGTCGCGTTCGGCGGCGCGCGCCAATAACAGGTTGGCAAAATTCGCGCACGCAATCAGCAGGACCAGGCTGACGGCGGCAAACAAAACGAGGAGGGAATGCCGCGACTCGCCCACGATTCGTTCATGCAAGGGGATCAGGACCGTGTTGCGATTCTTGTTTTCCGCTGGATACTGCGCCGCCAGCGTCTTATCGATCAACAGCATCTCGGCGCGAGCCTGCTCAAGGTTGACGCCGTCGGCCAAACGTCCGTAGGAGCGGAGGAAATGCACGCCGCGAAAATTAGCGGCTACCGGGTTGGACACATGCACCGGCGTCCAGGCTTCCGTGTTATCGCGCGGCGTGGCAAAGACGGCCGGCATCACGCCGATGACGCTGTAGACATTGCCGCTTAGCGGAATTGTCTTGCCGACGATCTGCTGATCCCCGTTAAATTGCTTCAGCCATAAAGAGTGACTCAGCACCACGACAAAGGGGGCTCCGGTCTTATCGTCATCGGACGTGATGAAGCGGCCTCGTTCCGCTTTCACACCGAGCGTCTCAAAGAACCCGCCAGTCACCTGGCCGATGTCAAACTGAACCGGCTCGGCGCCACCCGTGTAATCAAGCGGCTGGGCCACCAGGCCACCAAACTTGCTGAAGGTGTGACTCTGCGCTTGAACGTCCTCAAGATCAGGAGCTGATTGATTCGACCGGAAGGTCACAATTCGTGCCGGATCGTTGTAGGGCAATGGACGCAATAAGACAGCATTAATCACGCTGAAGATGGCGGTGTTGACTCCGATACCGAGACCGAGGGTGATGACGGCTACGATTGTGAAGGCCGGTCGCTTGAGCAGACTTCTGATTCCATAACGGATGTCTTTAAGCAATGTGTTCATAGTCTTCCCTCTTTCCTGGTAGCAACAGATCCATCAAGCTGGGAGCGCAGGCATCTTGCCTGCCCGAGCGGCG
>JANNJZ010000508.1:0-5021 GCA_031396065.1 Pyrinomonadaceae bacterium | reverse complement strand
TCTGAAACGTTTAGAGGTGGGCACCGCCCACCGGTGCGCCGTGGGTGAAACCATTCACCCAAATCATCACGCTTAATAATTTACCCGGCTCGTTTCATCCACGTCGTCCCGGTGGGCGGTGCCCACCTCTAAACGATCGTAGAAAAGCATGATCAAACTTCTCTCTCTAGTGCATTACGCTGAATCGCTCACATAGTTCAATAGCAAGTCGTTTAAGATCCACAATCCAGACGAAGGGGGTAAACGATCCACGAAATCAGACCGAAGACCGGAAATTTGGACATCACATTTCGGGTGTATTCGTGTAGCTTAGTGGACCGCTTAGTTTTTAGCGGGTGCAAAATATCATCCTGGCCCTGTCGCCCGGCCCGTTAATCTAGCATCGTATTCGCAAGCATGGGAGTTTCATGTTGACCAATCCAATGCCAACTGTTTTTTTCGGACACGGCAATCCAATGAATGCCTTGCTCCGGAATAAGTTCACTGACGGCTGGGCGGGGATTGGTAATTCGATTCCCCGACCAACCGCGGTGCTTTGCGTCTCCGCGCATTGGTACCTTCCCGGAACTGCGGTCACGGCGATGCCGGCGCCGCCAACGATTCATGACTTTGGAGGATTTCCGCGAGAGCTTTATGAAGTTGAATACCCCGCGTCGGGGAGTCCCGACCTTGCCGCGCGGGTTCAGGAGTTGCTCTCGCCCGTTCCGGTGGCAATGGATAGCAGTTGGGGACTCGATCATGGAGCGTGGTCAGTGCTGCGTCACGTTTTTCCGGAGGCTGACATCCCAGTCGTGCAGCTTAGTATTGACGAGACGCGCCCGCCCGAGTTTCATTACAATCTAGCGAAACGCCTCCAGCCGCTACGCGATGAGGGCGTCTTCATCATCGGCAGCGGCAACCTGGTTCACAACCTGCACGCATATGCCTGGGGGAAACACGAGGTTAAACCCTTTGATTGGACGGTGAGGTTTGAGCAGATGGCGCGTGAGCTTTTGCTGAAAGGGGACCATGCTCCGCTGGTCGGTTACGAACATTTGGGTAGCGACGCTTTGCTCAGTGCTCCCACACCGGATCATTATCTGCCGCTACTGTACGTAATAGCCCTTCAGCGCGAAGGTGAAGACGTGAGCTTTCCAGTGGAGGGATTCGATGGCGGGTCAATCTCAATGCTGACGGTGCAGATTGGCTGAGTTTATGGAGGATTCGCAGCAGTTCATTCATCGGGCGGCGGTTCGCGGCCAAGCCTCTGAATGCTTCGTCCGGTAGTTTCTGAGTGGGAAACAAGACACTGGCCTGGACTTTCAACGATAGACACGATCAAGTCCCTTGGTTATTTTCCGGAAGTTTGAAGATGAAAAAGATCAGCCTGGTTGTTTATGGTCTCTACGGCATCGTGGCACTGCTCGCTGGAGTCGGCCTGCTTCTCGTCCCCGCCGCGCTGGAACCAGAGGCATCGGACAAGTACATCCATTTCCTACGCGAGCAGGGCGCCGCCACCGTATTCGTTGGACTCATGTGTTTCTGGTTGCTCTTCCATTACGACCAAAGACGCACTGTGCATCTGGTGTTGACGCTGTTTGCTTTCCTCATCGCCGGTATTCATTGGTTAGATTTCTTTGGCGGCCGCAAGCCTCTGGCCAGCGCTCTGATTAACTCGGTCGGGTTTGTGGTATTGCTGGCTCTGGCAATCTTTGCCCCGCGCGCTAAAACTGTACCAAGGGGCGTTTCCTGCTGAGCCCGAAAGCAAAAGCTAATGGATTGGAAAAACCTACCTACCATAAACGCCGATCGTGTAAGTCTCAGGTGGATGACCAACTCAGACATCGACGCGCTTTACACAATATTCTCAAACGTGGAAGTGATGAGGTACTGGAGTTCACCCCCTATCCCTGACAGAAACGCTGCGGTCATGATCCTGAAAGAGGTTCATGACGGCTTTTACAAACGCGCAAACCTGAAGTGGGGAATAGCGCGACGCACCGACGACGCGATCATTGGAACAGTCACGCTCTACGGCATCAGTTTCGACAATCGCCGGGCCGAGCTGGGTTACGCACTCGGCCGCGCTCATTGGGGAAACGGCTACATGCAGGAAGCACTTCAGGCGCTGCTTGGATTTGCCTTTGGGGAGTTGGCCCTACATCGCCTGGAAGCCGACGTGGATCCACGCAATGCAGCTTCGATCCGCACGCTGGAGCGGCTCGGCTTTCAGCGCGAAGGATATCTTCGGGAACGCTGGCAAGTTGCGGGTGAGATTCAAGACGCTCTTTTTTATGGTTTGCTGCGACGGGATTGGGAGGCACTGACAATTGAGCAAGGACAAGTAACCAAACGCTAATTATTCATCTGATTCGTTTCTTCCACGGCGCACCGGTGGGCGGTGCCCACCTCTAAACGAACGTAATTTTTACCCCGCTTAGAAAGCACTTCTCCGCACGCACGACGGGCACACAAGTGGGTTTCTAAACAACGCAATTTTTCATTGCTGTGTTTCCCTTCGGCGTCGTTCCATCAGCTGTTGTATAATCTCGCCGCCCCGAGATGTGTTAGCTCCCCAACTCACCAATTCAATCCTCCCGAAGTTGTCCCCGACGACAGCTTATTATCGTGACGAGTAATGAGTGATGAGTCATGAGTGATGAGTAAAAACCATTAAGGGCTGCCGCAGTCACTCATCACTCATCACTCATCACTCATTACTCATTACTCATCCCAAGGGAGTCTCATATGACCAGCGGTTCGGTTTCAGTTCGTTTCAGCATTTCTCTGGGAATCTGCCTCTCCGTACTCGCAGCTTGTTTAGCCACTAATGCCGCAACGCTGCCGCCGGGTTTCACGGAGACGCAGGTGGCCAACGGTTTGGCCAGCCCGACGGCGATGGCATTTGCGCCCGATGGCCGTTTGTTCGTATGCCAGCAAGGCGGACAACTGCGCGTAATCAAGAATGGCGTCCTGCTGCCAACGCCCTTTTTGTCCTTGACGGTCGATTCTACCGGCGAGCGCGGCTTGGTGGGCGTCGCCTTCGACCCCGACTTCGCCACCAATAACTTCGTCTATGTCTACTACACCAACGCGATGGCCTCACCCAGACACAATCAGGTGAGTCGATTCACGGCGAACGGCGATGTTGCCGTTGGCGGCAGTGAACTCGAGATCCTGACGCTCGATAATCTCATTGCCACTAATCACAATGGCGGGGCGATCCATTTTGGGCCAGATGGCAAACTTTATGTAGCCGTGGGAGAAAATGCGAATGCCCCAAACTCCCAGACCCTCAGCAATCGCCATGGCAAAATGCTTCGGATCAATTCAGACGGCTCCATCCCAACTGACAACCCTTTCTACAACACGGCCACCGGACTAAATCGGTCGATCTGGGCTCTGGGATTGCGTAATCCGTTTACTTTTGCGATTCAGCCAAACACGGGCCGGATGTTTATTAACGATGTCGGCCAGTTTACCTGGGAAGAGATTAATGATGGCATCGCGGGTGCAAATTATGGTTGGCCGAATACTGAAGGTCCGACGACCGATCCCAACTTTCGAGCACCGCTTTTTGCTTACCTACACCCTTCGAGTGACACCGGAGGATGCGCGATTACTGGAGGGGCCTTTTACAACCCTACCACCGCTCAATTTCCAAGTAGCTACGTGGGCAAATATTTCTTCGCGGACCTTTGCAGCGGTTGGGTTCGCGTCCTGGACCCTGCAAACAACACAGCCGCCGGGTTCGCGACGGGCATCGCTAATGTTGTAGATCTGCGAGTCGCGGCAGACGGCAGTCTTTATATCCTCGCCTACGGAGCCGGCGCTGTAGTTCGAATTCAATATCCAGCGGGCCAGCAGCAACCGAGCATCACCACGCCGCCGTCAAATCAAGCCGTGGCTCCGGGCCAGACAGCGACATTTCAAGTTGTCGCCAGCGGCAGCACTCCGCTCAGTTATCAGTGGCAACGGTCTGGCGATCCCATTCCGGGCGCAAATTCACCAACCTACGCCCTCTCTAATGTGACGCTCGCCGACAATGGCGCGACGTTTCGTTGCGTGGTTCATCCGAACCCTCGCGGAGGTGTCGGCGATCGCGCGGTATGAGCCGTTCCCGAGGGCGGCCATGGCGAAAGCCAGGTCCCTCAACGTCGGTCTCCTCAAGGCGCCTGTGGAGGCTTCGATGCGGCCCCTGGTCGAGGCGTTCAAGACAGCCATCGACGACTTCCACCTGAGCGGCGCGGAGATCTACTGGATGTGCCAAACGGGTCAGATGGAGTCGAAGTTCTCGAACGCCCTCTTCGAACGGAGGCTCAAGATGAAAGCGACCTTCCGCGGCCTGCGGACGATGGAGAAACTCGCGGCGAAATATCCAGCCTGAGGGCTACTTCGTCACCACCACAGTCAACTGGGCGCCTCGCGGGATCTCCACTTCGTCGCCCTTCATGATCAGCACGGCGCCCGTCCCCGCGGCAGCTCCGATCACGGTGCCGATCGCCGCCCCTTTCTTGCCATCCTTGATGGCGCCCACGATGAGACCTCCGAGGGCGCTGCCGCCGATGATCTTCTTGTCCTTGCCGCCGGTCGACTTACCCGAGGTGTCGATGGCATCGGTGCTGATCGTGAGCTTCTCTCCGTTCTCCATCACGGCTTCAAAACCAAAGACCAGACGGGCTCGGCCCTTCACTCTCTTGGCCGGCACCACCGTAAAGACGCGGCCCCGGACTTCGGCGCCCTTGTCCAGGGTGAAGCCGTCGAGCGGAACACTCTCGGTCAGGACGGCGAGAACCGAATCGCCCTCCTGGCTAGAGTCCGAAGACAGGGTGGTCTGGATCTCGATGGGAAGCCTGGTCCCATCGGGCACGACAAGCCGCGGCCGGGGTATGGGGGCGGGCTGCCTGTCGGCCGGCGCGGCCCTGGGAGCGGCTGACGCGCCGGACCCGGAGGCCGGGCGCGACGCGGGAGCCCCCGCGGCCGGCTGAGCCGGAGCGTTTGGATCCGATGCCGGCTGCCCGGCCGGGCCGCAGCCAAAGGGC
>JANNJZ010000484.1:0-21898 GCA_031396065.1 Pyrinomonadaceae bacterium | reverse complement strand
GAAAAGCCATTAGCCCAAGGCCTAATCAAAATCGAGTAGACAACAGGCTGCGGAAAGCGTAAAAACCTCTCGTCCCGGCCACTCTCCATTGGCCGGTTTTGAAGTGTACATGTATGGCCGGTTTTCAAGTGTTCACCGAGGCGAAACGTGCTCCTCCTTATTTCACGCTAAGTCCAGCAACCAATCGCGTATTTCTTTCACGCACTGGGACGAAACGCTGAAAGGTTTACAAATCTCAATCCAGTTTTGCGAGAATTCGTTCTACTAATAGGTGGGCACTGACATGGGAGTTCGAGCATTGGTATATGAGTTCAAAAATGTCTTGATAAGCTCTACGCTTTGCGGCTGAAAGTTTTACAAGCTCTTTTGCTTGTCGTTGCTGATGTTTTGCTCTAGTTAAAGCCTTCTCCAACGAGCGTACAGTAGATTTCAAACGTAGTCTCGTATCGTTTTCAAGCCCGTCATGAGTCATCATACGTGCCAATTTTGAAATAATGTCCTGCGTTTGATTGATTAGTTGTTTTCTTTCGCCGACGCCAACTCCACCCTGTCGCACAGCTTGGATTTTTTGCCGCGCCAATATTTCATTGCGCTCAAGACCTCGTAATAGCTGCCTGACAACTGAACTTCTTCGGCATCGAGTGCTGATGGCCCTTGCGACAGGAGTCAGGTGATTGGTTAGATTATGGAAGTGCAAGTCCTGTTCATAGTGGTCTCTACGGCCGTTAGGAACTATTCGGGCATCGATCGTATGTATCTCGCCCACCGTCCAGGAGTTGAATCGAGGCTCGGGGAAGTTCTCTTGAAAAAGATCACTTCCACCCACTTGCATATTACCTGTTCGCACGCGCAGTCCTCGTAATTCCGACGAAGGAATTGCGCCCTTATAGCCGTGATGCAATATCCAACCGACAGCTCCGGCTCCGCCGTCGAGTGAAGGTATTGTAATGATTTCCACCCCTCCAAAGTCGTCAAAAACGACGCCATTAACTTCGATCGTGTTTCTGTGCGGACGGTAAACTCGCTCCTCTATTCCGGAAATCTTAATCTCGAGGTCACACATCCGTTCGACAGCAACTAATGCGGAGTTAATTTCTTCCCCAAAGCGAAACGACGGAGAGAAAGGCACTGGCGCTATCTGCGACAAGTAGGAACTCACCGCCTGAGGGTTGAGGAGCGCGTCGTTCTTGTGACGGACAATACCTCGCATCTCAACTTCAAAGAAATGGTCGGGCCACTCATCGCCCGAGCACGCGCGCCTTTCTACTGCGCTGTTCACAACGTCTTCTAGTGTTGTACCTGACCCCGAGGCACGCAAACTTGCCTTAATCCTCCTACAATCCCAGCGCATTTCATTGATCTTAGTCTCGCCGTGCGCCCGAGATCTAAAAATTAGTTCTTGACAATATCCTAAGCCAGAAAGTCGCCCGACTCCCCGAAGTCCACGAGACTTAGTGCCCCGTTTTGCACTTGCGCCAAAGGACGTTAACCTCTCCTCAAATAGGTTGCTCTTAATCCCTCCTCCATTGTCCCTAATGCAAATTGTTCGATTCGAGGAGTCGATATTTATATCGACTCGACCAAAATCGCTTTTGAACCCATTTCCCAAAGCGCGCACTTCGTCGATCGCGTCGGCAGCATTTTGTACGTACTCTCGATAAACGGTCATAGGATCTACATACATCGAGGTACTCAATAAATCCAAAATATCTTTACCTACAATTATTGATGCCGGCTGGCGCGTCCAGGAGGTAGCAGAATTTGGGGTGGCTTTAGTCCGTGTGGTCATAGCAAGGCCAGTTGTGCCGGGTTGTCGCGGCCCGTTCCCTGAAAGGGTCTTGTTGGATCGTCCAGACCGGCATCCTCCACCAACTCGTCTTCCGCCGGTTCGTCGGCACCGGACTTCCGCATTGATTTTTGCTTTTCCCAGAGCACCGCTTCTTCGGCATGAGAGATTGGGAAGTAATATG
The DNA here is from genome assembly GCA_031396065.1 of Pyrinomonadaceae bacterium. Classification (GTDB taxonomy): domain Bacteria; phylum Acidobacteriota; class Blastocatellia; order Pyrinomonadales; family Pyrinomonadaceae; genus PSRF01. The sequence goes on along the minus strand of JANNJZ010000484.1, from coordinate 19,928 downwards.
GGAGGATGTGCCGTATCTTATTATTCTTCGTAGTGTCCACTAATCCCTTAAAATTTCTAGGATCGACCGAAGATAGCAGACAGTCAAGTTCTACCTTTTCTGATTCGCTTAATCGACGGAAGTCAGACGAGAAAGTGTCAAACTCGGGTGCGCCACCCATTTCCTCATACCAAACTCTGTGGAAGATGAAGTGATGCGGTCGCAACAGGAGATTTTCGAAGGCACCCACGCCATCACCAAAAGCTCGCTTGAAGAAGGCGGGATTTCCACTAACAACCCCATGAGTCGCCTGCAAAATCATTTGCACCGATCGCAGCTTGTACCTGCTCCATTTTTCCCCTACGAACGATCGGTCTGGAAGATCGGTTGGTTGATATCGCATTGGGAATGACCATATTCGGATTCCCAATTCTTCGTTCAAGTCTAAATTCAATCTCATTCGTTCATATAGGTCGGCAGGAGAGTCATGGAAATTAAAAAGCATGTAATTTGACAACTCAGTCAAACCGAATTCATTAGCGTAGCGGATTGCTCGTTCATACGGTTTTTTCAATCCGAGATGATCGAATGCAATTCTGAGGGGCTTGATGCAGATTGTTGATAGTTCCCGAAGGAACATCGGATCTTTGCAAAGAATTCTTGCGTCTACGCCTTGGTTGAAGTCCACACGTCGCTGAACCACTCCACGACCTCGCTTGAGCTTCGCGCCGGGAACAAAACCGAGGTCTCGAATTTCAGCAATTATTTCCTTAAAGCGGGGAGAAGCGACCACATTGTTATCCATCAGCGTCAGATCTTTTTTTGCGCCATAGAGACGCTCTACGCCTTGCACAAGTGCTGTGATCGATTCCGTATCTCGCTGGGCGCCCTCCAACTTGGGAACGCCACAAAAGCCACAGGTGCGAATACAACCCCGCGATGCATAAGCGAAATAGGCATCGTGTACAGGGTAGCGATATGTTACTTGATCCAAAATACTGTAGTCGGGGATCAGATCTTCAATGGGCGTCCCCGAGAGATCGTCCGAATACAACTCTCCCGAGTAGTCATCCAGCATCAGCGCTTTGGCGGGCGCTGCACCAAGGAGGCCCTTGATAAAGCGAATCCCCTGCCACTTCGTTTCAGAGAGAAATCTTTCATGCATCAGAGAAGCGGCAATACCACCAACAAATACTTTGTCAGCGTTACCGTTGGCCGCCTTCAAAGCGAAATTGATGCTCTCTGAGATGCGAGCAAACTCAAACGAGAAAAGCGTCGTTACATAAACTCGATCCCAAGCAGTCGCTAGCACGGTACCGTCTTCGCCCTTTATAAACCGAACATGATCAGCCTTTCCACGTGGACCGTGGTACTGGGCGATCTTCATCAGACCCAACGGTGGGTACTTATTCTTGTATCCAGGCTCAATCAATAAAATATTCTTGTTAGGCATTTGATACGATTCTGAGGCGACGTTTATCTCTTGATGACCGAAGAGTCTCAATAGCTAGCTTTACACCGGACTCACCGCCAAGCCCTTTCAATGGCCCATTGGTTGTCCAATCGAGATCTGTAATGAACTCGGACAACTTAGTCATGAAGTAGCGCTTATCTATCGTTTGACTACCCGCTTCCGCGTATAGATCCGAAGCAATCCCCATCAGCGAATACACACCGATCCCCTTTGTAATCAGCGTACGGCGCGGATTGTCCCACCCCTCTCGAAGTAAGAGTGCCACCGCAGACCAAAAGTCGACGACTATTCGCGCTGTATTTTCTGCTGAGTGTTGCTGAAGGATGTGCGTCTGGTTCAGAAAGCGCTTTATCGACGTTTGCATGGTGCGCAATGACGCACGTCGCATCAAACCGGAGGTTCTTGAACCGCCGAGATCTAACTGTCGATACCAAGGCGAGTCGCTGACATTATTTAGGTGAAGTGCTATGAATAGTTCAGGTCGTTCGTCGCACAAATCGTGCGCCAGAGTCGCGTCGTGAAAATCAAGAAGACTGGAACTCAGTCCCTTCGCCTTGCTGTTTATCGTGTTGAATACTTCCATTTCCTCCCGTTCAGAGAGTCCGATGTATGACATGAACGGAAGGTTAGTATCTACGTCATCTAGGTAGCCGAGCCGATGCTGACAATCGACTTGCGAAAAGATTTTGCCGGCATCGCTCCTTACTATGAGAGTCGCCAGCGATCCGGACCCTTCGTTAATCGACCACGCAGCGTCAGAATTCGGTCGAAGATTGAAAGTTAATGGGATTGTAGAGCTCAATTCCTGCTGGATATATTTCCGAAAATCCAAGCTATGCTGGCGATTGAGTCGCCGTTGGTAGCCGCGTCCGGTATCCTCGTCAAGTACATCCGCAAAGCTGAGACGGTGCAAAAGTGGGGCAGGAGCAAAGGCCAAGAAGACCGTTCGTTGTGCGGAACTCCCCATGATTCCGGCAATTGTAATTGATTTTTCTGCCGACATTGCTCTAGATTACTGACAAATATGAAGCAAAACGCTGCAAGTATGTCACTATTCTAGTACCTGTCAAGCTTAGTACGGCTCTCTTGAAGCCTGAATTCTGGCAATGAGCTTGTTCCGCCATCGCTCGCTCCGGATGGAAGGTTCAATGTTGGATAGAATCTGGATCCTAGCCAATCGACGCCTTTAGTCCCGGACAGGACTCAGGCCGTCGAGCTGTACAGATACCTAGCGCGCTATCAGTATTTTCTTGTCCTCATAACGAATGGTCTTCAAGGCGTGCTCGATTAGTTCGAGAGATCTTGAAGGAATTGAGCGCCATAGTCGCAAAGCCACTGCACTGAATTTGGTGGATCCGATCTTATTCGGGCTTCACCGGTCAGCGGTTTCCAGATTAACTTCTTGTTGCTGACTGTGACGGAACTGGTCGGCAGAAATGACTGGGGAAGGATTTCGGTCCCATGACTCTCGTCCGACCCGAACTTACAGAGCACCACCCAGTGCATCATAGGACTTTCGAGCTGGCCTTGAGAGGATTTGACTGGAGTGCCCAGGTAAAAGACAACGGGCAAAAAAATCGCCGAGAGGTTGGGGTTGGTGAAGTTTTGCGAAAGCAGGTCGAATAGAAATGTCTTCAAAGCCCAAGGACAATTCCCAAGCAAGGCTCCCTTGGTTGGTAACGGTTCCATAACCCTGCACCTGTCGTAAAATTCCTTTGCCTGGGCTAGAAGCTGCTTGTTTAAGAAACTTTTTATCTTAGCCGCCCCTATTTGATTTCGTATCGTTAGAAGTAAGAAAAAATAGTTCGGTCTCTGGGTCAGGCGGTAGCACTCAGCTTGATCACGCAATACCTGTCGAATAGCGTGAAACCGAAGTACTTTTTCGCCCCTTGTTTGAGTAGAGATCGGGCTTGCTATCTCGTCGCAAAAATCGAAGTTATAAAGTGTTATGAGACCCTTCTGGGAGTACGTGGTGCCCTCGAAGTCCCGTTTGAGGAGCACGACTTCCTCAAGACTCCCATAGTACGCAATTCCCCGGAAACCATAGATCTGAAGATTTTTCCTTAGTTCTACAATCGCCTGTCGGCGATCGGCACTTTCGTCTGGAGGTTCAAACGCCACGACTTCGTCAATCATGTCCTTCCACATACGAAGGTCCAGGAGTTTGACTCCAGGAAGCCCCATGTAGCGGTAGCGGATACTGTATTGAGTACTCAGGTAGCGAAGGATAGGAGTGTCCCAAGATTCCCTCACCACACCTTTATCGGGGTTATCGGTGAACGTGTTAGCCATTCAAAAGCGTTCTTCTAGAATTTCTTTGAAATCAGCAAGGAGTGATTCATAGGTAGTCTGGTCAACGTAAGAACGAAGGCACTCAGATTCGAAGACCGTTAGCGCCGTCCGCAGTTCGGCTGAGAGTTGCAGACCGGCACCTTCAAGAATCGATATCAAATCGGTTGCCGTCTTGGCGGGACGCCCTTTCGGAAAATGTAGTTCGGCCTGTATAGCCTTAACAACATCCTTTTCGAGTTGCTTCGAGGCCTGAACCGTGCCTGAAAGCCCCTTGCGCACAAACGCCTTACATTCTTTGAGCATTTTTTGAGCGCTCTTATATTCATCTGAGGCTTTGGTGTCGGCTTCGAGCGTCTTGCTGTGAGTCTTTAGTTTGTGTTCGAGATTGGCGAGTTCGACATTGTAGCCAAGGAGTTTGTCCTTGTCCCGTCTTTCTGCAGGAAGCACTTTGTTGATTTCCTGGAGACGCGCAGTTACATCCTCGAGAACATCGCTTGCTTTTTCTTTCTCTTGAATCTTGTTGGCCCAGTCGGACAAAACCTTAACGAAGCGAGGAAGCGCCTCAAGAAACTCCTGCCGGGTTGAATTGTTTTCGAAATCACTTCGCGCGGCGTTCGGTAGTAAGTTTGGGTGCTGAATAATGATCTCGCCGGTTATACGTCTATTGAATACCGGACGATTGAAATAAGGTTCAAGGTATGCCCGAGTTGCAATAGAGAAGCCAAATTTCTTGATTAGTAATCCGCGAAGGGGGGTATCCCTTAGAACCTTCCGTTCATCATTCACACATACCCAAGCAAACCCAAAATGCGTGCCCCCGTCTTTCAACGGAAAAAACTTCTCAGGATACTTTCCCCCGCGAGCGAACATCGCATTGGTATAGGGACGATACAACTGGGAACGTCGATCGTTAATTGCCAATAACAGGTTGACTACACGATAGTCTTCCTCCTCGAACTTACGCTGGATTTTTGGGCCAAACCGGAACTCTGGATGGAAGGGCAACGGAACCGTATTTTGTAGGTAGGACTCGACTTCTTTCCAGTCGGCAAGTCTCGCATAAGTATCGCCTTGGATCCCCGACATTATTGTCTTGGTTCCATGATCGTCAACGATTTTCTCCTCATCGCGTTCTACATATACGGAATCTTCCAAAAGTTTTTCCAAGTAAAGCTTAGATGGCAGTCCTTGTTTTCGCCTTTCTTGGTCTTTGAGCAATTGAGTTCGAATCGTCTTGAAGTCAAACTTCAAGCAGGAACCATTTTGCTCCTCCGCGCTCTTAGTAAAAATTTCCAAGGTGTCGCAAAGGTTAAAAGCGGAGTAGATACCAATACCGCGAAATCCGACGTTAACTGTTGGATTCTTCTCGGAGATGCCTAGTCTTAACGCTTTGCGCGCTTCCGCAAGTGTCATCCCTGAACCGTTGTCACTTATTCCAACGGTATCTGGATCAATTCTGACCTCAACATCACTTGCGCCAGCGTCAATTGAGTTCTGTATATATTCCCGCAACGCATCGAGCGAATCTCGATAAAGACCCGTCGTCAAAATCGGGAGGATCTCTCCCCCGATGTCGGTCTTGTTAAAGTGTGTTCTCTCGATCATTGCTTAGTTTACTTTGCAGCTGCCGCGTTGGGTTGGAAAGCAGAAGACGCAGTATCGTTTTGCTCACGCCGCAAGTGTCAAAGTATACGCGAAGACCAAGTTTGCTAGCTATGGGAATTCGTTAAGTAACCGTGTACGAAACGTCAAGGTGAGTTGTTGTTAACATTTAGCTGAGCCGTCTTCGAACGATAGGTTTGAGGGACATCCCGACGTATCAAAACTCTTTCAAACAATAAGGATGAGGGGAAAGACCTCGCTTTAGTGAGGTTGTGGTTTCGCGCGTGTCGCGCACCCGTTACATCGGCCTCGGCCTCACGTCGCTCCGGCCGAGATTCTCTCATTTGATTTGCTTCTTAGGGACTTGGCTTCATTCCCCTGCGTTCCATTTCAGCCGAGCAGCTTTCACTTTTCGTATCCCCCTCGCGCTACATTGTCCTCCGACAGCCCGCCCGCACAACTCTCCGCTTCGCTCTAAGTGCTCCACTCCGTTTCGCCCTGCGGTGTGCGTTCAAGCACCCAGTCGTTTTCCTACTTTCGCTTACGAGGGGGAAAACCTGTTTTTAAGGCCAAGACCCCAAACCACAACAACACCGAAGGAGCAAAGACAATGGAGAACCAAAAACAATCAGCAGACATTCCGAAGTGGGCAGCTTTACTCGTTGAAGCAGTCAATAAACCCGGCCTGATCATGGAGGCTTATTCCGCATTCCATAACTACAGCATCGGTAATCAAATCCTCGCCCTCGTGCAATGCCATCTGCGCGGACTACAGCCAGGGCCAATCAATACCTTTCCGAAGTGGCAGACACTAGGGCGCGTTGTAAAGCGTGGCGAGCGGGCTTTGACGCTTTGCATGCCAATCACGCGCAAGCAACGTGAGGAAGAATCCGACGAGGAACACACATTCACGAGCTTTGCTTATAAGCCGCGATGGTTTGTCCTTAGCCAGACGCAGGGACGAGAACTTGAACCGACCACGATTCCAGAGTGGGATTCTGAGAAAGCAATTGCAGCGCTCAGCATTGAACGCGTCGCATTCGATAAGACTGACGGCAACTGTCAGGGCTTTGCTCGGAAGCGTCAAATAGCAATTAACCCCGTCGCCCAACTTCCATACAAAACACTTTTCCACGAACTCGCACACGTCATTCTTGGCCACACCACAGAAGCCGACTTCGCCGATACCGAAACGACCCCAAGAAACTTGCGCGAAGTAGAAGCCGAAGCAGTTGCGCTTTTGTGCTGCGAATCGTTGGGTCTTGAAGGTGCCGACTATTGTCGCGGCTATATCCAAAACTGGCTTTATCAGGGAGTCGGTTTCAACGCCGATGCGATCCCCGAAAAGAGCGCACAGAAAATCTTTCGCGCCGCCGATCAAATCATTCGCGCGGGCCGACCAAGCAGAGAGCGAGCAACGGATTACGCAAACTGAAATCTGTTGTGCAAGCGAAAGGGTCAGGTGAGCGCGTCAACGCTCCCTGACCCACCACACCAACACTTCATCCGGTCAGGAGAAAGATTGATGCTAAGCCAGAACTTTATACCCACGCGCACACCACAGGCAAATGAGCTTGTCGCGGGAACTCATGAGCTTGTAGCCGAATTAGAGGAACGCTTACGCGCCGGAGAGTCTTTTGACAATCCGAAACTAACGGAGATCGCCGATAGGAGTTTTAGCGGGACTCGCGCACAAGGTAGGTACACATCACGCGACGCCTATGACGCTTTAGAACTTGCGGTCAACAAATATCTCGACAGCCAGGCGCGAGAGCTAATGCAGATGGACGTAAGCAATGCGCTTGCATCCATATTGCGTCCGTTAACGAAGCGACTAGCGCGACAATGCGACCGCACGTTAGAGCAAACCGAGCTACAACAATTCTCGACACCGCCGACGCTCGCATACCTCGCAGCCAGAATTCTAAACCCTCAGAGTTACGACATAGCTTTAGAGCCATCAGCCGGAACAGGAAGCCTCGCGATCTGGCCGCGTTCTATTGGCGCACAAATTATTTGCAACGAGATCAACCCGCGCCGTAAGGCGTTACTCACGCAGGAGCTAGGTTTTGAAACCTACCAGCTTGACGCCGAGATCATTGACGACCTCTTACCCGCCGAGATTCAGCCCACGGCGATCTTGATGAATCCGCCATTCAGCGCGACAGGTGGGAGAGTAGCGAAGCATTCGGCGCACTACGGAGCGCGACACATCGAGAGCGCACTTAGACGGTTGCAGCAAGGCGGGCGCTTAGTTGCCATCAGCGGCGAAGGAATGCGCTTTCAGGTGAGCGCCTTTAGTGAATGGTGGCAGCGAATCGCAAAGACGTACAACGTCCGCGCCAATCTTCACTTAAACGGCAACGAATATGGAAAGTACGGAACGACCTTCGATCTACAACTTATCATCATTGATAAGACCGGACAGACGCCCGGCCACAACTGGAAAGAACAGCTTGAGAACATCGTTTGGAGTGATGCCGCAACCATAGAGGGTGCCTGGGAAGCATTGAGCGACATTGCCGAGCGGCCCGACACGACGACAGAGCAGACCATCGACAGAGAGACAGAAGAAGCGAGCCAAACTCTATTTGTCTCTTACTCGCCAGCAAAGTTAAGAGGCGGCAAACCGCATCCGGCCGTAATCGTTGAATCATCATCAATGGCGGCAGTCGTACCGCCAGATATTACCTACAGGCCGCACCTTGCAGCAGAGATCATCACAGAAGGCCGACTATCCGACGTTCAACTAGAGCGCGTTATCTATGCCGGCCAGCGACACGAGCAGCGATTAGCAGACGGATCGCGAGCGGGCTTCTTTGTTGGTGACGGAACGGGAGTAGGCAAGGGACGCATTCTCGCAGGTGTCATCGCCGATAACTTCAATCAGGGACGTAAACGCGCGTTGTGGCTTTCAGTCAATAACGACTTACTAGAAGCGACGAGACGCGACCTCACTGACTTAGGACTTGAGAGCATTTCGCTTGGACGCATCAATGACTATCCGGCAGCCGCAGAGATCACGCAACCGCAAGGCGTAATCTTTAGCTCCTACTCTTCGCTTATCGCCGCCGCCAAAACAGGCGAGCGCCGAATTGATCAGATTCAGAAATGGTTAGGCTCAGACGCCGTAGTCATATTCGACGAGGCGCACAAAGCGAAGAATGCCCTTGCAAGCGGTTTCGGCGAACCAACACTCACCGGCCAAGCAGTTATTGATCTACAAGACCCGGAGCGCAATCCAGACTATCGAGTCGTTTATTAATCAGCGACGGGAGCGACCGACGTTCGCAACATGGCTTATATGGTACGGCTCGGATTGTGGGGCATCGGCACGAGCTTCCCCGGCGGCTTTCAAGAGTTTATGCAGGAGATCGAATCAGGCGGGGTTGGCGCAATGGAAATGGTCAGCCGCGATATGAAAGCGCTTGGAATGTACCTGTCAGGATCGATCTCTTTCGGCCTTTGTCCTGTAAGCAGAAAAGCGGTTGAGTATCGCGAAAGGATTCACCGCCTCACACCGGAACAAAGAGAAATGTACAACCGCGCAGCCGCAGCGTGGCAAGCAGTGTTGCGCAACATAGACGAGGCGTTACTAATCACAAACGGCGGACGCCGCGCCCGTGCTGTCGCGCTCAATAAGTTTTGGGGAGATCATCAGCGATTCTTTAGGCAAGTGATCTGCGCTTTCAAAGTGCCGAGTGTGATTGCAGAGAGTGAGACAGCCTTGAGTGAGGGTAAGTCAATCGTGATTTCGCTTGTGGGAACGGGAGAAGCGAGGACACGCGAACAGGTAGCGAAGGCCACCGCTAACGGTGGGATGCTTGAGGACTTGGACTTCTCACCGCGTGAAGTAATCGCCGCGATGGTTGATCGTGGTTTCCCAACGACGCTCTATCAAGACGTCACGGACCCAGGCACCGGCAAGACAATCCAAGTGCCAGTGAAGGACGCGCAAGGCAACACCGTACAGAGCAAGGAAGCGCTGCGAATGAAACAGGAGTTGATCGACGGACTCTCCGCTTTGGAGCTTCCCGAAAATCCGCTTGATCAGCTTGTCAATCACTTTGGAGAGAGCAAGGTTGCAGAACTCACGGGAAGAACCCGCCGCTTAATCCGAGATTCGCGCACTGGACAGATGCAATACAAGAAGCGAGCGCCCGAAGGCGTAGCGATGGATAGAACCAACGTCTACGAAATGGAACAGTTTCAATGCGCCAAGAAGCGGATCGCGATCATCAGCGACGCTGCATCAACAGGAATTTCGCTTCACGCTTCCAATCGAGCCGAGAATCGCCAGCGCCGTGTACACATCACGCTTGAGCTTGGTTGGAGTGCGGATAAGCAGATGCAGACCTTTGGCCGTACACACCGATCGGATCAAGCTGTGCCGCCAGAATACGTTTTGCTTTCAACCGAGCTTGGCGGCGAGAAGCGTTTTAGCTCCACGATCGCGCGTAGGCTTGGCAGTCTTGGAGCATTGACCAAAGGCGACCGAGGCGCAGCAGATAACGGCGACCTCGCGAAGTACAACTTTGAAACGGAAGAAGGCCGAGCCGCCTTGAGTTTATCGTTGCGCCGCATCATGAAAGGCGAGAATGTCCCAGGACTCGACAACCCGAGACAGACCTTGCGAGACATAGGCTTGCTAGTGCGAGATCGAGACGGCGGCGAGAACATACGCAAAGAAGATGAGTACAACGTGCCGCGATTTCTTAACAGAGTGCTCGCGTTAGAAGTTGATCAGCAGAACGCCTTGTTTGATTACTTCGCTGACTTGTTCGATCAGACGGTACGTTATGCCAAAGCGAACGGAACGTTTGACGAGGGAGTCACTGACATTAAGGCGCTTGCCGTAAGAGTCGCAAAGCCGCCGAGCGTGGTTCACACAGACGAGATCACGCAAGCACAAACGACCCACTACACACTTGAGGTTGACGTTCCTTCCAGAGCAGTCAGCTTTGAGGAAGCGGACGCAGTAAGACAACGTAAGAGCGGCGCTTTCCTGCGCCACCGAAAGAACGGGCATTTTATCTTGGCCGTTGAATCAGGGCGCCACACCGATCCGGCAACGGGCAACAGCTATCGCACTTTCGCAGTTTGGAAACCGGAAGCAGCACGCGCAGCCTACATTCACGATAGCGAGCTTAGCGAGAAGTACAAAGCAGTCTCACCGGAACGAGCGCGTAACTGGTGGACAGAGAAACATGCCAAAATCGCGCCGATTGAAACGCTCGAAACTCACATTATCAGCGGGGCAATCATTCCGCTTTGGCAGCGCCTAAAAACGAACGAGGATGCCCGTCTGCGCGTGGTACGAGTGATCACAGAGGATCAGCAAAGGATCGTTGGCATTCAAATACCACCTGAGAATGTGGGAGCAGTTTTGCGGTCGATGGGCCTAACGCGTGATCTCCGAGAACCAGACGAAATCTTTAACGCTGTGCTTGATGAAGGCGACGAAATCACGCTGGCTTCTAACCTCAAGCTTCGCAGAGGATCGATTCACTCCGAGCCAGCCATTGAGTTATGCGGAGCCGACCCGTACAAGTTTGCCGAGCTTCGCGAGCTTGGTTTGATCAATGAGCAGATCAATTGGAAGCAGCGTTTCTTCATTCCCACGGACGAGACAACGGGTGTCGAAATACTCTCAGCTTTGCTGGATCGCTATCCGGTAGTAATTGCCGACGAAGCAGGAAACGAACCCAAAGCAGGGTTCATCGAAGCATCACCGCAGATGAAGCCGACGAACATTATTGATCTCAGTCAATGGATCGTTGCGGTTGACGAGGGAAACTGCGGGGAAGAAACGACCAATGAGATTGACTTGCGACTTGCGGTAGAAGCCATTGGCTTAGAAACAGGCGCAGAAGTAATGCCCTCGCATGAGGCGAAAGGTGCAAGTTTCCCTACTCAAGCACAGCACAACGCCCCCGCGCCTTGGCTTGGACAAGCGATAGCCACAACCCAGTTAGCTTTTGAATTTGCGTGATCTGGATTGCTAAGCCGACGAAAAACGGCTAGAAAAATTTCCACATTCCGTTCTTCGGGAACGGAATGTGGGCTATCGCGGTGGACGCTTTCAACTGCTAGACAGGTGTTTTGATCGGGACTAAAATTCTACCATCGTCGCGTTTTCCTCTGGAGGTTTAATATGTCGCGCAACGTTCATTTCTTGCCCGAACTGGAGGGTGCCGAAAGGTTCTTTATTCAGGATCTTATTGAAGGAATGTCCGAGGATGATGCTCAACAGTTCGCGAGTGCATATCGGGGAAGGAGAAAGGACCCGAACACAGTCTTGGTCGCCGCGATTGTCGGATTAGTTGCCATCCCGGGCTTCCAGCGGTTTTGGCTAGGCCAGATCGGAATGGGTTTTCTCTACTTATGCACAGTCGGGCTATTCTTGGTTGGCTCAGTAGTGGATATAGCTCGACACAAGAAACTTTCCTTAACTCACAACCAAAAAGTCGCTCAGCAAATCGCGACCAACATAGTCGCAGCGGAAACGTCTGGAAGTTCGAAGACCGGAACCCCTTCTGACGAGAATCGTAGCGCCTCCGCTCATCTTAGTTCACAGGCGTCGATGTAGGCTCAGCTCTTATTGTTGGCGACAGTTCACCTCCGTCAAATCGCGACATTTTCCACGAGGACAATTATGGATATTGACACAAGCAGCCAACCTCCCTCCGACGGAAAAGGCGATAAGGAGTCCGCCAGCGGTTCGCATAGCGAACCGTCTAAGTCGAATCTGAGATTGTATCTAACGCGTGGAGGGCATTTCTTAGTAAGGGTTATAGGGCCAAGCTTAACCGTAGCGGCCCTCTTGCTCGCAATCATCCAACTCTATCAAGCCAATAAGGCGGAGAGAAATAACAAAAGAGCCGCAGAAGAGACCAAGATAGAGACTCAAAAAATTGCCGACCGATACAAAGAGCTTTCGATATTAGCAACCACACAGTACGTAGACGTGTTCCCTAAGAATATGCCTAAGATAATCGAGCTCATTCAAAGTACTCGAAACAGCCTTACCGTAATCACTGATGTAGCGGCGTATGGTCATTTTTCTAGCCCTGGTGATTCAGATAGATATATTCGAGAGCTCGGCGCACTTTCTTCTCCAGAAAGAAAAATTGAGATTAGGCTTCTTTGCTATAACTCGAATGAGACTAAGCGTCATCTGAAGGAACAGTTTCCCGATTTTGATGTTTTGAAAGAGTCGCCCCAATTCGACGCGTATAAGCCTTGGCATCAAAATGATTTGCCCCAAAATAAGGATGACCTCATAAACCAAATCGACGAGGCGGGAATCGTTTTCTTGAATTCGTTGAAAACCCTCAAACCCGTAATCCGCAGAACATCCAAAGAATTACCAATATTCATGTGGATCAGCGATGATAAGACAGCGATCTTTTCTTTACACAATTACGGTCAGAGTCCGCGTGAACATTCATTCACAACCAATGATCCCCGATTCATACAGAGACTGAAGGAAATTGCGGATGAGGCTTTCGGATATAGCGAGGAGTATAAGCCGGGGAAAGAATAACCCCAGCGCACATTGCGCTGGGGCCTTCAAACGCGACCCAACAGGCGTTTGGGGGTGTAGGTAATTCTCTAAACAATTCCACAAATTGTGGAGACTATAGGGTATTTATGAGGCTCTTCTTAGTTTTTGCCGTCTCGCACGTCTCGTCCCTCTCTTGCTGAATTCCCTGGCTCCTTCACCCGATTCTGTCTACGTTCCGCCGCCTCCTCTTGTCTGCGCCGCCGAACTTCCTCTGGTGTTTCTGTTGCCGTACTGGTTGATTGTTGTGCGGGCGGATTCGGACACGCTTCCTGAGTGGATGGTTGCTGTGAGGGCGAAGCGTTAGCCGTATTGTCGCCACAAACTCTGATAACCGTTTTATCGCCTACAGTCTTGACACTTACGATCTTCCAGCCGTCATCAGGAGTGAACTCTGATCCTGATGGAGGCGTTAGTGTGTAGCATGGGGTTTGACTCAAGGATGTAGATGAGCACCCCACCACCAACGCAACAACACCCAAGCACAACAGCATCTTTGACCGGATTTCGCTTGTCATTTGAATTGCTCCTTTAATCAGGGACGAAGGACATTAGACGGGAGACGCAGAACATATTCTAGTCCATTTGAGGTCAAAAGTAATCAAATTTGGACCCCTTCATTACTGGTGTACAGACAGCTCAGCTTTGGACCGTTTTCTCTTTCAAGCAGCCGATTTGCTGGCGTCCGAATGCTCAGCGAGTCAATAGCGCATCTCCATGCCTCTCTCAATGTCCTGGGCGAGTTTCGCTCCCATGCGGCTGACGATCATCGAGATGGCTTGGAGCTTGGCAGAATCAACAGCGGCGGTGTGAGTGATCCCGGCACTGCTCATCCGGCCCGTGAATTCAATCTGAGTAGCTTGGTTATTCATCCCTAACGCCGTTCTATGCCCAGCGATGGAAGTGCCGGCGGCAGCGTAAGCAGCTCCAGCAGATTCTCTACCTTGCTGCATGGAGATAGCGGCCATCCTGTCACCAGTTTGGCGGTCAACTCTTTGGGCCTCGGTAAAGTTTTGCGTCGCGTTGGCATTCATGCCAGCGGTGGACTCTATTCGGGCAGCGTCGTAACCGCGTTGATGTAGAGTCAGCGGCAGAGCCCCATGTTTGCCGCCTGACGCCGTAGAAACCGTTCCAGAGACGCCTTCACGGATGAGATCAATAGGACCACCAACCAATGGGATGCTATTCAAACCTCTTGACCACTCTTGTTTGCGCCCCACTTGTGAATCTGTGTTGGCTTCACGCGCTTGTCGATTGCTGAGCGTATTGTTGTCTCTAATGGATCGCTGAGTCCCAATCTGCGACATATTCTCGTTGTAACCAGCGAGGCCACGGTTGGCACTGCCGAACATGGTATAGGCCTGACTAGCACCTGCACGAGCGGCAGCCATGGACGCGCCGGCGCTGGCCTGTGCTGATGAGAGTGCCTGAGCTTTGCCCGCTATGAAGCCAGCCTGATTGCGCAACATTCCAGATTCTTTGTTGGCCCTGGCTTCAGTGGTTTGTGAATCGTACGTGCCTTGGGCCTGAGTGTTCTGCGCTGCCTGATTTATGGAGGCCGCAGCGGTGGTGCTGTAAGCCTCCACACCGGTTCCGATGATCATCGCCGCGAATTGCGACATGGCAGCCGAGACGCCCTCATAGATTTGGCCCATCGAAAAGCGATAAGCCAGGTAGGGCGAGATCCATAAACAAGCCCCGGCAATCGTCATCATGAAAGCAGCAATTGCCACCGTATGCACGGGCGAAGCGAAGTTGCTCTTGATCGCGTACATCGTGGAGTAGTCCCAGTTGTAAAGCGGTTCCGAATCGCCGAGGGCCATAGCCATGTTGCCGAAGAGATAGGCGAGTGCGCGAATGAAGTAACTCACCGCAGGCCATATCAAAGTTAAGACGCCCGCGCCCCAGACGAACGGATACGACACTTTGTGCGCGAGCTTCTGATCGATGGCGACGGCCATCATTAGAGGAGCAGCAGCTTTGAACACCAGGACAAGCACCCCGCCCAACAGGAGCAGCCAGAAATCGCCCGCCTCGAGAATGGTGCGTGAAGCGTTTAGCCAGTTAAAGAGAGTGGGCAAAGTGTAGGAAGAGTCGTTTAGTTTCTTATCGAGGTCTTTGATCGTACCCTCGTTATCATAGAGCACTCCGACGAATGTGCCGGTCGTCGCAGTGTTGGGCCTGACCGTGAAGTCGCGCCCGTCAACCTTGACCGTAAAAGTGCCCATCGTCATCTTCTCGTAGGATTCGTTGAAGCTGTCCCGCTGCGCTTTATAAAACTCGAAGAGCAATGAGCTACCAGCGCTACCGTTCATTTCATTACCTTCGGCAATCTCTCTTCCAGTAGCCGCCATCTGGCCGATGATCCAGACGCTTGAGCCTACCAACCCGAAGAAGAAAAGCGAGCGGAGAAAGAAGAAAACCAGGTTGGAGTTCGCCCCGGAGTTTTCGCGCCAGAGGCGCAGGAAGCTGAACAGAAGCACCAGCACCGCGACTGCCACCGCAAGGCCGTAGACCCAATCCTGAATGCGGCTAAGCACCTCGTGCTGAAGATAGGGAAGAAGCTGAGAGGCCTTAAGGCTGAGACGCGCGATGTGATCCGAAAGCGTGGGGCCGCTGGGCGCAGGCGTCTGTGCATGGGCAGTCAGCCCGCCGCATAAGAGGACCATGACTGAATACAGCAAACGAAATATGCGTTGTTGATACTTTGTATTCGACATCGGTTTCTCGCCTTCATCATTATGGGTGCGGCCTAGGTTGAGCATCGATGATGAGATCAGTCAGTGTCCGTTCGATCTGATCTTTAGTTTGCTGCAAGGTGAGCCAGCCGTCGTTGACGGTCATAATCGAGAAGGCGAAGTTCTCCATGTCCTGCAATCGCAGACCGTATTTGGCGGCGCGCTCCGTGATCTTGCCCTGCAAGTCGGCGTGCTCCTTTTCAAGTTCGGAGATGAGCTTCTGTTGCTGGAGAATGACATCGTTGAGGTGAGCCACGTTGGACTGATCAACATCAGGCTTGTTCTTTTCGGCTTCCAGTTGTTGCTCGGCTTGCTTCAAGGTCTCACGAGCGACTGCTAGGTCCTTCTGGACTTGCGTGCGGCGCACGCACCAGCTTTCGAGCTGACTGTCATTGCGGGCCAGCTTATCCAAGCGCGCGACCGTCTCGTCCGCAGAGCGACCGATCGTGAATTTCAAATAGTTCTCCAGGTCATTGAGATCCTGCTGTGGGTCGAAGATGCCGTTCCGCAACCGATCATCAATACTCTTGAGCATTGCGATGCGGTAACGGATCATCCCTTCAAGCTGTCGCTTGAGTTGGTATGAGCCGCGTACGATCTGACCCACACTGCTAACGAATCGCACCAGCCGCACATTGCGCGCCAGTTGCTCATCGACGTTGCGGAGCACGCCCTGCATGGTGGTGAGCTGTTGCACCGTCTTATCAATCATCGTGGTGTAGTGCCGAACAGTTTCAAGCCAACGGTTGGCCTCTTCGATCTTCTTTGCGAGTTGCAAGGCATAATTCGTCGGGTCCCAGACTGTAAACTGCGCCTGTACCGGCGGTGCCGGTATGGTCAGAATCCCAAGAAGCAGCCCGACAACTAAGTAGCGCGATAGATGATTTCGCATCAGCATGACCTCACTTCATAACCGGATTGGCTCGCGTTCCAACAGAGACTCATCAAACATAAAGCCCGAAGAAGCCAGACCCTGGGGGTATTGTGCCGCGAGCCAGGCTATGACTTCGGACAACGGCCATTCAGGACGAAGCGCTGCAGCGCGCGCTCGTGCGTTGGCTTCATCTGGATGCGTGGTAAAGGTCCACAGCAGACTAGGACTCAGGTTGTTCTGGACGGTCTCAACCTGTTGGTAGTCACCGGATCCAAGGACCATCACCCACTGCGTGTAGAGGCCATCAACGTTCTTAAGGGCACCGATGGTCTGAATGGTTCGAGATGAAAGCTTGGCATCGCGCGCCAGCAGCGATAAATCGCCGGTCTGTTTACCGATCAATTTAACTCCGGCAGTGCTCGTTACGTCGTGCATCCCCTCGAAATCGTTATAGGTGTGCGTCATCATCAAGGTGACGACGTTGTGCTTGCGACCGTGACGAGTACCTTTCTTGAGAACGGGAATCAACCCCGGAAAGCTCTCCCGATATTCATGGACCTCATCAAAGACCAGCAACGTCGGAGCGCGCGTCCCGTCAGCTTGTTTCTGCCCGATGGCCCGGATGACGCGCGCGCCGATGCGGTTGGCTAGGGTTTGCTTGATGTCAGGTTGAAAAGCGTTGAGAGAGTCCAACTCATAAACGTCGTAGGGTGAATCGATCTGAAAGTCGGGATGCGTCGGCGCATCCAGCCACGGGTTATCGAGGTATTTTTCCAAGGCGAGGGCGATCTCCCTGGCGCGATGATTCAGCGGCTCGCTGCCGAAGTCGTATGCTTCGAGCATAGCCACGAGATCGGAGTGAGTAGGTTCGCGGCGCGGCCTATCAGGACCGTTGCGAGGCGCGATGTTCTTCAAGACTTGAACCACGGCTTTGGAGAGCAGATCGCGCGCCAGCGGATCGTTCGCGTCAGCCAGACTCATCGCGTCCATGACGATAAGCGAAATCTGTTCAGTGATCTTATTTAGTTGCAGATCCTTGCCGTATGCCAGTTCAGGAAAGTCCCAGATATTAATGGCCTTTGGCTCTTCCGGGTTAAAGCGATGATACCTTGCTCCAGTGACAAGAGCGTGCGGCGCGAGCGAGCCGCCGTTATCAAGAGCGTGTACGCGCAGATGAGGAACGGTAGCCAGCGCGTCATTAATAATTCGCACGCCGCAAATGGTCTTGCCTGCACCCGGTTCGCCGAGGATCAAGACGACAGGAGATTTGATATTGGTGCGGCTCGACTTGTCCCAGAGGTTGAGACCAATTAGCCGGCCAGAGGCAGTTGTCAGCAGCGTGTGCGGACGGTGTGAGCCACCCCAGGAAGATTCCGCAGGAATAAAGGCAGCGAGCGAGTGAGCCACTTCAGTTAGCTCCCGCCCGTTTGTGTCGTTGCACGCTTCGCCGACCAGAGTGCCGGGATAGAGACAGTGCAACGCCGCCGGTTCTTCACGTCCTGCTTGAACGCCGTCGAGCGTCTGGAAGGCGCTTACCAGAGTATCAGCATTGATATCCAGTTGCTTGAGCGAGCGTTGCAACTCGCTGCGTGTGCGCGCCGGATCTCCGTAGATGACCGCATACTGCCGCATCTTGACAAGTGCTTCACGCGAGCCGGTGATGGCTTTGCGTGTCTGCTTGAGGTCGTGGAAAGATTCTTCTGCCTCTGGAGTCAGTTCGTAGCGACCATCCGCGCGCGTCCCCGATCGCTCGACGTGCTTGATGTGCGAATCAAGCTTTGCTTTGGCCTTCTCGCGGTCGATGGTGATGAACTCCGTGATGATGGTATGCGCGAATGACAGTCCCGGATGTGCCGTGAGCGCGCGCATCGCATCCGCGGCGATGAACTCTTCACCCGGTGCAAACAGTGAAACCAAAGTCGCCGGATAGATGCCGTGCATCACGTACCAGCCGCGATCTTCAATGGTTTCGGCGCAGAGAAAGTCTCTGAGATCAAGCCCATCATATTGAGGAAGGCGAGGGACAGAAGGCGCGGCCATCGCGTGGCTTTGATGAACGGCGCGCCAGAGTTGCTGACGGTCCAGCCGATGCAAGCTAATAGGGCTTTGCATCTCCAGCAGTCGGAACACCTTCTCTGCAGAGCGGCGAGTCTCATCCTCGTGTTCGCGAATGCGGCGCACGATGCCGTCATTGCGCGAGTTGGACCAGTTCGGCGCAGTCTTGCGCCTCAGTCCTTTGAAGCCAGATACTCGCCAATCAGCGGCCATTGAGGAGATGAAGGTGTTAAAGCCGTGCGAGGCGTGATCGTCTTCGTGGCTAACGGGTACGCGCACGAACAAAGAGGCGCGCTCCTGCCGAAATGCACGGGCGTCGGCCATCGCCTTGAAGAAATCAATGTTCAGATCATGGAGACGAGCCGCTGGAAAATGCGCGTGGTCGTAGTCGCGGGCGCGCAAGTGTTCGGCGATGGCCCGTCCCGGATCAGGCGCGACCGCATAGCGATACTGCAAGACAGTTCCAGCCGGTAGCTCCACGGTGAGCATGTCTGCGAAGCCGTCAACGATGCCATCCGCAACCTCATCAGGCGCGAGCATCGTGGCTTGGAGTGGGAGATCGTAACCGCGTGTGTACGAGCCGTCCGTGTGGCGCAGCAGATCCTGATAGAGACCAATGATTGACGACTCGCGCTTGCGCCCCTTCAGCTTTCGCTCTCTATGCTGCTCGCGCAGTTGTAGAAGTCGCGTTCTTTCGAGTGCCCCGACCGGGCTCTTAGACCAACGGCGAAGATCACGGCTCGCTTGCCAAGCGGTGGGAAGCAGACGTGCGCCTGCACCAATCGCCAAACCGGAAGTCGCCGCAGCGGTCAGGCCGCCAACAATGGTAATTGCGTCCATGATATTCTCTCCCTACTGCTTCTTTACCGCGCCGCCGGAAGCCAAGGCTTATTGGGGCTGCGCGCGCGATCACCCGGCAGGGTTCGTCGAGCGATAGATCCATCGAGCAACGCTCTGGTTGAGTGTTGAAACCAGTAAGATCTGCGCCCAATCTTCGTGTAACGGAAGAACGCATAGGATAGGGCAGCAGTGGCGATGGCACTGACAAACCAAAGCGGCACGACGCCAATCTTCAGGCGAAAGAAGAAGGGAATCAGATAGCCAGCGAGCGTCGCGCCAAGGATGTATTTCCAGTCCGCGACAACCACGCCGAACCGGACCACCGGCAAGTAAATGTTGGGCCGCACAGGTCGAAATCGCATAAGTCCTCTTTCGAGGCAGAGCAGGATCAGCCCTTAAAGCTTCGTGACCGGCTGATCCTGTTTAGCCCGCAGTTTTTAGACCACAACCATTCCTTGGCTTTCGGGATTAGAAGTTGGGTAAGTCGGGACTGCGACCGTTCGCGTATTC
>JANNJZ010000456.1:0-7985 GCA_031396065.1 Pyrinomonadaceae bacterium | reverse complement strand
CGGTGTTTAAACCAGATTGGGGCACATTTTGTATGCGTTTGGGGGTTTTGCGGCCTGTTGTGGGGGTGTTATTTGACCACCCGTCGGCTCGGGAAAGATTTTGGGGCTACGCCCCGTGAATGAGGGGCATAGCCCCAAGCGACCTTAAAGCCAGACGGGAGGTCAGAGACCTCCCGCACATCAGGCGGCAAAGCCGCGAAACGGATGCATCTGGTGCGCGATTCTGGTTTCAACACGGAGTGCCGCCCCTACAATCAGAGTCGATGGAATATATTCGCGCCCGGAGTGTTTATGTAGAATACTACCTCGAACCACTTCGGGGATTATCATGCGAGAAGCCGGCGATGACGCCGCTATCTTTAGTCAGGCGGCGCTAGAACATATTGATGCGCTCTACGGCTATGCCGTAGCGTTGACGCGCGATCAAACCGAAGCAGAGGATTTGGTACAGGAGACCTATCTGCGTGCCGTTCGCGCTTGCGGCCAACTAATGCCAAACAGCAATCTGAAGAGCTGGTTGTTTGTAATCATGCGCAATGCCTGGTTGAACCAGCTTCGTCACGCGCGCAGCGGTCCGCGCTTTATCGAACTCGATAGCGACGAGGAGTCGACCCGGTGGCCGGATCCCCTGGCCCGAGATCCTTATGTGCTCTACCTAAGAAAGCTGGAAAGCCAGGAGATTAAGGAAGCGATTGAGAGTTTACCCAGCCTCTATCGCGAGATCGTCGTGCTGCGTGACATCGAAGGATTTAGTTACCAGCAAATCGCCACGTTGCTTGATTGTCCGGCCGGTACTGTCATGTCGCGCCTGGGTCGGGCCCGAGAGAAACTCAGAAGGATGCTCGGCAGTTGGCAAACCAGAAAAGCAGCCACAGCCGTCTAACCTGGACTATGAAGGTATGTACTGACATTCGCGCGCGAGGAGCGCTCTATCTCGATGAAGAGCTGGAAGGTGGTGAGAGGGCCATCTTCGAGACCCACCTGCGCGATTGCGAGGCCTGTAGCCGCATCGTCGAAGCCGAGCGTTCGTTTCTAGCAGCGATTCGCCCGCAAAAGCCAATGTACATCGCTTCTGACTTGCTACGCGCGCGCGTCGCAAGAGTGATTAGCGAGGCGCCTGCGGTGGTAGCGCCACCATCGTTGAAGCAGCGAATACGAGCACGTCTGGCGCAGGTTAATACTAAGCGTTCGTTCCTGGTTCCGCGGTGGAGTGCAGCTGTCGCCGCGTTAGTGATCCTTGGATTGCCGGTCGCCATCTGGTTGATCGTCGATCACAACGATCAACTCAGCGGACGTGGACCTTCAAACTTCGCGCTCATGGCGGCAGACACCCACCTGCGTCACACGCGCGGCCAGTTGCCGCTGGAAATAACGACCAGCGGTGCCGACCAGATATCAGCATGGTTTGCCAACAAGGTCAGGTTTAGTGTCAAGCTTCCTAATTACCAGGAGTCGTCAGGACAGGAGAAACTCTACCGGCTGGAGGGCGCGCGTCTGGTCGGATACAAAGACGACTACGCTGCTTACGTTGCCTACCAGATGAGAACGCGACCGATCAGTCTGGTGATTACTTCCGCTGCCATAGCCCGGCCTTCTGGCGGTGAAGAGATCCAGGCCCGTGGACTGACTTTCCACTACGATGCGATTGAGGGATTGAAAGTGATCACCTGGTCTGATCGTGGATTGACCTACGCGCTGGTTTCAGACCTGGACGAGCGCGGTCAGGAGTCGTGCGTGGTTTGTCATCAAGGCGCAAAGGACCAGGATTTCATCGCGCCGCTGAAGCCGAGGTGACCAGTCGCAAGTCGGCAAGAGGACTCTGTCTTCATTGAACTAATGTCCAGCCACGAACAACGACCAACCAAATTCGCGGTCTGCATTCGGAGTGACGATGCCGTCCTCCTCACCCCTCGCATGATCTACCAAGTGCTGCCAGACGAAAGCGCGGCAAAGTCAAACTACGTACGAGTGATAGATAATGATGGCGAAGATTACCTCTATCCAGCTGAGTACCTCATGTTCCTCAATCTGCCTGATGAGATAGAACCTGTTTTGGTTTAGCTGCTTGGAAAGAGCATGGGACGAGGTGTAGATTACGATTCAACGGTTGTTCTTCTCGAAACGATCCTGGGACCGGTTCAGGCTGCCCTTCTCGCGCTCGCCATCCGCCGCAAGTTCATGCGGTGAATGTATGTGCGGAGCCCTACTTGACGGTCTGGCTACTGCCCCGAAGCGCGACGAGAAACCCTTGCAGGTATGCTATCCTGAGCGCATGAGCACCGCGATCCAAGCTGAGTTACCGCCTGAACTACTGGCGCAGGCGCGGGCCTTTGTGGAAGAAGGCTGGGCCACAGATGTAAATGAACTGCTGGCTGAAGCGCTGCGACGATACCTCGAATCTCATTCCTCGCAACTATCGGAAACCTTCATTCGCGAAGACGTAGAGTGGGGATTGAACGGTGCTGAATGATGGACCGACTCTGTTGGTCGTGTGCGATGCCGGTCCGCTTATCCATCTCGATCAGTTAGATTGCCTCGATCTCCTTGGAGACTTCTCACGGGTGGTCGTTCCTAATGTAGTGTGGCGCGAGGTAGAGCATCATCGCCCAACCGCACTCGACCAGAAAACGATCCGACTCGAGAGACTTAAACCCCGCGAAGAACTCTCTGCCGAATTAATCTCGCTACATCGTTTGCTGGCTTTGCATGCAGGTGAGGCTCAGGCGCTGCAATTGGCGCAGGAGTTACGCGCCGACATGTTGTTGACTGATGATACTGCTGCCAAGCTCGCGGCGCGGACGCTCCAAGTTCCCGCGCATGGCACACTCGGAGTGTTGCTACGCGCTGTACGTCGTCGACAACGAACACCGGAAGAGATTCTCAATGTGTTGCATGCGCTGCCCGTTCGTTCGACCATGCATGTCAAACGTGAACTGCTCCATGAGATTGTTCGGCAGGTGGAGGAGTTAACATAAGCTCAGACTCACGCAGTTTATTTCTGCCAAGTCTTTATCCGTTTTTGCATTTCTTCATTGGTAATGGTGCGGACTTCGTCTGAGTCTTTCAAGCCTCGTACTCATTATTACCTCGGCGAGATTCTAACTCACTTTAGCGGACCTTATTAACACCCATCGTAGTTTGAATCTGCTAATCTGCGTAATCTGCGGATAACCGATCACTTCTCGTCAAGCTTCCTTCCCGCATTCAAGTTATCGAAGTTCATAATTGCATTGAACACCTGGAAGTAACTGCCCTTCGTCTGTCCCCGCCAGATTGGGTTGTTTGAGAACACCACGATGTGACCCTGGCCTGAAGGAACGTCCACGACCATTGCGTGTTGGGCAATCTCGTCACCGCCATCCAACAAGCCCGAGACAAACAGTTCCTTATTGTCTGCGTAACGGAACACGACGCGCGGGCGCATCGCCGGCGGAATAACGCGAGTCGCGTTGCGCCGCTGCTCATCAGTCAATGGCATCGCTTGCCAAACTTCGGCGGTGGGCATTTCCGGTGCTTCGACAGGCGGGCGGCCTTGCACTGTGTCCGGATCGTCAGGAGTGCCGCGCCCGCTGGTTCGCGATGCTGACCGCTGCCGTCCACCACCACCGCCGACTGTGTTGCTAAGATTGAAGATTGGACCATTCAGCGTATAGATTGCTAGCGAGTCACCATAGCCATAGGCGATGGGACTTGTCGCATCAACAACTTTCGAACGCAGCACGACGCCGATAGCCTTCAGCCTTTGCTGCCGCGCGATGGAAAGGCCGGGAGTGAAACCGGCCGTGACGGCAAGTTCGGCGGTATCCATCACTCCGATAAAGAGTCCGCCCTCCTGAGTAAACTTTTGCAAATTCATCAATCCGGAGTAGCCGAGTCCCGGGCGCATGTCATCGGTCGAGTCAATCTTGCCGAGATTGGGCGTCAGTTCGGTGGTCTTCCAGGGCAGGGCATTTCCCCACATCGGCAAACCGTTGATGATCGTATTAGTCCCGCTGCCGACCGGGGCAAAAATGATTACGTCAAATTTCCGTCTTAGCTCAGGATCTTTCGCGGCATCCTGGGTGCTGATGTAGGCGTAGGGTATCCGTAACTGATCCAGCGCGATCCGCCACCAACCTTCGTCCTGCGTGCTGAGCCATGTGTGCATTAGCGCGATTCGCGCGGCCCTGGCCGGATGCGTTTTGACGACAGGGACAGTGTCAACGGAATAAACCGGTATCCCAAGGTCGGTTGCCGCTTGCCGGAGTTCGGCCGCCGGCGCCTTGCGGATGATGAAGGAGCCTCGATTGAATTTCCGGCCGGCCGCCTCGAACGGTTCCTCGGCGGCTTCCATGGCCACATCTTTCAAGCGATAACGCAGTGCAACGAGATTGTTGTCCGCGTTGTGGTTGACCACATAAGCTGATCCGCCGCTACCCACTATTCCGCCAGTAGTCTTTACCTCTGCACTAATGCGGTCCATTGGTGCGGTTAACATTTTCACATCGGTCACCCGCACGACCTGAACGTTGCCGAGTTCACCCATCGTCCATCCAGTATCGTCGTAGACGTCCTGCTGCGGATCGTTTGGCGACCAGTACTGGTAATCAAGCACGGCGTCAGCGATGCGGCTATAGGGCTGGTCCATCCGCACGATGTAGCTACCGGCAGGGAAGGTTCGGGCTTCAGTCTTTGGGGCGGGAGAAGGTGAAGGAGATCCCGCTGCTGCAGGACCCGTTTCCGCCGCTGGTGAGCCGGTGGCTGCCGGCGGAGCTGCCGGTTTCTTTTTCGCTTTCATTGAAACCGTGAACGGCGCAGTCGCTCGGTGAATTTCGCAGCCTTGCGCCTGGAGTGTGCGAAGCAACTCGGCCTGGTTTCCGAGTCGTGGATCATCGCTCGGAAAGACGTAAGCGGCTGGACCCTCATTCTTAGGCTTCTCCACTGACCGCTTGCTCTTGAGGTAAAAGTTCTTCAGAAACAACTTGGTGTTACTACTGAAATACTTAAGCGTAGTCAGGAGCGCCGTCTGCTGGTAATTATTATTGTTGCGCTGCGACCATTTGGCTTTTGGTAGGGGCGGATTTTGCTTATACCAGGTGCGCTGATACTCGCTTGGCGAAAGCGTGCGTTCGACGGTATCGGCGCCGGCATTGCCAAAGGTTTCGTAGAGACGGCTGATGCCGTTATGAGTCGCCGCAATAAACATCAGATAGCCAGGCGACCAGGTGTCAAAGTTTCCATGCGCAAA
Source organism: Pyrinomonadaceae bacterium (assembly GCA_031396065.1). GTDB lineage: Bacteria > Acidobacteriota > Blastocatellia > Pyrinomonadales > Pyrinomonadaceae > PSRF01. The sequence continues at coordinate 2,758 of JANNJZ010000456.1, read as the reverse complement.
TACGCCGGGCATCCCAAACTTGGTCATCTCAGAAACGTTGTTCCACCCGATCATCTGCCATTCGTCCGTCAGGATTGGATCTACCCAGGCATTATATGGACCATCACCAACTGTATTGTCGTAGAGATAGGCCACTGACTCGTGCAGATCGTGAAGCACCTGTGGCTTCCAGGTGAGATAAGTGTTGAGCACGTTGCGGGTGAGCTTTAGCGACAGACCGATGGCATCGCGATTGTTGTCGTGGGCGACGTAATGGCCCCAGTAAACGAGTGCAGGCCAGTTTTCCTTCGGATGGGCCAGGTGCCAGTTATAGACATCGACCATCCGGTTGCGGCCATCAACTTCCACGACCGGTGTAATCAGGGTTACTACATTGTCCCGGATAGACTTAACGTACGGACTTTCATCAACCACGAGGCGATAGGCGAGTTCCATTAAGGCAGTCGGCGAACCCGTCTCAGTCGAATGTATGGTTCCGGTGATGTAATAGATCGGAAAAGAATCGGCGACTAGTTTGTCCGCCTCATTGTCATCAAGATTGATGGAGCGCGGATCGGCGAGCTTGGTCAACCTGGCGCGATTCTCTTCAAGTCGCGCCATAAGTTGCTCCGAAGCTACGGCCACCGCAATCATCTCCCGGCCTTCTTCAGTTGTACCAATGGAAAAGACTTTGACGCGCGGACTGGCTTTCTCGAGCATGCGCATGTAGCGATAGACCTCTTCCGCATATGGCAGCTTGCCGGGCGCTCCGGCAACATCGCCTAACACCGCCTTTGGCGTAGGCACCTGAGGAGAGGCCGGCAAATAATCCGTCAACGGGGAATTGAAGAATGGTTCCGTCGTGTACTCCTTAATCTTTCTGGTGTACTCCTCGTCTATGGGTTGGTTGGGGTCACGTCCTGGTTTTACCTGGGCGCAAATAGCGGTACACAAGGTAATGAACAAGACTGACGCTGTGAGACAACGTAGGAGTAAGCGAATCATCGGGTTTTCCTCGAGTTAGACAAGCAATGTTATAGATTTGATTTCAAGTGGAGAAGAAGCTTTTAAGCTAAACGCAGGGGCAAGTCAAATTTTTAGATTGCATCTGGATGTTCGACCCACTTTTAGTTTGCCGATGTGTGCGCCATCTAAGCGACGAGAAAAATCGAGCGACGACAAACTAAAGGAAACTCGGATTTAGTATCTTCGGCGCGGTGCGCCGGTATGAATTTAGCCCGGCCTTTCAAGGCCGGGAGGGATTCATTGGATTACCTGTCGCCTGGCGACCGTTGAACCGGCACCAATTTGAGGCGTCGCTTTGAGATGCCAACAGGTCCATTTATCTTTCCCGCCTGTGAAAAACCGGGTTAACTTCTTATCGACGTTACGCATCGAAGATCCCTGCTCAGAGCTTGCTACCGCGTGGCGGACGGTTCCATCCAGGGTCGCGTTTTGTAAACTCCAGCCGAACAAATACAATTGGCAATAACTTAACCACTAGTACGAAACATGCAGGAACAAGAACCACCAGCAACTCTGCCCAGCGCCTTGTCACCCGAGTCGCCTGAAGAATCCCCTCTCGTCCAGATAAAGCCGATTGGCAAAGCGGCCGGCGGCATTCCATCAATCATTGCTACGACGAAGACAGCCTGGAGGGAAATGGGCGTGGGGCGGGGAGTCCGCACGCTTCTGAAGGTTAACCAAAAGGACGGGTTTGATTGCCCCGGTTGTGCGTGGCCCGAACCCGACCAGGAACGGTCGCACGCTGAGTTTTGTGAGAATGGCGCCAAGCATGTTGCCGATGAAGCCACCACCAAACGTGTCACACCGGAGTTCTTCCGGAAGTGGAGCGTTGCAGATCTTGCCAGCCAGTCGGACCACTGGCTCGGTAAACAAGGCCGAATCACTCACCCGATGGTGCTTCGCCAGAACGCCACCCACTACGAACCAATTGGCTGGGACGAAGCGTTTTCCCTGATCGCGCGAGAACTCAACTCGTTAGCGACACCGGACGAAGCAATCTTCTACACCTCGGGCCGCACGAGTAATGAAGCCGCCTTTCTCTACCAGCTTTTCGTTCGGCTGTTTGGGACAAATAATCTGCCTGACTGCTCAAACATGTGCCACGAATCCAGCGGCTCCGCCTTGGGTGAAACAATTGGCGTCGGTAAGGGCACGGTGACGCTCGCCGACTTTAATCTGGCCCAGGCCATATTTGTCATCGGCCAAAATCCCGGCACCAATCACCCGCGAATGCTGAGTGCGCTCGAAAAGGCCAAGCTGAACGGTTGCAAGTTGGTCCATATAAATCCGCTTCCCGAAGTTGGCATGACCCAGTTTAAGCACCCGCAGAATGTTTTAGGCTGGCTGGGGGCTGGAACCACGCTGGCCGATCTGTTTCTCCAGGTTCGCATCAATGGTGATGTCGCGTTGCTGAAGGGCATCATGAAGGCAGTTCTCCACACAGAGGAGCTCGGCACGGCCCCCGTGTTGGACCACGAATTCATTAACCGCCACACGACCGGGTTTGCCGAATTTGCGACCGCGCTTCGCCATGTTGACTGGGGTGAGATTGTCGAGCAAGGAGGTGTTTCCAGAGAAGAGATTGAAGCGGCGGCAAAGATTTTCATTGAAACGGAGCGCACCATTTTCTGTTGGGCCATGGGCCTGACGCAGCACAAAAACGCTGTAGCCAACATTCAGGAGATCGTGAATCTGATGTTACTGCGCGGCCAGCTGGGAAAACCTGGCGCCGGTCTTTGTCCGGTGCGCGGCC
>JANNJZ010000413.1:0-2572 GCA_031396065.1 Pyrinomonadaceae bacterium | reverse complement strand
GGAGCGAAGGGAAAATTACCACACACGGTAATGACTGATCTGACAACGTCTCTCACAATAACTCCTGACAACGTCCGTAAGATTCGCGAGCGCGGCATGGCTAAGTTAAGAGCGTATGTTGAGTCTCATATCGAGAACGATAAAGAATAGAGTCCAATTGCTATGAGTAAATCCGACAAGAGACGGCCACTGAGTGATCAGGAATTAGAGCAAGATCTTGATCTGTTGATGCGTCGCAAAGCTTGGCTAATGCCGACGACGCCAGCTGAAGTTGAAGCAGCCGAGAAGTTGCTGGGTAACACTTACTTTGAATTGCCTGGTTCACTTGCGGATCCAAAAACGCTGCGACACCGACTAGCTAAGTCGGAAGAGCCTTCCGCGTCCGACAAACCTGCCATCGATTGGACCAATCGTTCGGTTATCTTGCTGGCAGGAAACCACGATCCACTTAGAGTTATCACTGAACGAGCCCGCAACGTTGTTTTAGAGGCACTCGAAAACGGTTGGTCCGGCCCACCTTATGATCCGTTTACATTAGCTGAGATGCGAAGGATACGGTTGGTTCCTTCTCAAGGTGTTGTTGATGCGCGTACGACCGCGAATGCTGCAGGTACTTTTACAACAGAATTCAATCCTGGCAGGCCCCGTGCGAGAATCAGATATTCAATAGCACACGAAATTGCCCACACTTTATTTCCGGACTGTGCTCAGGCTGTTAGGCACCGAGGCTTTCATGAGCACATGACACCAGATAATTGGCAACTAGAATCACTCTGTAACATCGCTGCTTCAGAAATCTTAATGCCATTTGGCACTCTAAAAAAAGAAGAGACCGATGAAGTAACCGTCAACGTGGTCGGAAGTCTAAGGAAGAAGTTCGAAGTGTCTTCAGAGGCAGTACTGTGGAGATTGACTGATCTTACAAATCGCCCTTGTTTAGCATTTGCGGCACGTAGAGACTCCAGCGCTCGTTATGTAATTGACTACGCAGTTTCGTCACGCTCTTGGCAGCAAAAGATAAGGCGCGGGTTTCCGCTACCGAAAACCACCAAAGCCCACGAATGCACTGCTATTGGCTATACAACTGTTAAGACATCCGAGAAGTGGTTTGCGTCATACGGGGAATGGTCAGTGGAGTACATTGGGATACCACCTTACCCTGGTGAGTCCTTCCCTCGTGTACTGGGTATCGCGTCTCCTTTGATCGAGCAACCTCAGGATTTGGCCAAAATCAATGTAATAAAGGGTAGCGCCCTTAAGCCAAGAGGTGGCGGTAACCGAATCATTGTTCAACTCGTCAATGATCGCGCTCGAACTTGGGGCGCTGGCTTTGCGAGGAATGCCCGTAAGTTGTGGCCTGAAGTACAGGCAAGATTTACAGAATGGTTTGATGCTTCCAGTTCAGACTCTCGACTAGGAGCATTGCACATCTGTGATATCGAACCCTCACTGTTTCTCGCGAGCATTATTGGCCAACATGGCTATGGCCCTTCGCCTAAACCTAGGATTCGGTATCGCGCAATTGCCGAGGCCCTAGAAAAATTAACCGAAGTAGCGATAGAAAGAAATGCTTCCTTACATATGCCCAAAATCGGATCAGGCGAGTCAAAAGGATCGTGGGAAATTGTCAAAGAAATAATTGATGAAGTCGTTTGTAGGAGGGGTATATCAGTGACGGTTTATGAGTTACCTGATGCGGAACCGGTCGTGCTGCAGCAGCCACCGCGCCTTTTCTAATTGGAGCATTCGAAGGGGACGACGAAGTGCCGAAGCAGATAGTTCTCATTTCAGGGAGCATTTCATCAGGAAAGACGACGATGAGCGATCTCCTGCGTACCCGATTTCAACAAATCGAAGTTCTGAAGACAAAGGAAGTCATCCGAGAGCTGGCGCGGAGGAAGACGGGCAAGGACCTTCCGGCCGAACGCAAGGCTATGCAGGATTTCGGGGATAGGTTGGATCAGGAAACAAATGGTGAGTGGGTTCGCGATGCCTTGCAACATTTATTAGTTCGCTTAGGGCCCTCCGAGCCGGAAACAATTGTTTTGGTCGACGCCGTAAGAATCCTCCAACAGATCAAAGCCATTCGTAAAGCCTACGGATTCTCAGTGCTACATATCCACTTGCAAACTCCCACCGAGGTTTTAAGTCGTAGGTATCGACATCGAGACAGCGGCCTAAAAGAACTCGCCTCCTTTTCCGATGCAAGAAAGAACGTAACCGAGGCTCGCGTCCAAAATCTAGAGAATGCTGCTGATGTCGTGATTAACACCAAGTTGTGTCGAAAAGAGGATGTATTGGCTAAGGCAGCGACCTACTTAGGGCTTTATTCAAGTCATCACGCGAGGCTAGTTGATGTCTTGATTGGTGGACAGTATGGGAGTGAAGGTAAAGGACACATTGCCTCGTACCTTGCACCTGAATACTCACTGCTAGTCAGAGTTGTATTGCCATTGTCAAGCATACAACAGGCAACACCATCAAACTGTTCGGGAACCCCCTAAAGCCTATAGGTACCGCTCATGAGTGGCGAAAGCTCCATGTAGCACCAGGTGTAATGACCTGGGTACGG
>JANNJZ010000402.1:0-48386 GCA_031396065.1 Pyrinomonadaceae bacterium | reverse complement strand
GTTCGAGGGGTCGTCGAACGAATTGTGCTTTTGCCCATCGACATCTTTGGGAAGGGACCCACCCGCTACCGCGAGGTGGTACTGACCTCCATTTGACTTCGGCCCTCTCTTATAGGCAACACTCAAATAAGCATCACCTTCAGTGGTGTCCGCTAACTAATCCGACGCGGGTGCCGGTATAATTCCCCGGTTCGCAATCACCCCTAAATACTCCGGAGATAAATCGAATGCTGAGACGACGCGCTATTGCTCTGTCCCTGATTCTCTCGCTATTTGCCCTACCTTTGATCGCCCAAACTTCAGAGAGCGACAGCGCCATTCGCGACCGCATCCGCAAGGAAGGCATGGAGCATTCGCAGATCATGAAGACGATGCACATGCTGACGGATGTTTATGGACCACGCCTGACCGGATCGCCGAATCATAAACGCTCGGCGGAGTGGGCCATCAAGCAGATGAGTGATTGGGGACTGCAGAATGCTCATCTCGAACCCTGGGCCTTTGGTCATCCAGGTTGGCTCAATGAGCGTCTGACGGCCCACCTCATCTCTCCAGTGAAAGACGTGCTTTCCTGCGAAGTGCTGGCATGGACTCCAGGCACGCGGGGCGGCGTGCGTGCAAACGCTCATCAACTGATCTTGCCCGAGCGACCGTCTCAGGTTCAGTTAACTGCTTTCTTCGAAAAAGAGAAGGCAAATGTGCGAGGCCGGATAGTGATGGTTGGTAAACACACCACCTTGCCGGTTAACCTGAATCCACCGGCGAAGCGGCAGACCGATGAACAGGCGGCGCAACGCTATGGTCCAAATTCCCGACCGTTTGTGTTTCCCACGCCGTCGCCCACTCCTACCCCGGCGCCGGGCGCCCCTAAGCCGCTTACCGCCAGACAAATTGACGAACAAGTCGACATATTTCTAAAGCAGAACGGCGCCCGGATCCGTGTTAATGATGCCGGCCGCGAGTTTCGCCAGATTCGAGCTTTCAATAATCGCACCTTCGACGTTAACAAGGTCCTGCCGACGATTGTCATGAGCAATGAGGACTACGGTCGCATCACGCGCATCCTCGCCGACGGAACTTTGGTGACGCTGGAATTTGACATCGTCAACCGCGCTTACCCCGAAGGTAAGACTTCATACAACACCGTGGCTGAGATTCCGGGAACGGACAAAGCGGATGAAGTGATCATGCTCGGCGGTCATCTCGATTCCTGGCATGCAGCCACGGGCGCGACTGACAACGCGATCGGGTGCGCGATCATGATGGAAGCTGCGCGAATTCTGCAGACGCTGGGGCTAAGGCCGCGACGGACCATCAGGGTGGCGCTTTGGAGTGGCGAGGAACAAGGCCTGTTGGGATCGCAGGCCTACGTTAAGGAGCATTTTGGCTCTTTCGAGAACCCCAAACCGGCTTATCAAAAGTTTGGTGGCTATTTCAATATCGATTCAGGGACGGGACGGACGCGGGGCGCTGGAGTTTTTGGTCCGCCGGAAGCGGCGAGTATCCTGCGGAAGATCCTCGAACCGTTTAAGGGAGATGGCGTAGTTGGGGCGATAGCATCGCGCAGCCGCAGCCTCGGCGGTTCGGATAACACATCTTTTAGTCAGGCGGGCTTGCCTGGTATTGGTATGGGCCAGGATCCGATCGAATACAACTCGCACACGTGGCACACGAATCTGGATACATACGAACGCATCATCGAAGATGACGTGAAGAAAAATGCGGTGACCGTTGCCTGGAGTGTTTATCAGCTGGCCATGCGCGACGAGCTTTTGCCGCGTTTCGCCAAGGCAGATATGCCACCATTGCCGCCGGCGACACCTGCCGATCCGGCGCAGCCCAAGCCGCAACCCAGGCACCGGCCAAAACCCAAACGTCCCGTTGTAAAGAAAGCGGCGTGACCAAAAAGCAGAAGTTCAAAGCCGAAGTTATGGGCGGGTCACAAGAACGGAAGGTATCCACAGATTCCGCAGATTAGGAGAAACACATCGGCTTGCTTGAATGGATCTTTAAATAAGAACCCCTGCTTCTTAGCCGTCGAGAAAAATTAGTGGAATCTGCGTAATCTGCGGATACTCCGAGGCAAATCGCCAGATGAGAGCGTCGATGATATCCTCGATAAGTAACAAGTTTAGTGAGTGTGGTCTGAAAGGAAATTCAAATGGCAGCAGAAACAGGAAAGCGTTTTCCGGATTTTAGTTTGCAGAACCAGGACGGGAAGACCGTGAAGCTGAATGACTTTGCCGGCAAGTGGCTGGTGGTTTATGTGTATCCAAAGGACGACACGCCCGGTTGCACGATCCAGGGCAAATCGTTTACGGCGACGAAGCAGGAGTTTGACGAGGCCGGGATTGAGGTGGTGGGCGTCAGCGCGGACGATGTGGCGTCACACAAAGACTTCTGTAATAAGTTTGGGTTTACGATTGACCTGCTGGCCGATCCGAATAAAGAACTGCTGTCGGCCGCCGGCGTGGAGCAAAGCGAATATAAAGGCACGATGTACTGGAACCGCACCTCTTTCGTGATCGATCCGGAAGGCACGCTGCGCAAGACCTACGAGAAGGTTAATCCGGAAGGCCACGAGCGCGTGCTGCTGGATGACATCAAGGCGATGCAGGCGTAACCCGGCAGTCTTTTGGAGTGCGGTAACCTGTTACCGCTTTGGTCTTCGGCGACCTGTCGCCGTAGTCCTCGCTATGACCAGCGGCATTCTTGCTGAGTGCTATGACGCCTGCGACAGGTCGCAGAAGACCAAAGCGCTGACAGGTCAGCGCACTCCAAATAGTTTGCGTTATTCCGCCGCTGGTTCAGTGACGACCGGGGCCTTAAGATACTTCGCGAAAAACCATACATAGCGTCGCACGCGGTCCATCTGGTGACGTGGCTCAGTAAAGCCGTGGTTCTCGCGCGGGTAGACCACAAACTCTACCGGCACCTTCATCTCCTTCAGGGCCATATAAAACTCCTGCGCCTGCGCAATCGGCACGCGCGTATCCACCTGACCGTGCATGATCATCGTCGGAGTCTTCACGTTTTTGACGTGGGCCATCGGCGAACGACCCCAGTAAAGCTCGGTGGCATCCCAGGGTGCCTTATCTGAATAGAACCAACGCAAATAACGCTGGATGTCATTTTGGGAATACATCGAGTAGATGTTCGCGAGTCCGGCGCCCGGCGACACGGCTTTGAAGCGATCGGTTTGCGTCAGGATCCAAAACGTCATGTAGCCGCCGTAAGACCAGCCAAAAGCGCCCAATCGGTCAGGATCGGCCACCCCCGTCGTTATCATCGCGTCGACGCCGGTCATGCAATCTTCGTAATCACCTTTGCCCCAGGTGTTCTTGTTTGCCTGGGCGAAGGCGAGACTCTTTCCCGTAGATCCACGGAAATTTGGTTGTAGCACGGCGAAGCCATTCGCGGCTAAGACCTGGACGGTTCCGTTGAAGTTGTTAATGGAGGCTCCGGTCGGGCCGCCGTGTGGATTGAGCAGGAAAGGCACTTTCTTTCCCGTCTCGTATCCCACCGGCTTCGTCAGCAGGCCTTCGATCTCCATGCCGTCTTTGCTCTTCCACTTAACTACTTCCGTTTCAGCCACCGCATAGTCTTTCAACCAGGCATTGTGGTCGGTGATCGTGTCAAACGAAGTAAAGGTCGCGTTTGACTTGAACACTTCGCTCGGTTGTCCGGGCCCGGAAAGCGTACCGACAAACATCTTGCCATCAGGAGTGAAGTCGGTAATGCCGGTGACCGATCCGCGTTTCGAAATCTGGCGTACTTCTCCGGTAGCCACATCGCTAGAGTAAATCTCAATTGCTTCGAGCACGTTCGCGGTGAAGTAGATCCTGCGACCGTCGCGCGACCAAACCGGCGTGCCCACGTTTAGTTCAAACTTTGACGCCAACTGTTTTGGAGTGCCGCCGGCAGCAGGAACTACATAAAGATTCGTCTGGGTTACGCCGCCGCTGGTGTCAGGTCCTCCGGTGTAGGCTATCCACTTCCCATCAGGTGACCAACGCGCTGAATCTGTCTGACCTGCGTCGCTGATCAGCTTCTTCTTTTCGGCCCCGGCAATCGTCAAGACCCAGAGGTCACTCAAACTCCCGTCGTCCGCTCGCGGCGTCGGCCGCGCGGTGTAGCTGACGCGGGTCCCATCCGGCGACCATTGCGGATCGCTGACCGTGAAGCTGCCTTCAGTCAAGCGTTTCCCTTCCTTCTTGTCGATGTCCCAGCGCCACAAGTGAGTCATCCGGATGTCGCGGTCAATAACCAAAGTATCGTCTTTGACCTTCTTCCGATCTTCCTCATCTTTTGACGGTTGATCCGCAGCGCTTAGCAACAGCGATTTCCCATCCGGCGAAAACTTGAAGCCGCTAACACCGCCTTTATGCGTGGTCACGGCCCACGCCTCACCACCGTCGGCCATCATCATCCAGACCTGGCGCTCGCCATCTTTTTCGCGGTCGGTCAGGAAAGCCAACTGACGCCCGTCCGGCGACCATTCAGGCGCACTAGAGTTCTTTTCACCACGCGTATACTGTCGCGATTTCCCGCCGCTGACCGGCACCACCCAAACGTTCGTTACCGTCTTCCACTCTTTGTCCTTCTCCATCTTTGTTTCGCTGACGGTGTAAGCCACGCGGGTGCCATCTGGCGATAATTTGGCGCCGCCAACGCCGGCAACCTTCATCAGATCGAGCGCGGTCAGCAACCTCTTGCCGTCCTTCGCCCGGGGTTCGGGAGCCGCTTTGGTTGCCGACTGCTTTTCTGCTTCTGGCGCTGAAGGCTTTTCCTGGGCCAGCAGCGCTGGAGCAAACACACCGGGCGTCAGATAACAAATCGCGATTAGCAGACGGGCTACCAAACGTTTCGGGTTCATCGAGTGATTCCTCCTGAAGGAGTTTTAATTGACGTTGATGATGGACTGGGCTGAACTTCAGGTAGTGCTCCGTTAGAGTGTTGCTCAGAAAGCGCCGATTGCCTGCCACTTACTCGGAAGGCAATGAGGTCAGTACCACCTCGAGGTAGAGACTGCGAAACTCCTGGTTCTCAGCGCCAAGGGCGCGCAATGTGATAGCCCAGGGCAACGCCCTGGGTAAGGTCATAACAATCCGGAAGCGCTGAAGGCGCGAAATAACAAGTCTCGACTGAAGATCCTCGGGATTCCGCTAAGTCCACCCTCATTTCGCGCCTTCAGCGCTGGGAGTCTTTAGGCGAGTCTACCTGGGCCGATGGCCCAGGCTGTCACATTTCGCGCCTTTGGCGCTAAGAACCCACAGTTTTCACACAGTCCTGGGCCTTGGGCGTTCCCCTGGAGCCAGAAGCGTTTCGCTCCCGTGGAGCCAAGGCACTGCTGGATTGCGACCGGCCTAGCCGCGCTGCGAAGATCCAGGTTTGAGCTTAAACGCTAAACTGCTGCGGTGTCGATTGGTGCTGGGCCCGACAACTGTCGCTGGCGTTTGGTCCAATAGATCAACGCGGCGCCCGCGACCGCGTAGAAGAAACATCCCGCAATGAAGAATCCCGTGCTTTTCCATTCGTTAGCCGGCGAGAGCGGATATGGCATTGAGTAAATCACCACGATAAAAATCATGACGATCGCATACGTCAGGAAGACCCAGATCAATATCGAGGCTAATACCTGCATGACAATAGTGACGTGACGTGTGACAGCGCGCACGAAGTTCAAAATGCCGAATATCAGAATTGCGAGAGGGATGCCCGCCATGAGGACCAAGAAGATAACAATGAAGATTTGGCCGAGTAGGTCGTTAGCTTTGGACAAGGGGAAGTCCTTCAGATTCAACCACCGATAAAACTCATCGAGCGGGATGGCGTAACGAAAGCCGGTTCATTGATATAGTGCCGCGGTTCTTTTTTCATCACTACGGCTTCAATGAAATCTGTGATCTCTCTGCGCGTGGCGCCGCGGCGAACAACATCACGCAGCGAGTGCTCGACAGTTGAGAAAAGGCAGGTGCGAATCTGGCCGTCGGCCGTGAGCCGGATGCGCGAGCAAGCGCCGCAGAAAGGTTCGGTTACGGGCGCAATGATACCGATTTCTCCCGGCGCGCCGTCACTGAATCGGTAACGTGAAGACGTCTCTGATCCACGCGCGACATCGATCGGGGTTAGCGGAAACTGCTCGTTTATGCGCTCACGAATTTCGCGGCCCGAAACCACATCCTCACGTGACCAGTCATGGCCGGAGTCAAGCGGCATGAATTCGATGAAACGCATCTTGACGTCATGTTCGCGCGCAAAGGCAGCGAAGTCGGCCACCTCGTCTTCATTGTAGCCCCGGACGATGACGGCATTGATCTTGATTGGCTGGAGGCCGGATTGCTTGGCCGCCTCGATGCCCTGGAGAACTCGGTCAAGCACGTCAACGCCGGTCATTTGCTTAAAGGTGTCACGCTTCAGACTGTCGACGCTGATGGTGATGCGATCAAGTCCGGCATCTTTTAAGCCCTGGGCACGGTCGGGTAGAAAATAGCCGTTCGTAGTTAAGGCCAAATCAATGAGCCCGATCGGTCCGACAGACTGGAGTGGGTCGGAGGGGAGGCGCGATTTCAGTTTAGAGAGTTTCTCAATGATCGTCTCGATGTCGCGCCGCATCATTGGTTCGCCGCCAGTCAAACGGATCTTCTGAATACCCATCGAGACGAAGATCTCGCAAACGTAATCGATCTCTTCGTAGGAGAGCATTTGCTCTTTCGGGGCAATCGGCGGCTCGCCATGCGGAAGACAATAGAAGCAGCGAAAGTTGCAGCGGTCGGTTAGCGACACGCGCAGATCGCGGATCGGACGGTGGTACGAATCTTTAAGGGTGCCGAGCATCGTGGTGATGATACGCGTGGTGCGATAGAGTTCCAAATTCAATCGAAGTGGTGAAATGGATTCATCGAGCGGGCCAATATTTTTGCAGCGCTTCCCGAAAAGCCGAGATACCGAATGGAACCGAAGTCGAATCGATATGCTTACCCGCTAACACTTCGTGGCCCTTCACACCGAATAGGGGCAGGTTGATGTTATTGTCTTGATCCAGAATGAAGTCTTTGAAGAAGTCCGGATCAATCTTATTTCCGTTCAACGTTCCGTTGTAATAGGTGTAAGCGACAATCTGGGCGCCGGCCATTTGCGCAAGTTGCTCTTTGGTAACGTCGCCAACCGGACCGAGGGTGCCGCCCTTGAATTTAGACTTGTCCTTTTCAAACCATGATGCGGCATCCTGGTTCATGAATAACAGAACCAGTCCCAGGGTTTCCTCGGAGCTGCCGCTAAACTTTCGTGGTGCCGCCGTGAACTGATAGAAGGCCGGTAGTGACCAACCGTTTTCCTGCCTCACACTAATTACTCCGTAGCCCTGCAGAAATCGCCTTACCAATACCTCTTGCTTGCTCGCACGAGGGAAGACTGCGACGAGTTGGGCCTTGTCAATCAACCCTTTTGGGAAACCGCTGCTGGGTTCAGCCAGCAGCGACATCAGACGAGCTGAGTCTTCCGATCTTTCGATCGCGTGTTTGAACTTTTCAGCCGCGGGCTTCTGCCCGGAAGCCACCACCAGGGGTAAGCTGACAATGAGTGAAACCGCAATGAATAATGGAGATTTCCTCATCATCGAGGCTGCGGTCCTGGCGATCCTACCAGGCTCTGTCTTCTTATAAGGGCTCACTGATCTGGGTCGGCCGACGCGCCAATTTAGCGGGCAAGGGTCCCTAAGTGTTACCAGCATCCTTCGTTGTTTGACTGGCAGCCATAATACTCTGACGACAATCACGCCCCAAATGATGGGATCTTTGGCCAAGTTCAGGCACCGCTGCGGCATTCGGCCCTGAACAGCTCCATTTGGATAATACTGATGGAACGAGTCAGGCCGTGCGGTCGTATTTGACTAGTGCTAAGATACGGGACGCCGTAAGGAATCAACCGCGGTTTACATTTGGGAGGCACTATAGTCATGCAGGAAACAACAGAGTCGGGACAGAGTTCAGAGTCATCAAGCGACAATTCGGCAGCGAATGTCATGAACGAGTTATGCGATGCGCTGCGTTATTTGGGAGATGCGTCGTATGCAATTTTGCCGAAGGACATCGCCCATAATCTCGGCGACTTGAAGAAGTCGTTCCTGAGTACGATTCGTTCGTTCATTGAGAGGGACATTGAATGGGTGGATGCGCGAGTTTCTGGCGGTGACAAATTGCGCGAAGAATGGGAAGCGAAGTGTAACCGGGCCAAGGCGGAAGGCGCCCCTGAGCCGGTAAACTGAATGTAAAGCGAGCTGTTAGCTTGCGACGGCCAGTAGCATTCAACGCGCCGACGTAATTTAAATCGATTGCGCAGGGTTGCGCGATCTAATCGATTGGTTTGACGAAAACGATGGAAGTCCTATTAGCTCAGGAATACGGGTTCTGTTTCGGCGTAGAACGCGCCGTTGAAATGGTGGAAGATGCACTTGACGAAGGTGTGCGTCCGATTCGTTCACTGGGACCTTTAATTCACAATGCCCAGGAGATGGAGCGTCTGGGTGAGTTAGGGGTATCGACGATTGACGCGCCATTTGAGGCCGACGGCGATACGATTGCTGTCATTCGCGCGCATGGAGTTACTCCACAGGTGCAGCGTGATCTTGAAAGTCGGGCCGCACAGGTCATTGACGCCACCTGTCCGTTTGTGACCAGGGTCCAACACCTGGCTGAGCGTGCGGCGAAAGATGGCCGGGACGTCGTGGTTGCAGGTAATCCCGATCACCCTGAAATGATTGGGGTGGTGGGTTATGCCCCGGAGAATACCTATGTCGTGCGCGACGCGAGCGAAGTTGCTTCGCTGCCGAAATTGCGCGCCCCGCTGGTAGTTTCACAAACGACGATTAAGTTGCAGACGTTTTTAGAGGTGGCCGATGCGGTTCGGGCGAATGCCGACGCAGAGCCGCAAGTAGTAAATACAATCTGTTCCGCTACCCGAGATCGGCAGGACGCAGCCCGCGCTCTCGCCGGACAGGTAGATGTTTTCTATGTAATTGGTGGACGCCATTCCTCAAACAGCGTCAAGCTGCTGGCCGTTTGTCAGGAACAGTGTCAGCACAGTTTCCTGATAGAGACACCCGCCGAAATCAATCCCGCCGATCTGCAAAATACCAGCCGAGTGGGCGTAACCGCTGGCGCGTCAACCCCGAATTGGTTGATCGACCAGGTGGTGGCTCGATTGCGCGAGATTGGTGAGAAGGCAGCAGCCTAGCGGTCAAGACTTTTCTTCAGTCTCTCTAAACACAAAAAAAGATTTTCCATATATCATTTCTCAGTTTTCATTTGTCATTGAAGGCAGCGTGTTCGCAGGCAATGACCAATGAGACATGTCAAATGATATATGGAAAATCTAGTAGTTTGAGTCCAACCGTCGCTTTACTTGAACCACTTACAGGTCGTCCTGGTTCATATTGATCTGATCCAGGGCGTTCACAATCTGGCGAGCTTCTTCAGAGCCATAGTCCAGCGCCTGCCGCCGCAGCGCGTCACGGGCTATATCCGAATCAACCGGATCGCTAAGCAATCCGATCAGTGCAGAGGTAGGAAATTGAGCCAGCGCCTCATTTGCCAGGGCCCTGACGACAACATCCAGCGACCGCGCCAACTCGCAAATCTCACTGGGGGCAAAACGCGCTAAGGCATCTGCCAGGGCATCGACACGCGCATAATCGCGTTGATTGTCGGCCCGGCGTACGAGTTGAGCGAAGACTTCGGCCGAACGCGTTTTGTCCTGTAAAACCGCGGCACAGGTATCAGCTATGTGACGGAGTTGGGTGCCTTTGTCTTTGGCCAATGATCCGTCGGTCTCGGAAGAACGTTCGTCCAAAGCAGCCAACAAACGGCTCAATTCATGATCAGCGCGGGCATCGTAAGGAGCATTGGGAACATTCGGATTGCGAGGTTGGGGCGTAGAGGTGCTGGGCACTTGCAAGGCGCGTTCGACAAGACCGCGGGTGGTCGGGCGAAGTTCCGACCAAACGCTTGCCAGCCGACCGCCGAAATCTTCCATCATTAACGACAAGCTGTAACTCCTAAATAAGGGGGCTTTCCCAAAAGCTAAAACGGCGTACTATACGCGATGCCGGCCGGAAAAAACAGTAGGCAATAAGCAGAAGGCAGTAAGCAGCGATCGACTTCTGCTTACGGTCTTCTGCCTACTGCATACTACTTCCATTGTGGTCTTTGATTTCGGCGATCGTGGGAAATGGTATCTTGACGACCTCGCCATTAGCGCATTCCATCTTAACGCTTGGAGTAGTGAGTGCTTGGGTGGTTTTCATGCTGCGGACAATGCCGCGCACACGATTGCCGTCGACCGTTACGATCTCGACATTGTCTTTGCCGTACAGCGGCTGAAGTGCCGCAAGTGCTTTAGTGACTTCCACGATTACCCCTTCCCGAAGTTCGACCTCTTTGGGGGGAGTCGACCTTGGCTATACCTTTGAGAGATATTGCACCGGAAGGCTGCGGATGTCTATGTGGCGTAGAATAGTCGGAAAGTGTGGGGTAACTGAACACTACCAAGAATGCAACCGTAAAGCTTCATTTGGCGTATAGACGATTAGTATGATTTCTGAGATAGGACCCGAGCGAATTCACGCTGACTTACTCTTGAGGGCGAATAGTTTATGAATCCCGAAAAGGAACCAATGGTGACCGTCTGTGGGAACTGCCGCTCGCCAATGCGGGGCGACCTGCGATTCTGTCGCAACTGCGGCTTCAGGTTGGGCGAAGGATCCGCTGAATATACAGAGACGGTTCATTTCAAGGACGCACCTCCGGGCCTACTTTCTGGTGCCGGCCAAGCCAGTTCATTCCCTCCTTATGCGGCTCCGGGCGGAGTCATCGCTACAGCGCCTGCCGCTCATGGTAAGAAGCGTCGCGGCCGGATGAGCGGGATGACCTGGATGTTTTTGGGATTGTTAATCTTCTTTATCGCCGCCGCCGGATTCACTGCCATCATCAGGCCTATTCGGCAAAACATCAGGGTTGCAGCAGTCGCGCCTCCCCGTTCCTATGTCGGCGTCGATTCTTTCGAAACTACTGACGGTGGCGTGACCTTTGACAACGTGGAGCCTCCGGGCTCACCGGCCGACAAGGCGGGTCTCGTCGGAGGTGACATCGTAACCAGTTTTGATGGCCTAACAATTACGTCCGACGATCAGATGATGGATCTGCTGGGCACTACTCCGATAGGTAAGACTGTTGACGTTGTCTACGTTCGAGACGGTGAGACCAGGACTACCAAACTTACAACTGTGCCCAAGGAAGAGTTTGACCGCCTGGGTAGCGCTTTCAGCAAGCGGCCTGAGGGTCAGGGGCGATTTGGTTATGAGGATGACGAGACCGAACGAGTCCCGATTCCAGGGACTAAAATGTTTGGTGTCAGAGTAGACGATATCTCCACTAATATGCCCGCGGACATGGCGGGAGTGAAGAAAGGCGACATCGTCATCGAATTTGATAAAGTTCCAATTCGCACCTCGGGAGAACTCCGTTCGCGAGTGTTGCGGGCGATACCTTACAGTACCGTCACGATCGTTGTGATGCGCGGTCCTGAGAGAATAGAGATTCCTGTAAAGATGGGCCGGGGGAGATAGGAATACGGCCTTGACTCATAGGACCGATTTGATACCGGAATCACTGATTTGAGTGCGCTCGCAACTTAGCTTCCATTTCCCCGCGCAGTTCTTCCCTTTGCTCTTCAGTTTCATCTTCTTCAAACGTTTCAAAGAGGGCAAATGGATTTTCGGACACGAGTCTCAGTTCCCAGGCTTCGCGTCCGGCGTGCGACGCGCGCGAAAACCAGAGCGCATCAATCGTCGCCTCATTCACCTCGGTTCCACTTAACGGTAAGGAATCGTAACCAGCTTCGGCGTGAAGCGCGGCAATGGTTTCGGGAGTTAGAAGGGCACGCCGAAGTTGCCAGCCATGTTTCCGGTAGGTGTCCACTGTTTGTTTGATGAGATCGTCCGGCTTCATTATTCCCTCTGACAACGCTGCAAGAGGGGAGAGTATATAGCCAGATTGTAGGGGTGGCACTCCGTGGCCACCCTTCAGTTTCGAAGGCATAGCTGGAATGAGGTTGAGTGGTAGCGTGAGACAAGGAGCGCCCATGGAGGGGCGCCCTTACAGTCGGGACGCAATTTGAAAGCGTATCTGTTTGACCGCCTCGGGCGTGCGCCACTATGATCACAGGTCTGACAAACATCAGTTTGCGGTTCTAAGAAATGAGGGTGGTAGTTCTAACGCCAATCAAACGACACTCTGCTGTGGGTCGGAAGTTGCCGAAGGCCGCATTTTTAGTAATCTGTATTTCCCTCTTTAGCTATCCGGCGCGACCACAAAGCACGCAAATTCGTCCGCAAGTTTCACTGATCAGCCCGATGACTGCAACAAAATCCGAGGCAATGACCAAGCTAACCCCCGACAACGACACCAAACCCCCGGCCCCGTTTTACGAGATACTGGGCAAATCGCTTAAGAAGCGAAAAATAAGGATCGAAAACCTCTGTCCCACTTCCGACTCCGTGGCCCGCCGCATTCTCGAAGACTACGGGGCAATCTTCATCGCTAGTAAGAAAGTCCTGCCGCCGCCGGTGTGCATCTTTCGGAGCGACGAGGAAGTTGCCCAGTTTCAGGAGAGAGCTGGTTTTACGACTGAAAGAATTGGCTTCGATGAGGTTGAACTGCAACCCGAAGCAATGAAAGCGTTACTTAAGGCTCGCGAAGAGGCGCAAAAAGAGGACCTCGATATTACGCCGCGCGACGGAGCTGAAGCCGCTCGCCGAACCTATGCCGACAGCCAGGCGTTATGGGACACCCGATTCATCCCGGCTCTGGACTACTGGCTGGGCCAGGGCAGACTAACCGAAGCCCAGGTCGCGCGCTTGAAGGGCTTGCCGCTACATGACCAGATTGCCGAAGTGCTGGACCTCGAGAAGGGCGGCGTCTATTTCAGTAAGGACCTTTCTAAGTCGATCCTCTACTCAATAGCCGCGCCTGGCACGTCGCAGCATATTGCCATGCTCGCGTTTGACGTGACCGAATTCGGCAACCCGCGCGTGCGCGAAATTATGGCCAGGCACGGTTGGTTTCAGACGGTCCTCAGCGATTTGCCACACTTCACCTTTCTTGGTTTGAAAGAGAAAGACTTGCCAAAGAATGGATTGAGAAGTGTCGTGGTAGACGGCCAAACGTTTTGGATTCCCAACATAATTGACCAACCTCAAACATGAGCCAAACCAGATTCGACGAAGCCGCGCGCGAGGCCCTGACCAACTGCGTAAGCGAGATCGAGAAAACTTCCGACGCCGAATTAGTACTCATCGTTCGGGCCCGCTCCGGTTCCTATCGTCACGCCGATTACTTGTGCGGATCTCTGCTCGGCTTTGTTGGTCTCAACTTTCTGCTCTTCTCACCGGTTAGCTTCCACACCTATTGGGTGGCGATTGACGTCGCCCTGCTGTTTGCACTGGGCGCGTTTCTCTCGTCCCGGAGCAAGACGGTCCGTTCCCTCCTGACCACTAGAAAGCATCGAAAAGAAGCCGTTCGCACCGGCGCAGCGGCCATGTTCTATGAAGCGGGAATCGCTAATACCGAAGCTGAAATGGGCGTGCTCATTTACCTCTCTTTGCTGGAACGCAGGCTGGAGTTGATTGCCGACCGCGGCGTCTTGAAAGCGGTGCCGGCGCTCGACTGGAATCGGACGTTATTTGAGTTGCATCAGGCTGGCAAGACTCCTGATCCGGAGACTCTTTTGAAAGGATTGCGCGAACTCGGTGACTTGCTGGCCCAACACCTGCCGGCCACTGGAGAAAACCCAAACGAACTCCCCGACCTGCCGCGTTTTGAGCTGAAATGAAAAGATCGCGTCCCCCACAGTTTGTCGCGCGCCTGTCGTTTCTAGTCACGATTTCGACTTGTGTGACACTGGCCTGCCTCTTTTTATCGGAAGAGGCGTCGGCACGAGTCGGCGGCGGCCAGTCCTATGGCGGCGGCAGTGGTGGCGGCGGTGGCGATGGGGCTGCGGGAGCAATCATCTGGCTCATCTTCCAGATCTTTCGCATACTGATCTACCTCACGATAGAGTATCCGGTGATTGGCATTCCGCTCGACATCATCGTCATTGGCGGAGTGATCTACTACTTTGTCAGGCGCTCGAGGCGGACAGAGCCGACCTCGGCACTTAGGCTGGACACTCATCAAGCCGCTCCGGCTGATTCGAGCCGGCAGTTTGATCAACTACGGCGATTCGATCCTAATTTCTCTGAAATTGTTTTCACTGACTTTGCGTATGCGCTTTACGGCAAGGCCCACGATGCGCGCGGCCACGGCGCGGCGGCGCTTGATCAGTTTTCGCCTTACCTGAGCGACCTCGCGCGCAAGAGCCTGATAGCGAGGAACCCCGCCGCACTTCGCGAAGTCAAAGGGATAATCGTCGGCGCGCTTACCGTCGAAAATGTAAGCGGACTGGAAACGCCCTTAGTCAATGTAAGTTTGGTGTTCGAAACCAACTATACAGAGGTAACCTCGGCTAATGGCGGGACGCCGACCGAGATGTCTTATTACGTTCGCGAGAGTTGGGAGCTGGAGCGCAAACGTGATGTGTTGTCTCCGCCTCCGGCCCAGGCCACAGCACTGCATTGCCCGCGCTGCGGCGCCCCGCTGCAGAAAGATACTGTGGGCGCCTGTGCTTTCTGTGGCACTCGTGTCGAAAGCGGTGAATTTCAGTGGTACGTGCGTGACATCAGGTTGTTGAGTCGCGAAGCGAAGGGTCCCTTGCTTACCTCCAATGTTCCCGAGATAGGCACAAACTACCCGAGCGTGATTCAGCCTAACTTGCAAAACCATCGCGCGGAGTTTGAGCGCAACGATCCAATCTTCTCGTGGGGTCATTTCCAGGCGCGGGCGCGGCTAATCTTCGATGAGCTGCAGTCCGCCTGGTCCACGCTCGATTGGGAAAGGGCGCGCCCCCACGAAACGGACAACCTGTTTCAAATGCATCAATACTGGATTGATGCCTACAAACGCCAGCACCTGAGGAATGTGCTTGACCAATGTAGTGTCTCAGCGATGCAGCCGGTCAAGATTACGGCAGACGCGTTCTATGACTCGATAACCCTGCGCATCGGCGCGCAAGGCTACGACTATACCGTTGATGAAGGTGGCAGGGTTGTTAGTGGTTCGAAGAATACTCTGCGGCAATGGAGTGAATACTGGACGTTTATTCGAAGTCGTAACGCTAAACCCGCCGCCGCCCGGGTTGACCTGAATTGCCCAAACTGCGGGGCGCCACTTAAGGTCAATGCAGTCGGCATTTGTGAATTCTGCGGCGGAAAGATAACCTCGGGAGAGTTTGACTGGGTGCTTTCGAGGATTGAGCAGGATGAATCCTACAGAGGTTAGAGGCGGGTGAATGGTAAATGGTAAATGGTAAATGGTAGATAGATAAAACCCCTCTTAACCAAGCAACGCGTCTCCCATTGGTAAATAGTAAATGGTAAATCGATAAGACTCTCTTACCCAAGCATGTCGTCTTCTATTTACCATTCACTATTTACCATTTACCTGTCTTTGACATCTAATTGGCCAGCTTGAACATCGAAGGTTCTTCGTGAAAGTAAGTCAAAAACCAACTCTCAAAATGGAGCTTTTTGTGAAACGTAGTTTAGTTCTGCTCGTTCTCATCGGGTCGCTGCTCGCGAATCCGGCAATTAGTCTGCAATCCAATAATTCGGTTTTTGCCAGACCGCAACGAGCCGCTCAACCCGTCAGCCCCAGGACTCCGGTGGCGCAGGGGACTGCAGCGGCGCCGGCCCGTCTGCCTCAAGCGCAGCTGGTCAATCGAATACTCCCGAACGGTTTGGAAATAATCGTGCTCGAAGACCATTCAATCCCGCTCGTCACCATCGAGCTGGCGGCGAGAAACGGTTCGTTTACCGAGCCGCCGGAGTTGAATGGACTCTCGCACCTTTACGAGCACATGTTTTTCAAGACCAACCGGGCGGTCGCTAACCAGGAAGAGTACCTGCGCAAGATTGGTCAATTAGGGATTGCCTACAACGCCTCAACTCGCGAAGAGGTAGTCAACTACTATTTCACCACCACGAGTCCAAACCTGCGCACGGCGCTGCAGTTTATGCGCGACTCGATTCGCTATCCGTTGTTTGACGAGCGCGAGTTTGAGCGCGAGCGCGAAGTGGTGATTGGCGAAATCGATCGCAACGAATCAAATCCTTTCTATTTTCTCAACAAGGAAATGAACGATCGGCTCTTTTACAAGTACCCGAGCCGCAAAGAACCGCTGGGCAATAGACAAACCGTCTCCACGGCGACGACCGCGATGATGCGCCTGATTCAAGCGCGTTACTACGTGCCGAATAATTCCGCACTGGTGGTTACCGGCGACGTTAGTCCGGAAGAAACCTTCAAACTGGTGCAGGAGTTTTACTCTGACTGGCCGCGTCGCGAGAAGGACCCGTTTGCCGAGTTTCCCCTCGTCGAACATCCACCACTCCCGAAAAGTGAAGGCTTCGTGATCACGCAGCCGGTCCAAAACGTGATCATCAACATTGGGTGGCACGGCCCATCGATTGGCAAAGACGACGAGGCGACTTATGCCGCTGATGTCTTCTCCTTCATCCTGACTCAGCCCAACTCGCGGTTTCAGCGGGCTCTGGTGGATTCGGGAGTTACAGCCGGCGCGGGGATTGGCTACTACACTCAGCGCAATGTGGGCCCCATCTCAATCATTGTTCAGACAACGCCGGAAAAGGCCCACGCGGCAATCAAGGCGATCTACAACGAAGTCGCGCATTTCAACGACAAGGACTACTACACCGACGATCAGCTGGAGAGTGCGAAGGCTTTGTTGGAGGCTGACGACCTCTACTCGCGAGAAAAACTGAGCGACTATTCTCATACCCTGAGCTTTTGGTGGTCGTCTACCGGATTGGAATACTTTCGCGGTTACCTGGGCCGTTTGCGAGCCACCTCGCGAGGAGATATCAGTCGTTATGTGACGACCTACATTCAGGGAAAGCCTCACATAGGCCTGGCCCTGCTTTCTTCCGACGCTCAGGACAAGATCAAAATCACGACAGATGAGTTAATAGGTAAATGAACACAATGACCGACACCGACATGGGTAAAGTTACAAACTCGCAACGGTCCGACTGGCGCACACTCGGTTTTGCCTCGACCCTGGCGCTGCTGATTTTTTCACTGCTGGCTAGCACTGCTTCAGTGGTCAGAGCTCAGGCTAGTAGACCGGTTGAGCCGGCTCACAATTTACAGAACGCTCAAAGCCTGGTCGCCAAACAAGCTGCGCTCGTCAGCGAGTTTGAAGTTAATGGACTTAAGGTTTTAGTCAAACGTCGTGAAGGCAGTTTGACAGTCGCCGCGGGCCTTTTTGTTAGAGGTGGTTCACGAAATATCACCGCTGATAATGCAGGTATTGAAGCCTTGATGCTCGACGCCGCCACCGAAGCCAGCGCTGCCTTTCCCCGTGGCAAAATGCGCGACGAACAGTCCCGCATGGGAACGGCGGTTTCCTCCAGTGTGACCTACGACTATTCGGTATTGTCTCTGCGTTGTACCCGGCCAAACTTCGAGCGTTCGTGGCAGATGTTTACTGATGTGGCCCTGAATCCCTCGTTTGCCAAGGAAGATGTTGCGCTCGAGCAGGAGCGCCTGGTGATTTCCTTGCGCGACGACACCGACGATCCGGACACTTATTTACAACGCCTCCAGGAGCGCGTTGCCTACTCAAACCATCCCTATCTGAATCGTATGGAAGGAACGGCCGAGTCAGTGGGCAAACTAACCGCTGAAGACCTGCGCCGTTACCATCAAAAGGTAATGGAAACCTCGAGGCTGCTGTTGGTCATCGTCGGCGATTTGGATTCGGCAAAAGTGCGGAGCCTGGTCACGGCAAGTTTCGGCAAATTGCCGCGCGGTACCTATAAGTCGGATCCGGTGCCGCAACTGGCGTTTGATAAATCAACGGTCGAAGTTACGCAACGCAATCTACCGACAAACTACGTCCAGGGACTATTCACGGCTCCCGCTCCAAACTCGCCTGATATATATCCCATGCGTATCGCCAGTTCGATTCTGCGGGATCGGGTGTTCCAGGAGGTGCGGGCGAAAAGAAATCTGTCGTATGCCCCGGACGCGTTTTTGCGGAATCAGGGAGCAAACATCGGCGGACTCTATGTTACGGCCGTCGATGCCAATCAATCCGTCCAACTGATGCTGGATGAGATTGGACGATTGCAGAAAGAGCCAGTGATGGATGAGGACATCCAGGCCGTCGTGGCCCAGTATCTGACCTCGTATTATATGGGACAGGAAACAAATGCTGCCCAGGCAGGCGAGTTGGCCCAGTATGAATTGCTGGGTGGCGGCTGGCGCAATTCGATTGGTTTCATTGAGAAACTAAGCGCCGTCAAACCTGGGGACGTTCAGCGGGTAGCCCAGAAGTATATGCGCAATATTCGCTTCGTCGTGCTTGGCAATCCGAAGAGTATCGACAGCAAAGTATTTACCGGACAGGCGGGGGGTTGAAAAGCAGTAAGCAGTAAGCAGAAGGCAGAGGGCAGTAAGCAGAAGGCAGAGGGCAGTAAGCAGAAGGCAGAAGGCAGAAAAAAAGGCACTATCGAAGTTGATTCTTCGGAGTGCCTTTCGATTTCTGCTTCTCCTGTCTTCTTTCTGCCTTTTGCCTACTGCCTTCTGCCTTCTGCTTTCTGCTTTCTGCTTTCTTCAGTGCGACCGCGTTTCGCTCTCAAACTTCGCATAGAGTTTGCCGTCGAGTTGCCGCAGTATTCTGGCCTCCGCTAATGCCTGCCTTTCATTTCCGATCTCGAAATAGGCGACGGCAAGGTTGTAATGCGCGTCCGCATTTCCGGGGCGGAGGTGGGCTGCTCGGATATATGAAGCGATTGCCTCTGGCAGTCGCCCTGCGTAGTAGAAGGCATCGCCCAACTTGTTGTGTATCTCATCTGAGTCAGGCTGAAGTTCGAGCGCTTGCTGGTAAGCACGAATGCCCTCAGCGGCTTTTCCCTGTTTCACTTTGCAGTAGCCAACCTGCACCCATGCGTCCGCTCGCCTTGGGTTTCGGTAGGCTGCAGTTTCGAAATGTCCGAGGGCATTGTCGTAATTACCCAACCAGAGAGATTCCAATCCTGTTCGATAAGACGAGTCGCCAAGGTCACTGATTTTATCCTTCGTCGGCAGCGGACGAACCAGGCCGGTGCGCAATTTCTCCAGTCGGGCGGCGGCAATGGCCAGGTTTATGTTCTGTCCATTTGTTACTTTGACTGTGACCACGCCGATTACCTGACCCCTGAGGTTAAACACCGGGCTGCCGCTGTTGCCATGGGAAGTGGGAGCCGTGATTTGAATAATCTTACCCAGGTTTGGCACCTCGCGAACTGCTGAAACGATCCCGTCGCTAACGGAGCCTTCCAACTTCAAGGGGTTCCCAATTACGAAAATTGTTTCACCCTCGTCGGGAAGAACGACCGAGACGTCGCTTAGGCGAGTGCGTTCGGGCGGCATTTCGACGCTCAGCAGCGCCAGATCGCCTTCCTCGTCGATCGCCAAGGTGCCCGCTACGGGAAAGACCTTTCCTTTTCCCTCGAGGGTCTTGATCTCGCATCGCCTGGCGCCACGAATTACGTGCAGGTTGGTCACAACCTGACCAGGGCGCACGAAGAATCCGCTCCCGGTCATCAGCGCTTCACCCTGCGAGTCGTAAGTTGCAATGGCAACTACGACCGGCTTCACGCGTCGGACCAATGCGGGAAGAGTTTCTTGGGAAAAGCCTGGTGCCGGGACGAGCACCAGGCATACGCCGGATAGGATCAGGGGGAGCAGCAACTGGGGGAAGATGCGTTTGTACATATTCGATTGTGACCGCGGCTAAAGTCCGGTTGATGGGGAATGCCGACGAAGCGGATCGCTTGTGGTCGGCGTTTACTGCAGCAATCGAGGTCGGGGAAGCTCGCCCGCATATTAACTCAAGATCCGGTTTGGGCAACAGGAAAATCCGCCCCCGTAAAGCAAACTGTTAGTTTGCGGTGGTGCAAAGAGGGACGCTCAATCTTAGATTGCCCGTTTCAATAACGTAGCGACCCACCCAGTCAATCCGCAAACTAACAGTTTGCTTTACACAAAAAAAGGCCGCCAAGCTGGCGGCCTTTGGATTGACTCCCACCAGGAAAGTGGGGTTGGCTACGGGATTAATTGAATTGTCCCAAGTCGCGGGCCTGCCGGGATTAACACTGTCTTCGCTGCCGTGAGGTCCTCCATTGTCACGAGCAAACCGAAATCAGCCAACGTGGTATTGGCCTTAATCTCGGCCTCGTTGCGTCCCTTCAAATTTACGATCTGTCCCAACTTAGAAAACTGGTTGTCAGGCGAAACTGTCCAGAGGATGTAAATCTGTCCCGTGGGAGCTTCCTTCAGTTCGTGGAAGACCATCTTGACTTCCGTTTCTTTACCATTCTTGTTCGGCTCAATGAAAATATTCGCGCGCGCACCCGACATAGCGCCGGTGAATTCCACCTTCAATTTTGTGTCATCTCCCTTTTTATAAGCCGGGATATTCAGCATCGGTACTGTGACTACGGTCGCGGCGTCAGCAACGGGAGCAGCCGTCACAACAACGGGAGCCGTCACAGCAACGGGAGCCGTCACAACAACCGGAGCGGACGCCACAACTACGGGAGCAGCCGTCACAACAACGGGAGCGGCCGTCTCAGCAACGGGAGCAGCCGTCGCAGCTACGGTCTCGCCGACCGGCGAGGTCGAAAGCGGGATCACGGCAAAGCCTTCCGGCACCGCGCTGCGGAAGAAGACTCTTGTATTCGTATCGTAAGTCGTCAGCGTGCCCTCCGGCGCCGCGATCAGCATGAACTTACTAAGCGGAGTGAGGGCGGTGAATTTTCCCGCCCCTTTGGCGAGGACCACCGGACCCAGCGATGTAACCACCCCAGCATCGTCCACTGTATAGACATTGATGGTGGAGACCTCGGCGGGGACATCCGTCAAATTCAGGATCACCTTTGTGCCGGTATCATCGCGCAGGATCGTCCCGACGGCTTTCGACTTGGTTAGAGAAACCGGGGTCAATGTGAGCTGTACTTCTTTGCCTACGGGATACTCGATTACGGTGTAAGTGCCGTCAGGGTTTTGAACTGTCTTGGTAACTTTGGTTGGAGTTTGTGTGACTGTCGTGGTTGGCGTTTGAGCGGCTACGAATACGGCTGATGAAATAATCAGTAGCGCCGTCGCCAGAAGCGAAATGCGTTTACTCATAAGTTTGACTGCTCCTTACTTTATTCTTACTCGCGATTAAGGTGTGCGTGGGGGAATTCGGTTGCGGTGTGGTTCGGTGAGGTAGTCGCAAGCACTATGCCAGCCAGGATGGGCGAAAACGCCCTCTACATACCAGACCCTTGGCAGGTTTAATTAGCTATTTCTAAGATTCAGGGCAGGACCGAGATGCACAACAGTACACTCGTGTATGTATATGGTTTCGCTCCATAGGAGCGAGATGTTTATAGAACGCGCTAATCGCAATTATCCTTCGCTCTGTAGGAGCGAAATGTGTGCGAGCTGTATCAACGAGAAACTTCATCCAGTTACAAGCGGCAGTTCGACTTCCTCAGCACGCCATGCTGCGTATGCCAAAGCCTCAGACAAGTCTTCTTTTTCGAGGTAAGGGTAGAGTTTGAGGATCTGGTCTTGGGAATGCCCGGAAGCGATCAGTCCAACAATCGTGCCGACCGTAACACGAAGACCGCGAATGCACGGCCTGCCCCCCATGACGTTGGGATCGAATGTGATGTGCGCTAGTTTCATTGAACTGATCGTATCTAGCTCCAGATCATCAGAAATCAGCCCTGATGTCGATGCTAGCGAAGGTTCCCGATATACATAAAGGACGGGAGATATGCCATTCTTTTGGCCCCACGACTTAGTCATACCAATGCCATAATCGCCATATACCGATAGATGAAATCCGGTTTGTGACAGCGGCAGGTCGCAGAAGCATACCATCGGGACAGCCCACTGGTGGTTTCTCCATCAGGAGCGGAGGAAGGGGCTATGCAATCATAGTCCTCCAAACAGAATCGCGGCTGAAATTCGTTCGTTAAAATGCCGAGTAGATTCTCAAGATTGTTGGTGAAATGAAATAAGGTATTTGCACTTACGGCAGGAAACGGTAAACCATCCATGCGGTCTCCTCTTAAAAGCTTGGCCTGGGTTGGTTAGTATTGTTGAAGTATTAACGCAATCCTGCGTCGCCTTCACAGCAACGTTGTGATTGCTAACAGGTGTCGCAGAGTCCGCCCCTAATCGATTAATAGGTGTGGAGTTCTTCTATCGCCTTCGCTACGTCAGCCACTTGCGGCAGGATCGCGTCTTCCAACACTGGAGCATAGGCAACGAAAGTGTCCATCGCGCCCACGCGGCGGACTGGCGCGTCGAGGTATTCGAAAAGTTCGTCTGAAATGCGCGCAGCGATTTCGGCGCCATAGCCAAATGAGAGCGAGTCTTCGTGGGCCACGAGGACGCGGTTGGTTTTCTTAACCGTCGCCACCACGGCGTTCCAGTCGTAAGGTTGCAGGCTGCGCAGATCGATGATCTCGACGCTGATGCCTTGCTGCTCGGCTTGTCGAGCCGCCACGAGGGAACGTTGGACCAGGGCGCCATACGTGATGATCGAAATATCCGTACCCTCGCGAACCGTCTTAGCCTTGCCGAAGGGGATCATGAAGTCGTCAGGCGGGTACGCAGATTTGTTATAGGCCTGACGGTAGAGATGCTTGTGCTCAAGAAACAGCACCGGGTCATCGGAGCGAATCGCCGTACGCAACAAGCCATTCGCGTCGAGGGCATTTGAGGGATAGACAACCCGCAGCCCCGGAATCTGGGTGAAGGTTGAAACGCCGGATTGCGAGTGATAGACGGCGCCGCCTTTCAAATAGCCTCCAACCGGCACCCGCATTACCACAGGCGCTTTCCATTCTCCGCCCGAGCGCCAACGCAACACCGCCAGTTCGTTGCGAATCTGATGCATCGCCGGCCAGATGTAGTCGAAGAATTGAATCTCGACCACGGGCTTGAGACCTCGCGTCGCCATGCCGGTGGCCCGACCGACAATATTGGCTTCCGCCAACGGTGAATTGAAAACGCGCGCGCTGCCAAACTTCCGCTGCAGGTTTGCCGTAACTTTGAAAACTCCGCCCTTGCCCTTCACTTGGCCCAGAAACTCTTCGCGCGAACAATCGGCGACGTCTTCACCAAACACTATGATGCGCGGGTCGCGAGCCATCTCTGTGTGCAGGCAACGATTGATCAGGTCAACCATCGTGCCGGGATTGCCAGTCAACTCGGCGCCTTCCTCGGTATCGAATTCTTTCGATGTGGGATCCACATCAGGCGAATAGATATGTTGCTTTACCGTTTCCACGGCAGGCTGAGGGCTCGCGAGCGCTTTATCGGTTGCTTCAATAACGCTATGGTCGATCTCGTCCTTGATCCGCTGAAGTTCATCCTGGCCCACTACGCCTTCGTCGATCAGAATGGCTTCAAAGCGTTTTACCGGATCACGCGCAGCGTCAGCCGTTCGCTCCTCGTCCGGACGATAGAGCCGTTCATCATCAGAGAGCGAATGGGAGTAGGGCCTGATAACTTTCGCATGAACAAAAGCCGGCCCACTGCCGGCGCGGCAATAGGCCGCGGCCCGCTGCATAACGCCGAGCGATTCGAGAGCATTAGTGCCGTCAACTCGTTGCAGGTAGAGATTCGGAAAGTTCTCAATCAAACGCGAAACATCGCCGCCCGGAGTTTGCACCTCGACGGGCACGCTGATCGCGTAGCCGTTGTCTTCGAGCAAAAAGAGCACTGGTAGCTTGAGATTACAGGCAGTGTTGAGAGCTTCCCAAAACTCGCCTTCGCTGGACGTTCCATCTCCCAGCGAAACGTAGACCACCTCGTCTTTTTGAAGGTTTGCAACGCGCTTCTTCAGGTCTTTTATCAACTTAAAGCGGTAGCCGGCCTCGGCGCAGCCGACGGCCTGCAAAAGTTGCGTACCTGTTGGTGACGACTGTGAAACGATATTGAGTTTCTTGTGACCCCAGTGGGAAGGCATCTGCCGGCCATGGGAGTTTGGATCCTGCTCTGCCCCAACCGCGGACAGCAATTGTTCCACCGGGGTCATCCCCAGTTGGAGACAGAGCGCGCGGTCGCGATAGTAGGGATAGAACCAATCATAGCCAGGCTTTAATACCATTCCGGCAGCTACCAGAATGGCCTCATGTCCCGCGCCGCTGATTTGGAAGAATATCTTGTTCTGATTTTTGAGTTGAATCTCTTTGTCGTCGAGGCGGCGCGACAAATACATCGTGCGAAACATCTTTACCATCTCCGCGGGGGAGAGGCTGGGAACTTCGGGACGCGCCGGTTCGTCGCTTTGCCGCGGTCGCGGTTCAGGCGATCGCTTAGTTTGGGTGGCTGCCACGGAATTCGCGACGGGCACGGGTCGTGATGAAGAAGTTGTTTGGGTCACCTTGCGATTCTCTGGTTGGGCCTTTGCTGAAGGCGCAGGTGCGGGCTTCATCATCGGCTGGGATACGGATTGCGGACCGGACCGCACCGGCTCTTGAGCCCTCTTCTCTTTAGGCGCATCGACACGGTTGGCGGCCTCGCCCTTAGGCTTTTTTACAAGTTTCAAAACTTTCAAATCACTCATTTGATTGCCTGACTCGCGGAGTCGCGGGGGAGGAGTCGGACGGGCCTTCCTGCCGGTCATTTGTTCCTGGTACAGCAATGAGCAGACAGCACTACTTAGAATTCACTTTCCAGAACTGTTCGATATTCTTCAGCCATCGATGGGTGACCGTGTGCGGTGGCTGCGTTGATGCCGCGCAGATAAGTTTCTTTGGCTTTGTCGCGCTGGTTTGCTTTCTCATACGCCCGGGCCAACATGCCGAACGCATTACCTTCGTCATCTGAAATTGCCAGATAACGCTCCAGGGCCTCAATCATCTCATCGGTTTGCCCGGCCTTCTCATATTCCTTGGCGAGGCCAAACAAAATACTGGTGTTAACTGGATCATTTACCAGCATTTGCTTGAAGATGTCGATTCTGGAAGTGGCCATAACTATACCCGGCTCAGGAAGTTCTCAAGCACAAAAACCTTTCGCATGCGAAACCGCAAGGGGCTTTCCACTATAGAAATTGCTTTCAAGTTTTCAAATCCCCCCACGAAGTACGGATCGTGGCACGCGGCTATGCTCGCTAACCAGTCGGGAGGGTCGATCCCAAGTTCGTCACAGAGAGCCTCCGCTGTTGAAGCCAATAACGCGTCCATCTTCTCGTCGGATGGCGCAAACGGCTCGGCGACAGCTTTTAGGTCTTTGTAAGAGCGAAAGTTGTCGACGAAGTTCATGAGATGGATGCACCACCACTTCGGGTCATGCTTAATCTTCTCGCTCGTTTGTTGAAGCGTAATCATTGACCGAACAGCTCCTCGATAAAAAACTGGGTGGCCGGCTTGATCTGCTTTCGCGGGTAGTACTTCTCAACAATATCAAGAACTTCGTCGGGGCCGCTGATCTTGAGAAAATCAATTAGCACTCTGACATCATTTGCATCAAGAGAATTAGCCCGAGCTGAAATTGCCTTCATTGCCAGCATGTAGTCTGGCTCCGGAACATAGATCTTCAAATTAGGAAAATCAAAAAGCACCCGTTGTTTGTGTGGAACCAGAAAGCCTTTGACTGCATCGTTGAGCCAGTCAGGTTCTAACCCACGCGCTTCCGCGACTTTCCCCGCTGCCTCCCTGATCTGAGCTGACGGTCTAAAGATCGCATCTACGTCCTTTGTGTCTGGTCGGGCATCGAAAACGAGGGCCATGACAGCGCCACCGTAGAGACATACCTCTCCCTTAACATTCATCGAACGCAGTTCGTCATTCAGCTCAATCAAGTAGCCTTTAATCTCTTCGGCGTTCACTTGCTCTATTGTAGTCACTTCCCGATTAGCAGTTTCGCGATCGTCTGCAACTGCATGTTTGAGGTTCCTTCGTAGATTGCGCCAATCTTCGAGTCGCGCCAGAATTTTTCTACTGGATAGTCTTTGACGAAACCGTAGCCGCCGTAGAGTTCGATAGCCAGTGAACTAATTCGCTCAGCAGCTCTCGAGGAGAAGAGCTTGGCAATCGCGGCCTCCTTCACAAAGTTCATTCCCGCATCCTTCATTCGGGCTGCGTTGTAGACCAGCAAACGCGCCGCCTCCAGCTCTGTCGCCATTTCAGCAAGTTGAAACTGCACGCCCTGAAACTGGTTGATGGACTTGCCAAATTGCGTTCTCTCGCCAGTGTAGGCCAGCGCAGCGTCAAGCGCGGCGCGAGCGATTCCCACCATTTGAGCGCCGATGCCGATGCGACCTTCGTTTAGCGTTTCGATCGACGTTTTGTAGCCTTTGCCGACTTCGCCCAAAACATTCTCTTTGGGTACTCGGCAGTCGGTCAGGATCAATTCCGTGGTCGACGACGCGCGAATGCCCAGCTTGTTCTCTTTTTTGCCAACCGCAAATCCATCGAAACTCTTCTCAATGATAAAGGCGGTGATGCCGCGATAGCCGTCTTCGGGCTTCACGTTGGCGAACAAGACGAATATTTCAGCTTCGTTACCGTTGGTGATCCAAAGCTTCTGACCGTTGATCAGGTAGTGGTCGCCGTTGTCCACGGCGCGAGTTTGCAACGCGAAAGCGTCCGACCCCGAGCTGGCTTCGCTCAAGGCATAAGCCCCAACCCGTTCGTTTGCCAGTTGCGGTAAGTACTTCTTTTTTTGCTCTTCATTGCCCCAGCGAATCAGCGCGTTGTTGACCAGGGTATTTTGAACGTCAACCAGCACGCCCACCGAAGCGTCAACCCGCGACAGTTCCTCGACAGCCAGAATCGCAGTGAAGAATGATGAACCCGCTCCGCCAAACTCCTCCGGGGTTTCAATCCCCATCAGACCCAGGTCGAAACATTGTTTGATAAGTGTCGGATCGAGTTTGGCATGCTCGTCCATCTCCGCCACGCGCGGCCGGAGTTCACCTTCGGCAAACTCCCGCACGCTGGACCGAAACATTTGTTCGTCTTCGGAAAGCGTGGTTAACGGACGACCAGCAAACTCTTCAATAGCTGTTTGTGATTGACTCATCTTTACCTGACTTCAAAGTATGTATGGATTAGACATGTGCATCATAATCAAGGGAAAAGTTAAAGGCAAAAGCTCTTTGGAGTGCGTCGACCTGTCGACGCTTTGGTCGTCTGCGACCTGTCGCAGCCGTCCAGGTGGGAATAGTGCGTTGCGGTGTCCCCATGACTGCGGCGACAGGTCGCCGAAGACCAAAGCGGTGACGGGTCACCGCACTCCAAAGAGTTGATACCGGCCCTGAGTCGTTGCCCGAATCGAGTGGCCGTGTGATACCGTACCGTGATTCTTTTCACGGTTATTCCCAGCTAAAAACGCGAGCTAAGGGCCAATGAGTTTGCAAATGGACCAGTCATCACAAGACTCGGCAGCGAGGAAGGCCAGAACGAAGAAACTGGCGCCATTGGGAATAGTCTTCGCGCTGCTCGGTCTCCTGCTGTTTGCCTATACCGTAAGGAAAGCGGGAGTCTCAGAGATATTGAGCGGCTTGCGCCGGTTGGGAGCCGGTTTCCTGCTCATCCTCTTGTTCTCGGCGATTCGTCAATGCGCTCGTTCACTCGCCTGGATCAAATGTCTGGAAGCACCTTACCGGCTTCGCTTTCGGGATGCCTTTACAGCACGCATTATGGGCGATGCGCTGGGCAACATCGTACCCCTTGCAAGTATGGCGGTCAGCGAGCCATCAAAAGCCGCATTCGTTAGAGATCGTGTTCCGATAATGATTGGCTTGTCAGCCCTGGCGATTGAAAACATCTTCTACAGCTTGTCGGTCATACTCTTCATCTTTTCCGGCACGACCGCTCTGTTGCTCAGTTTCACGCTGCCTAAGCCGCTACGTTATGCGGCTATTGGAACGCTCGTCGCGAGCGTCGTAATAGCCCCCATGGCATTTCTGATTATTCGGCAGCGCTGGAAATTCCTGAGCGGGTCATTCAGACTCCTGGGCCGTCGAGTCAAACGAGGCTGGGTGGAGAAGTCGATTACTCGAGCTCAAACCATGGAGGAGCGCATTTATGGTTTCTACGACCGAAACCGCGCCCACTTTCTTTCAATCCTGGGGCTTGAGTTCTGTTTTCATCTGGCAGGTGTGGCCGAAGTCTATACCACGCTTTCGTTCGTCAGTGACACAGTAGCGCCCACCTTGTTTACAGCGTTCATACTCGAATCGGTTAACCGGGTCATAAACGTGGCGTTTAAGTTTGTGCCGCTACGGACGGGCGTGGACGAATATGGCTCGGGAGCTTTGGCCAAGGTGCTTGGTTTTACCAAGGCGACGGGTGTCACGCTGGCGATTGTGCGCAAGGCAAGAGACATCTGTTGGACCGGGGTGGGCGTGGCGCTAATGGTGCGCAGAGGATTATCGCTAAAAGGGATCGACAAAGATGCGGAAGCAATCGTTGATGAGAACGCAAACTAACCCGCACTTAGTTTCCGTCAACGTGAAAGCACGCGAAGCTTCCTCGTCCCGTTAGAGACGAAAGCTTTAGGTCCGAAGGACCGGCATTCAATAGCCACCTCCGTGAGGGGGTGGATCACGAATCGCGAAGAGAATGAGCGCCGAAGGTGCGGAAGAAATTAATCGCCGCAGTTAAAGCAGTGCCGGCCCTTCGGGCCTCAGGCATTGCGGGCCTGCTGCCCACGCCCTAACGGGGCGTGGCTATTAACTATCGGTCCTTTGGACCTGGCGCCGTGCCATTCCAGCCCTCATAGTTATTAATCGAGTTTTAGAGACAGGACACGAGCTCAACAATTCTCCGCGCTCCAGCGTAGCGAAACAAAGCACTCGCACACCATTGCCGGAACATTCCGCTCCGCTGGAGCGGGGTCTAGTTCATCCCCGGTTTCTATAAACATTCGGCTCCGCTGGAGCCAAAACACTGGGTTGCCTTCTTAGTCATAAGCCAGGGCGCTGACCGCATCGAGGTTGGAGGCACGCACAGCTGGATATAATGCGCCAAACGCCCCTCCAAGCATCCCAATTCCAGCGGCGGTGAGTGCCCAGCCCCAGCTAAACTCAAACATGAGTCCATAAAACAGATGAATCAAATAGCCCGCCGCAAAGGAGAGGGAAAAGCCGGCGACGAGGCCAACTGCGCTGATCAAGAGTGCCTCTGATTCAATGATGAAGACTATATAACGCCGCGACGCCCCGAGCGCTTTCAGTATTCCTATCTCGCGCGTCCGTTCGGTAATGGTAGTGTACATTGCCAACATTACGACCAGCGCGCTCACCACTGCCGCCAGGCCCACCAACACTCGCAAAAAGATGCCAAGAAAAGGAATGCTCTTTTCGACGCTGGCAAAGACCTCGTCGGTAAACTGGATTTTGTTACCTGGAATCTTCTCGATGATTCTCCTGGCAACTTCGACCTTGTTTTCCCCGGGCCGGATCTTTACCAGGATGTAGGTGCACCGGTCTGGCGATTCGAGCGCTTCCTGCATACTGTGCAGCGAGGCTTTCACCCGCGCGGTTGATTCAGGCGAGTAGATCCCCACCACCCGATACGGCCGGTCACCTAGTAGCTTAAGAGTGCTGCCCACCTTGAGTTGGTTATTTCGGGCTTTCGTAACGTCGATCACAACTTCATCGTTTGCCTGCGGTGAGCGGCCCTGCTCCAATTGCAGGCCATTGGCGCGCGCGTATTTGTCCCACTCAACGCCTTCGATTCGTTCCAGGCCGAGGCCTCGGTTACCCTGTAACACGTAGACGATGACCGGCAAGGCTTCTTCTACGCCGTCGACCGCCTTCACCAAATCGACATACTTCATATTTAAATTAGCGCTGGAACTGGTAAGCTGCATCGCTCCCGGACGGGTAAAGATTATCTCGGCCCGCACATTTGAAGCGCGTCGCTGTAGATCGTTGGACATGCCGCGCGCCAGCCCGGTGAATAGCATTACCAGGCATACGCCGAGGGCGACACCTGCCACACTGACCAGGGTGCGAATGGGTCGCTGGCGAATGTTAGAAACAACAATATTATCCATGCTGGTGATGTACGAGAACGCTTCCGTTTCTCGGTAACTGTCGCTAGCTTGTAGAGAAATCTAAAAGTTCCTGATAACGATAAGGCATTTTGTCCTAAGCTACCAACGAGCAGGGCCGGCGGCGCAGTAGCCCGACTACCCTCCTTAAGAAGTCAGGTTGAATTAAATGATGCTGCGTGGCTTCACAGAACCGAGCGCGGTAGCGCCGGATCCTTTACTCGAGCTCGAATGATGAGTGATTCAGAGTTGATCTCAGCATCCGGCGCATCCACCACCCCAGCCGGGATGCCCGGCAAGGGACCCCGGTCCGCGCTCGGTTCTGTTGTGGCCTCGGCCTCCCCTTTACCAAATGACCCACTACCGCATCTTGCCCAGAGATAACCATTGTCTAACCCTTCCGCTCAAAAGATCCAGCCTGCCAAATCAAACTGGTCCATTGAGTGGACTGTTGTTGGACCCCTGATAATCTGCATCGTGGTGGGCTTGGGTTTCCGGGCCACAAGTTTGGATGTCATTGGCTTCGCGGAAGACGAAGTAAACAAAGTCGACGCGGTGCGCGCTTACGAACAAGGTGACATCACCGCCAATGCCGAGCACCCAATGCTCATGAAGGTCCTGATGTTTGTCTCGGTCAAAATTGGACGTGGGCTAAGGGGACAGGCAACCAGTGACGAAGTATTGTTTCGTCTGCCCAACGCGATCTTCGGCGCGCTAACGGTGATCCCGTTGTTTCTGCTGACCGCTGCGTTTTTCGATCGTTGGACCGGGCTCCTGGCTGCAGGTTTCTGGACGGTTGGCGTCAACGCCATCACTTACAATCGGATTGGCAAAGAAGACACGTTGCTGGTCTTCTTTATGCTCTTTGCTTTCTACTTTTATCTGCGGGCCAAGCAGACGAGTACGCTGAACCTTCCACTGAGAAAGCGCAATTACCTCCTCAGTGGAATATCTTTCGGCCTCATGATGGCCTCAAAATACTTTCCCCATTACCTCGGTCTAAACTCGCTCTATCACCAGTACTTTCGCGTGCGGAAAAGGGAGCCAGGAGAGCCCGCCGGGAGTACGTCGATTATTTTCTATGTCGCAATGGTCTTAGCTTTCCTGATTGCAAATCCAGCGGTGCTGCTACCCCAGGTGTGGGGATACCTGAATGCCTTCATGGGCGAGCAGTTAGTGCAGCATTCAGGATATCTATTCGCGGATCGTCTTTATAAAAATACTCTTTCGAGCACACCCTTTCGGGGGACCCCGGTTTATTTCTATCTGGTGTTCATGGCAGTCAAGGTACCTCTCCTCGTGCTTGTCTCATTCGTTGCCGGTTTTGTCATATCGCTCAAACGGTGGCGGCATCCCGGTCATGCCTTTGCCGTCTTCATGTTTCTATTCTGGATTGTCCCGTATTCCTTAATCGGCGGGAAATGGCTGCGATATGCACTGTCGCTGATGCCCTTCGTGTATATACTCTCAGCAGTCGGGGTCATCGAACTGACGAGATTTGTTGCTGCTCGGTTCAAGACCTCAGAACCCCTGCGGGCCATTGTGGCCGGTGCGGGTGTTTTGATCTTTGTCGGGCTACCCGCCTGGACTACATATTCGGCTGGGCCACACCACGCTCTTTATACGAACGCGCTCGCCTCCGGACGCGCTGGATACTTTTTTCCGCATGACGAGTTTTATGACGATGGCTTGCGCGAAGCCATCAAGTTTGTCTGCGACAGTGCACCGCAGCGTGCACTTATCGCTCATGAGACGCCGGCCACGACGCGCTACTATCTCGAGCGGTTTGGGCGTACCGACCTGAATTCGACGGCCATATCAGCCCGCGACTTCGATGTGGCAAATATTTCCGGCCCTGCTTACATTATTATTCAACGAGGTCGGACCTACTTCGAGAACCAGGAGAAGATAGCGGCGATCCGTGCGACCTTCAAGAAGGTCCATGAAATCAAAGTGAACGAGCTGACCGCGGCCGAAATATTTGTAAATCGATGAGAATTAGCCGCAGATAAACGCGGATAAGAACGGATATGAAAAATACGCGAATACCACCAATTCACCTTGCGCTCGTAATTCTTTTGATGCTGGTAGTCGGGATCGTGCCATTCGTCGGGCAGACCGCGTCTAAACGGGTTCAGATAGTAATTCTCGGCACCACCGATCAGCATGGCAATATCTTCCCTATCGATTACTACACTGACAAGCCAGACAATCGGGGCCTGGCAAAAGTTGCGACAATTGTTAAGCGAACCCGCAAAGAGAACCCAAACGTCATTCTGATCGATTCGGGCGACACTATTCAGGGAACTCCGCTCGCTTACTACCACAACACGAAAAATAACCAGCCACCGGATCCGATGATGCTGGGGATGAGTGCTCTCAACTACGACGCCATGGCCATTGGTAATCATGAATATAATTTTGGTTTCAAAGTATTGGAGAAGGCCCGCAGCGAAGCGAATTTTCCCTGGCTCTCAGCCAACACCTACGACAAGGGCACCGGTCAGACGCGTTACCAGCCTTACATCGTCAAAGAAGTCGAGGGGGTACGGGTTGGCATCCTGGGACTAACCACGCCCGGAGTTCCAACCTGGGAAAATCCACCAAACTATGCCGGTCTCGAGTTTCGTGAACCGGTGCTGGAAGCCAAGAAGTGGGTTTCGGAATTGCGTGGGAAGGAACGCGCAGACGTTGTCGTCATTGCAATGCATATGGGTTTGGAGGAAGACCTGCGCACAGGCGAAATCAATCCCGGCCAGGTTAGAAATGAGAACCAGGCCGTCGCGATCGCCAAACAGGTGCCTGGGGTCGATCTCATTTTCATGGGCCACACGCATCGGGATATCCCATCGCTGGTCATTAACGGAGTGCTGCTGACCCAGGCCAACCATTGGGGACGTCATGTAGCTCGGGCTGATGTCTATTTTGAGAAAGTCGGAAACAAGTGGCAGATCGTTGCCCGCTCCAGCCGCACCATTCCCACCGACGACAAAGTGGAGGCGGACGAAGAAATATTGAAACTCGAGGAGCCGTATCATCGTGAGACCCAGGCCTGGCTATCCCGGGTAATCGGAGAGTCGCCGGCTGAGTTGACTGCCGTAGAAGCGCGTTTCAAGGATACTGCGATTGTAGACTTAATCCAGCGAGTGCAACTCGAAGCAGGCAAAGCCCAGGTATCACTAGCCGCGGTTTTCAATTCGCAAGCGCGGATAGCCAAAGGACCGGTCACCGTGCGCAATATTGCCGGCCTTTACGTTTACGAAAATACTCTCGTGGTTATCGAGGTAACCGGTCAGCAGTTGAAGGACGCCCTCGAGCACTCGGCGAAATACTTCCGCGCCTACGAGCCAGGCAAATCGCCAGCGGATCTCATTAATGACAAGATCCCCGCCTACAACTTTGATATCGCCGAAGGTGTAACTTACGAACTCAACATCTTAAAGCCGATTGGCCAGCGCATCGAAAAACTCCGATACCAGGACAAACCTGTCATGCCGGCCCAAAAATTTCGCCTGGCCACCAACAGCTACCGGGTGAATGGCGGCGGCGGATACACGATGTTCCAGGGAGCTCCCGTTCTCCAAAGATCAGGCGAGATTCGGGAATTGATCATCGATTGGGTGGAACGTCATAAAACTATTCCCTCGGAACCGACGAATAACTGGAAGATCGTTTTCTAAGCTGCCGAATCCGCAGATTCCGCAGATTATCTTTAGAGTTGGGGAGGGCGCCTGAGTCCTGAGTTCTGAGTTCTGAGTTCTGAGTTCTGAGTTCTGAGTTCTGAGTTCTGAGTCCTGAGTCCCGAGTCCCGAGTCCTGAGCTTTACACTTGTTGAGTCTGAACGCGCGTCGAACACTTAACGGAATCTGCGTAATCTGCGGATGTTCCTGCCGAATGTTGCGTCTGGTTACCAACTACGAATTCGACGGGGATGTCGGCCGTCAATTTACCTTGTGATTGAGCGTTGGCCGAGACGACGGCAGTTAGAATCGCCAGCGCAACCATCAGCGTAAATATCGTGAGCCCCTTAAGAACTTCCTTTCTCATGTTTCCTCCTTTTGCCTTTTCGTGTCGGCTGGGTCCATTGCCACTCTCGTGCCGCGATTTATGATTCGCGCTCTTGCTTTGCTTGTGAGAAGCAATGGCGGTAATTGTGGGGCAACTGAATCAAGTCGCAGGATAACGATGACCGGCGAGTGGCGGCAGCAGGTCGCTGGCGACTATCTCTTTAGTTAGTGAGATATCTGTTCGGATAGTTCTATTGAGTCCAAAGTCCAAAGTCCAAAGCCCAAAGTCAAAGACCAAAGTCCAAAGTCTGTGTCGTGAAGCGGACTTGGACATTGGACATTGGACATTGGACTTTGGACTGCATTGATTCCGCGAAACTATTGCCGCCGCCGGGGAGTGGCGCGTAAACTGGCGCGCGTAAAAAGCTCCGCAACTCACAGATGACAACTGCGATGAACCCGCGACTCACAGCCATTGCCGGAAGACTCAAGGGCAGCGTCTTCACCATTGAAGATTTGCCTGTTGTCATCGGCCGCGAGACCTCCGCCACCCTCTGCATCGCCGATGCTTCAGTTTCGCGCCGGCATTCCCAGATCGATAAAGAAGAAAGCCAGTTTGTGATTCAGGATCTCGATAGTCTTAACGGCACCTTCATCAACGATGTCCCGGTGAAACGGCGACCTCTCCATCATGGCGACCGCGTGCGCATAGGCGATTCGCAGTTTCTGTTTCTGATGCACGAGGGCGAGGTGTCGTCGAAGTCGAGTGAGGTTCAATTCCACGATGAGCAGGTGGTTAGTGGATCCACGCTCCAGGTCAGATTCAATGATGCTCTTTACCTGATGGCCCGGGACCTGAGTGCCTTAATGAAGGTCTCAACTACGATCAATGCCATTCGCGGTGTCGAAGAGTTGCAGCAGACCCTGCTTGAACTCCTTTTCGAGGTGGTCCCCGCCCAGCGAGGCGCAGTGCTGCTCACAGATGGGAGCGCCGAGAGTCAGGAACCGGAGTTTACTTCAGTCTTTGGATTGGATCGGCGGCGGGGACCAGACGAGTCGATCCGGGTGAGTCGCACAATTACCCGCGGCGTCCTGAAGCAGGCAGAGTCGGTGCTGATAAATAACGCTGAGGCGAAAGGGTTAGAAGCACCAAGTTTGATTGAAGATCGTCCCGTCTCAATATTGTGTGTCCCTCTCATCATGCTCGATCGCACCCTCGGCGTGATCTATCTGGACACGAAAGAGCCCGACACTGTTTTTGACAAGGATCATTTGCAACTGGTGTCGGCAATCGCCGCCATCACCGCAGTCGCCATCGAAAATGCGCGTCACATCGAATGGCTGGTAAGCGAGAACCAACGACTGATTGCCGACTTTAATATCGAGCACAACATGGTTGGCGAAAGCGGACCGATCCGCGGGGTGTTGCAGTTTATCTCGAAAGTCGCGGCCAAAGAGGCGACGGTGCTGATTACGGGAGAGAGCGGTACCGGCAAGGAACTGGCGGCACGGGCCATCCATCAGAA
Source organism: Pyrinomonadaceae bacterium (assembly GCA_031396065.1). Lineage (GTDB taxonomy): Bacteria > Acidobacteriota > Blastocatellia > Pyrinomonadales > Pyrinomonadaceae > PSRF01. The sequence goes on along the minus strand of JANNJZ010000402.1, from coordinate 12,623 downwards.
CAGCCAGCGCGCTCAGAAACCTTTCATGGCGGTTAACTGTGCGGCGCTGGCAGAGTCGCTCCTGGAAAGCGAACTGTTTGGCCATGAGAAAGGTTCGTTTACCGGGGCGCTGATGCAAAAGAAAGGGCGGCTGGAGATTGCCGACGGCGGCACCGTGTTTCTTGATGAGATCGGTGAACTGTCACCAGCCCTCCAGGTGAAACTGTTGCGCGTTTTGCAGGAGCGCGAATTTGAGCGCGTGGGCGGCACCCGCACGATCAAGGTAGACATCCGCCTGGTGACGGCGACAAATAAGAACCTGGAAGAAGCCGTCAACGACGGGAGTTTTCGGCAGGACCTTTACTACCGGCTAAACGTGGTGAGTCTGGAAATGCCGCCACTGAGAGAGCGTCAGGATGATATTCCGCTGTTGGCGAATTATTTCGCGGCGAAGTATGGCGAGAAATGTAATCGACGGATCACCGGCATTTCTACTGAGGCGCAATCACGCCTGGCTAACTACGACTGGCCGGGGAATGTGCGCGAACTCGAGAACGCAATTGAGCGCGCAGTAGTATTGGGGACCACTGAACATATTCTGCTTGAGGACCTGCCTGACTCGGTACTGGAATCCGAAACGCGCGCGACCGCGCCGGCCACCAGGTATCATGATGCGGTTGCCCAAACCAAGAAACAGATCATTGTGAACGCGATGCAGCAGGCGAAGGGGACCTTCACCGAAGCCGCAAAAATCCTCGGGGTCCATCCCAACTATCTCCACCGCCTTATAAGAAATCTCAACCTAAAAGACGAAGTCAAAAGATAATCCGCAGATTACGCAGATTAGAACTTAAGCAGGGTTGGAAGTCCGATGCCGAAGTTCTTGCTAAGTCGTTGGTAAGGCTAATTACGCAGCGAAGTAGGAATGCATTTACAGTCATAGTAATCTGCGTAATCTGCGGATGACTCACGATCTGACCAAAGACGATCCGAGGACTTATGCAATTATCGGTGCAGCTATGGAAGTGCATCGAGTCTTGGGTTGTGGTTTTTTGGAGCCGGTTTATCAAAAGGCCCTCGCGGTTGAATTCACTAACCGAAAGATTCTTTTTCGACGTGAAACAACCTTCCCGGTTTATTACAAGGACGTCGAGCTGGACGTTCCATATCGCCCGGATTTCATTTGCTTTGACAACGTGGTAGTCGAGCTGAAGGCGTTATCGAGAATAACCGGAATTGAAGAGTCGCAAGTCATTAACTATCTGAAAGTGACAGGGCATGAAACGGGGCTCTTACTAAACTTCGGCACTCGCTCACTCGAGTACCGCCGCTTCGCCTTAACCAACTCCAAAAGTTCTGGTTCCTAGAACTAAAAAATAATCCGCAGATTACGCAGATTTTGCTCTGGAGGCAGGAGAGCTGACTATTAAGGGCGGAGGCTTGGGCTGAGTGTTGGTGGAATTTGTTAGTTTACAGCTCAACGGCTTCCTTTTATTTATGAATCTTTTATCTGCGTAATCTGCGGATTCGTCCCTATCCACACACCCTCTACGACCTCTAGCAAAATTTCAAGCAAGAAAAGATTGACTTCAAATTAAAGGCAGCGTAGATTGACCGCGCCATCAATACCCAGGTATCCGGTTGATCTAAAAAAAATTATTGAAGTTGACCCTTTACGAGGCTGAGTTGTTCATTCTCCTTTAGCAACCTCCTCGTAATACGAGAACGCATTCAACCCACACACTTTTGGAGGACCCCCATGTCTTATCCAGTAGGTCGTAGAGATCTCGCCTCGATGTTCAGGCTTTTTTCCAACCACCGACTGCTGCTGATCACCGCAATAGTGATGCTCGGTTTAGCAGGAGTTGTAATCACAAGGTCACATGCTTTTAAGGCGAGTTCGAGCCCGTCAGCCGGGCCGGCGATCACGTCACGGCCGGCAGCCCCCGCGCGCGTTAGCACGAAAAAGTCTCCCAGCCTACTGGAGTTCGCTGGGTTGCGTCGTGGGGCGGAACCTCTCCGATCTACAAGTCTGCTGGTGCCGACAGTTACGGCGACAAAAACTGATTCACCGTCCACGGCTGATCCGGGCGACACCGTGACATATACCGTGAACATCGGTGCGACCGGCGCAGATGCAACCGGGGTTTCGTTTACTGACACGGTGGATCCAAACACGACGTTCGTGCCGGGAAGTTTGACGGCCACGCCGGTGGCGGTTGACGAGAGCTATTCAGCCCTGGGCAATGTTCGGATCTCAGTGCCGGCCCCCGGTGTGCTCGGAAACGATTTTGTGGGCGTGCCTTCAGCGACGATCACCGGAGCACCCTCCTCTTTCTTGAGCACCAATGGCGGCAACGTCACCCTTAACGCGGATGGAAGTTTCACTTACAACCCGGCTGCCGGTTTTGAAGGGACTGACACCTTCAACTACACGTTAACGAATGGCGCGGGCAGCAACTCTGCCACTGTGACAATCACAGTCAGCGGGATGATCTGGTTCATAAACAATAATCCAGGGGCTTGTCCATCCAGTTGCGATGGCCGCTTAACCAATCCGTTCACTACGCTGGCAGCTTTCGCGGCGGTCAATAACGGTGCCGGGAACAATCCTGCTGTCAATGACAATATTTTTTCTTATGAAAGCGCGATCGACTACGTTGGACCCGTGACCCTGCTTAATGGGCAGCGATTCGTCGGCCAGGATTCCACCGCCAGTCTTTCAGCCATCACGGGACTTACACCGCCGACCTACAGCGATCCCCTGCCGACGATGAACAGCGCAAACGCGGTGATCGTCAACATCACCAGCGCCAGCACCTCGATCAACGTCGCATCAGGTAATACGCTTCGTGGCTTTACTGGAGGGAATTCAGGGAGCGACATCAGCGGCCTTGGCTTTGGAACGCTTACTGTTGCCGACGTTACCCTGAATGGGTTAGGCCAGGCGCTCAACCTGACAACGGGCACACTCGCCGCGACCTTCGGCAGCATCTCGTCAACTAACAGCACCACTACGGGAATTTCGCTTACCAGCGTGGGCGGCAGCTTAAGCAGTGGCTCAACTACCGTGACGGGCTCGGATAGCACGGGAGTCAGCCTGCTTACCAATTCAGGAGCGATCACGTTTGGCCCCCTGGCCATCGCGCCTGATGCAAATCAGCGCGGACTCCTGGCCACCGACAACAGTGGAGTAATAACTTCCAGCGGCGGTGCGATTAGCACCAGCGGCGCGATTGCGGTCCAGATAACTCGTGCCTCAGGCACAACCCCACTGGCAATTTCGCAAACGAGCGTGTCAGCCACTGGCGGCACTAACGGTATCGTTTTAACGAACACCAGCGGAAGCTTCACAGTCGCTGGCGATGGATCGCTGACGCGCAACGGTAGCGGTGGAACCATCACTGCTGTACTGGATGACGCCATCGCCTTGACGAATGCTAACAGCGTCACGTTGCAGTCGATGAATCTCACCAATAACGGAGACACTGCACCGGCAACGCTCGCCATAGCGCAGAGCACGGCCGGAGACCACACAGTACAGATCGACGGCGGTAGCGCTGTGGTTCTTTCGGGCGTGCTGATCCAGGCCCCGAGCGGTTCGGGAATCGTCGCTTTAAACCTGGGCGGGACCAACCGAGTCAACAGCGACAGCCGAATCACCCTGCTCGCGGCCGGCAACAGGCACGCCATTTATGTGAACAACGTCAACACCAATATGTCGTTGTTTGAATTCAAGAATAGCCAGATTATTAATGTCGCCAGTGGCGCGTCATCTTTCTTCTTTACCAACACCGGCACCTCAAACATGACCCTGGACGTAAAGGGATCAACTTTTGAGGATCTTGATAATCAGGCCATCACTGCCACAGGTGGAGGCGTAGCCGCTACTACAGGAACATTAACCAGCATCATCGGCGGCCCCAATGCGGCTGACCGTAACTTCTTCCAAAACGCAAAAAACACTGGGGAGAATAACGTTGGACTGCTCGTCAGCAACGGCGCGTTGCACACGGGTACGGTAGAGAACAATCTGTTCGACAACGTTGCTGAAAACGGATTGATTGCAAATAGCAGCATCATCCGAACCCAGAACGCTGGGGGCCGTTTGACCGCTGTCGTCCAGAGCAACACGGTACAAAATATCGCTTATGCAGCAGCTGGACGCCACGTTATTGGGCACATCTTCGAGCCGCCTGTATTCAGCGCCGCTAATTTCTCAGACCTTCGCTTCGAAGGGAATACAGCCAGCGGTATTACCTATCCCGCGAACGTAAATCGGGAGTTCAGTCACATTGACTATCGGGCCACCGCGTCGGGCGGCGACATTAAGATTCTGAACAATAACTTTAACATCCCGGGGGCGGACGCTCAGGAAATGTTTGAGTTACGCTTCCGGCCGACGAATGCTTCTACCATCGACCTGTTGGTAAGTGGCAACACCGGTCTAGGCAACACCACCAGCCGCTTCCTCGACATCGATTCCGAAGCCGCAGCGACAGTCAACGCCACAGTTACCGGCAACAACTTTACCAACACTCACGGTGTCCCTGGACAATCAATCGACTTTGCCTCTGAGACTGCCACGGCGTCGCTTTGTGCCAACGTCAGCGGAAACACCCTCTCTCCGAACACCATCACGCTTAACAGAATCGCCGGCAGTATGACGGTGACGCAGGCCAGTGCGGCGGCGGTAGCGGCGGCCAATGGCGGTGCAACGGTCACTGTTCTGGGTGCGCCCACATTTGGTGTTCCACCCTGCTCGCTGCCAACGAATGCGCTGATGAGCTCTGACACAGCGTCGGAAAGCATGAGGATCTCGGCAGCACCGGAAACTGCGCAGAATGACATCCTCTTCGCCGAAAGAAACGAAGGACCTGGTGATAGTCGGGTCGCCCCACTGTCGCCCGCCGCATTGTCGATGATCGTGCAGACAGCAATTGCGAAATGGGAAGACTCGGGTGTTTCAGCCGGGGATCTGGCTCGACTACGCTCAGCCTCTTTCGAGGTTGCCGACTTGCCTGAGAGCCAGTTGGCCGTCACGAACTCGGGCCGCATAACGATTGATCTGACAGGCGCTGGTTATGGATGGTTCTACGATTTCTCGCCAGCCGACGATCTGGAATTTGAGCTTCCAGTGCTTAACCGGCAACGCGAAGCACTCGAATCAAGTTCAGCTCACGATCAGATGGATCTATTAACGGTGGTCATGCGTCAGCTCGGTAGTTTAGTAGGCAGCGATAAACGGAAGTCGCATGTTTGGTTGATGCAGAACACGCTCGCACCGGGCGTACGACGCGCGCCGGCGGCGACCCAGCGCCAGCTGAGCAAGGCAATGCCAGCTTCAGACACAGGACTTAAATCCGCTCAATCCACTCCGACGGTGAAATCGACCGTTGGACGGAAAGAAAGTCGTGGATCGTATCAACAACTCGCAAAGCTTGACGACCGCAGCACCAGAGCGTTGAAGCATCATCCAACGTTCACTCCGCGAGCAACATTCAGCAGCATGGTTGCCGATGTGATGCTCAATATCGGCACGTTGCCCGCGGGTGAGAGCGTTACCATCACCTTCGATGTAACAGTCGACAATCCGTTTACCGGAGCATTGCCCCAGGTTTCTAACCAGGGAACAGTCGCGGGAAGTAATTTTACGGACGTGCTCACAGACGATCCGACCGTGGGCGGGACGGCTGACCCGACGGTGACCCCCATCGACTTACCGCAAGTTAGCGTGGCCGTGTCACCGGCCTCGGTTTTGGAGGACGGGGCAACCAATCTGGTCTACACGTTTACTCGTAGCGGCTCACCAGCAAGCGCCATGACGGTGAACTTCTCGGTTGGCGGTACTGCAGTCTTTGGCCCTTCGCCAGACGACTACACGCAGACAGGCGCCACCACCTACACTACAACTTCGGGCACGGTGACCTTTGGCTCGGGTAGTACCACCGCGACGGTAACCGTGAATCCGGAAACCGATAACACAGTCGAAGGCGACGAGACGGTAAATCTAACCGTGACGTTCGGCACGGGCTATGGGGTCGGCAGCCCCAGTGCTGCCAGCGGCACGATCACCAACGACGATGCTAATGTCAGCGTCGCAGTCTCGCCATCTTCAGTAGCTGAAGATGGGGCAACCAACCTGGTCTATACGTTCACGCGCGATAACCTCAGCGGGGGTGCGTTGACGGTGAACTTCTCGGTGGGTGGAAGTGCCAGCTTCCCAGGCGACTACTCGCAGAGTGGAGCAGCCAGCTTCACTCCGCCGACGGGCACGGTGACCTTTGGAGCGTCCAGTTTGACGGCGACGGTAACCATTGATCCGGCAGCTGACAACACCGTCGAATTGGACGAGACGGTAGATATAGCTTTGACGGCTGGGGCGGGTTACACCGTTGGCAGCCCCAGCGCTGCCAGCGGCACGATCACCAACGACGATGCTAACGTCAGCGTCGGGGTCTCTCCCTCATCAGTTGCTGAAGATGGGGCGGCGAACCTGGTCTACACGTTCACGCGCGATAACCTCAGCGGCGGCGCGCTGACGGTCAGCTTCTCGGTTGGCGGTACTGCAGTCTTTGGTCCTTCACCAGACGACTACACGCAGACAGGTGCGGCGACCTTCAGTTCGTCGGCGGGCACGGTGACCTTTGGTGCCGGCAGTTTGACGGCGACGGTAACCGTGAATCCGGAAACGGATAACACGGTCGAATTGGACGAGACGGTAGATATAGCTTTGACGTCCGGCGCGGGCTACACCGTTGGCAGTCCCAGCGCTGCCAGCGGCACGATCACTAACGACGATGCTAATGTCAGCGTCGCGGTGTCTCCCTCTTCAGTTGCTGAAGATGGGGCAGCCAACCTGGTCTATACGTTCACGCGCAGCAACCTGAGCGGTGGTGCGCTGACCGTGAGCTTCTCGGTTGGCGGTACCGCGGTCTTTGGCCCTTCACCAGACGACTATACGCAGACAGGCGCAGCCACCTACTCTACAACTTCGGGCACGGTGACCTTTGGCTCGGGTAGTACCACCGCGACGGTAACCGTGAATCCAGAAACCGATAACACCGTCGAATTGGACGAGACGGTAGATATAGCTTTGACGGCTGGGGCGGGCTACACAATTGGCAGCCCGAGCGCGGCACAGGGCACGATCACCAACGACGATGCTAACGTCAGCGTCGCAGTGTCGCCCTCTTCAGTTGCTGAAGATGGGGCAGGAAACCTGGTCTATACGTTCACGCGCGACAACCTCAGCGGGGGTGCGTTGACGGTGAACTTCTCGGTGGGTGGCAGTGCCAGCTTCCCAGGCGACTACTCGGAGAGTGGAGCAGCCAGCTTCACTCCGCCGACGGGCACGGTGACCTTTGGGGCGGCCAGTTTGACGGCGACGGTAACCATTGATCCGGCAAGCGATACCACAATCGAAGCCGATGAGACGGTTATCCTGACTTTAACTTCGGGAGCCGGCTATAGCGTCAGCTCGCCTTCTTCAGCAACCGGCACAATTGCCAACGACGATGCTGATGTAAGCGTCGCGGTGGCGCCGGCGTCAGTTGCAGAAGACGGTGCACCGAACCTCGTCTATACGTTCACGCGCAGCAACATTAGCGGCGGCGCGTTAATTGTGAACTTCTCGGTCGGCGGTACGGCGGTCTTTGGTCCTTCGCCGGACGATTACACCCAGACAGGTGCCACAACTTACACAACCACTTCGGGCTCCGTAACTTTTACACCAGGCAGCCTGACAGCGACGGTAACGGCCAATCCTGAGGCAGACACTACTTTTGAATCTGACGAGACCGTCGTCATAACCTTAACGGCTGGATTGAGCTATAACGCAGTAAGTCCAAACTCAGCCACCGGAACCATTCTCAACGATGACACGCTCATCAGCGTAGTAGTGGCGCCATCGTCTTCACCAGAGGGTGGAGCCGACTTGGTCTACACCTTCACCCGCACTGGGCCAACTACCAGTGCTCTATCGGTTAACTACTCGGTCGGTGGTACTGCAAGCTTCCCGGCCGACTACACCGAAAGCGGTTCGACGACATTCACGCCGCCAACTGCCACGGTCACCTTCGGAGTTGGAAGTTCAACTGCAACGGTAAACGTAACGCCACTTATTGACTGCACAGTGGAAGGCTCCGAGACGGTGGATTTCACCGTGACGCCAGGAACGGGTTACGGAGTGGGATCGCCGAGCTCGGCTACTGGAACGATTACAAATGTGCCCGACTCGACGCCCCCAACCATCACGCTCATTCCCAACGTGAACATGACGTTGTGGCCACCGAATCACCAGTATGAAAACATTGCGGTGACTGACTTCGTGGCCAGCGCCAGTGACAATTGCGACCCGTCGGTAAATCTCAGCAGCGTGTACATCCTGAAAATAACCAGCGATGAACTGGAGAACGGCGGCGGCGATGGAAATACCCTCAACGACATTGTCATCGGGGCCAGCTGTAAAACGGCTCAGCTAAGATCGGAGCGTGCTGGAAATGGCAATGGCCGTGTCTACACCATCACCTTCAAGGTGGCGGACTCGTTTGGCAACTTCTCAACCGCGACAGCCCAAGTCACTGTGCGCAAATCGCCAAATAATCCGGCGGTCGACAGCGGGACACAATATACGGTCAACAGCATTTGCCCGTAGTTCGTTTTGACAGGCGCGATTCAATGGAGGCGACTGCCGCCGGGGCAGTCGCCTAAACCGGAAGCTCGCGTTCACCTGAACCCGCAGCAAACCGTCAAATTATTTATCTCACTTGTTTGACCCGGGAGGACTATGCGATGAAAATTCTAACTACAATTCTCAACCCAAGGAATGGTCTCCGCCTCGCTCTGCTGGCCGCCGTACTCTGCAGCATGGGCACAGTCTTGCTCCACGCCGCACCGGCGCAGAACGTCACGCTCACGGTCGTAAATAACTCGACCAGGGAAATTCGCTCTCTATACCTGTCTCCCGCCGACAATGATAATTGGGGTGTTGATCTACTGAATGACTCGTCCATCAGCGCGGGAGCTACTCGAACCCTCAGCATCACCTGGGATCAGTCGACGGTTAAGGTCGTTGGCGAGGATCAGGATGGATGTTTTTTGAGTGCGACAATGAACGCGACGAGCAACATCCAATGGACAATTACAAATGACACCCAGCCTAACTGTGGTTACTAGTCAGCCAGTCCACGCTTTACTTCTCTGATGCGGGATCGGGGCACGCCGGAAATGAAGTCACTGTTTCCGGCGTGCTGTTTTGTGTTGGTCGTAGTCGTCTAGCAGTTAACGATTCACAAACTTCACCTAAACATTAAGCGTGCTTCGGGACTCTTCGGGTGATTTCGTGGATAGGGGTTGTCGACGGTTTATTCTCCTCCAGGCAAAGGCCGCGACTCGAGCAATTCACCAACCATATCGTCGTCTGGTCTGCTAAAGTCGGCGTACCAGAGACCAACGTGGCCAAATGGTTCGGGCTCGGCAAGGCAGACGAGGTCGTCGGCCAGTCCCGCAACGGCGAGGCGGCCTGGCTGCGAGGCGACGGGCACCGCGGTAACGATTTTCGCTGGCCCCATGGTTTTCAGGGCGCCGATTGCCGCCTGCATGGTCAACCCGGTGCGAATTCCGCAATCAACCAGGATGACAGTCTTGCCCGAGATATTAATTGGCGGGAGTCCGCGTCGACAGGTTCGCTCTCGCTGCTTGAGCTGCGTGATCGCATCGGCAACGAAGTACTCCACCGGGGTGGATGGAGTCTCTGAGTGAGGTATTGACTCTTCATCAATAACCATCGTGCCTCCGACGTTAACTGCGCAGATTTGCGATCCCGGCCCTTGCGGCGCGAAGAGTCTACGGATGATCACTCCATCCAGAGGGGCGCAGAGAAACTTGGCGACTTCATGGGCAACCAGCGAACCGCCCAACAGGATTGCAAGGACAACCACGTCGTCGCGGTTGCGATATGGCTCGAGCTTCGCAGCGAGCGCACCACCGGCCGTCCTTAGATTTGGAAATCGTGTCACAGGTCTATCCGCAGATTACGCAGATTCGTCTCAATAGGCGAAGTGGCATCACTTAACATTTTGAACTCTGATCATTTTTAGTTCTTAAATAATCCGCACAATCTGCGTACTCTGCGGATTCTGATGGCATAATCTTGACATCTCGACGTGCGGAACAACTTCAATGCGTGAGTCTACACAATTCATAAGGGTTCGTCCGGCCACTGAAGACGACGACTCGTTTTTTCTCGATCTCTTTGCCAGCACCCGGCCGGAGTTTAGTTTATTGAATTTGCCGAAGAGTCAACTGCAGGCCCTGCTGTCGATGCAGCTTAAAGGGCAGCGGCAACAGTATGATGACTGCTACCCCCATGCCGAAAGCAATATCGTTTTGCATGATGAACAACGAATTGGCAGAATGTTGGTTGACAGGGCAGCAGGCGAGATAACACTCATCGATATTGCGTTGTTACCGGAGTATCGAAATGCGGGAATTGGATCCAAATTGCTGCAGGAGTTACTTGCCGAAGCAGTTGCCACGAAAAAAGTAGTTCGGCTGCACGTGTGGAAGTCGAATCCGGCCTTTCATCTGTACGAGCGCCTTGGATTCTCCATCGTCGGCGACCAATCAAGTTATCTTGAGATGCTTTTTCAACCGCAGGTTTAAGTGTAGATAGAACAATAATCCGCCTTAATTTGGAAAGGGATAAACATGGCAGCAGTCTTAGAGCAAGAGGAGTTCAGCAAGCATCTAAATACCAACTTTCGCATTCAATTCAACGAAGGCCAAACGGTGGAAGCTGAATTGATCGAAGTATCCGAGCTCTCGTTAGCCGGTCGACAAGCGCGATTCGCCATTATCTTTCGCACCCCACATCAGCCCTTCATTGGGCAGGGCCTGTACAAGTTTGAGCACGATCAAATGGGATCCTTTGAGCTCCTCATTGTCCCAGTCGAACAGGATGCTAAAGGAACGAATTACGAAGCTGTGTTCAACCGAGTGATTGAGAAATAGGCACAGGCGGTTATTCAGTATGGCGATCACCTTGCGGGTTGCATCCGACGACGACGCAGCCTTCCTCCTTAAGGTTTACGCGAGCACTCGCGACGATGAAATGTCGATGGTGCCCTGGAGTGACGAGCAGAAGGAGACTTTCCTTCGGTTCCAGTTCGAGGGGCAACACAACTTCTACCACGAGCAATTTCCCGATGCGAGCTACGACATTATTCTTGAAGACGACGAGCCCATCGGCAGGCTCTATGTTCGCAGAGAAGCAGCAGAGATTGGAATTATGGATATCACAGTGCTGCCCGAACGTCGGAACCGAGGCATGGGCACATCGCTGGTTCGCACGCTGCTCAATGAAGGAGCTGAAACCAACAAGCGAGTCTGCATCTGGGTTGAATCTTACAACCCGTCAATTCGTTTGTTCGAGCGCCTGGGATTCTCGAAAGCTCAGGAGGACGGTGTTAATTGGTTGATGGAACGTCGACCTGAGAATTAACTCCGGCAAAAGCTGGAGCGCACCCTGGTCAGGGCAGCCAAAAGACCCAACTCCTGAAACCCTGGGGCACCGTCCAGGTAAGGGCCGGAATAAAATGCTGAAGGCGCAAATCCGCTCGCAAAAGCGGTTTGCGCCTTCAGCGCTAATATGCTTCAACTGCCATCCCGGATCATTGCCCATCATGCTATTACATCCGCACCTCTTGGCGCTCCGGAATTCGGCTACCGTTCACTCGTTCTAAGGCAGTTGACTAAAAACTGCCTCGTACAAGAATGTTCCATCCGCTGGTTCACGGGTCGTCAAAAACAGATCAAAGCTGCCAAGGGCGGGGTGGCTCATTTTGTGAATTGAACTAAACGACGGTAGTTGCTCAGAAGCACTGAATGTGAGCGAGAATCCCGTTGGCTGAGGACCTGTCCTTTTCTGCATCCGCTTGTTCGACGTCCGGAATTCGTTCGCGCGAATCAGCTTCAAGGTGATCATCTCGCCTCGATCGTTAGGGAGCTCAAAGATGTCGCCGACATACGGCTTAAAAGTCGACAGTCTGAAATGAAAGAGCGCATTTTCCTCCGCCTCGATCGGCACTCGAAAGTCGCCGGAGCCGGTTTGATCGATTCTCTGCGCCCTTTGGCTTCCGGGCTGCTGAGCAAAAATGAGATGCGCGCTAGTAAGAGCCAAGCCGGCGGAAATCGAAGTCCTGGCGGCGGTTTTCAAAAAGTTGCGTCGGGCGATAGACATTACTCGGATCTCCTTAAAATGTTTAAGTGAGCAAGTTTTAAATCTTCGTTGAGGTGGGAACAGGCTTTCCCCAGAAGCCTGAGCGGGCGACAGTGTATGTCAGTTTTCTGTAAAGCGCTACAGGAAAATGCTGACCCGATGGCCTCTATCGCTGAGAGACTTTGGAGTGCGGTAACCTGTTACCGCTTTGGTCATCGGCGACCTGTCGCCGCCGTCCTCCACACCGTTGCGCCCGCACTGTTTCGACTAGCCTCTATCCGCAGCGTCGAAGGCTGCGACAGGTCAGCCGACTGAAACTTTGGAGTGCGGTAACCTGTTACCGCTTTGGTCATCGGCGACCTGTCGCCGCCGTCCTCCACACCGTTGCGCCCGCACTGTTTCGACTAGCCTCTATCCGCAGCGT
>JANNJZ010000369.1:0-4201 GCA_031396065.1 Pyrinomonadaceae bacterium | reverse complement strand
CTATGAACTGGTCGATGGCTGCCTTGTGGAGCGCAACGTGAGTTACGAATCGGGCAGGGTGATCACGCGCATTACCGGTGCCATGGATGCCGCGGTGCATGGCGGCCAGCTCGGTGAGCTTGTCGACGGCGAGACCGGAATGCGACTCCACCCGACGGACCCAGACCGGATACGGCGCCCGGACCTCGCGTTCATCTCTCGCGAGCGAGCGCCCCTGGAGGACACGCCGTTTTCTATTCATTGCGCCCGAACTGGTGGTCGAGGTCGTTTCGCCGGGTGCGCCCGGGGGCGCAGCCCCAAACATGAGCATGTCTCTTAGAAGGGCGGTAGCCCTTCCGCACATCGGGCGGCGAAGCCGCATAGAGCTGGCTTACTCCGCGCGCAATGCCGGTAGCAGCGGCGATCTCAGCGCAGCCCAGGTGGCTACAAGCGATGCTAGAAGCCCTGATATTAATACCGCGAGCAGTAGCAAGCCCAGCGAAATATTAGGCAACTTGCCGCCGCGCGCAAAAAATACCGGTGAGATCGCCAGCAGCGCGCAAGCGGTTCCGGTTACCAGTCCCAGCACGAGCAGCAGTAAATTCTCGGCCACTACCATCAACGTGAAATGTGATGAGTTGTATCCAACCGCGCGAAGCAGGGCGAGTTCTCGTCGTCGTTCCAACACATTTCGTAACAGCACGGCTGCCAGGCCCAGTGTGCCCAGGACCAACCCCAGGCCGCCCAACATTTGGAACGTGGAAAGATAAGTGTTTTCCACGCGATGAAAGTTTGCCAATCGCTCGGCCGTAGGCACCACATCAAAGCCAAAATCCGACAGCCGATCTTCCAGCGTGGCAGCAATCGCGGTGGGCACTCCAGGCGCATCGATCAAGAAGAAGCGATATCCCTGCTGCTCCGGGAAGAGCTGGAGGAAGTTTTTTTCCGACATCAGAAGTTCGCTCTGGAAGATACTGTCGGCTAATGAACCAACCAGGCGTAGACGCACCGGACCGTCAGGCCGGTTAAGGACAAAGTCTTCGCCGAGTTTTAAATGCAGCACGTAGGTCATCGAATTAGCGTCGGCAATCACCGGCACTGCCCCATCAGGAAACTTCCGATCCAGCAGGAACCACGGATTCTGTTTCTCCTCCTCGTTTTGGGCCAGCGTGTCTTGAAACGCGAACCGATTGGCCGCGATGAAATCAGCTGTCGGAGCCATGATCTTCGGATTTCGCGGTTGGTAGAGATTGAGACAGCTGGCGTCGTCGCCAGGCCTGACTCGGAAGCGCGCGAAGTTCACTCCGGATAAACCAGATGCAGCCTCATCACCAGCAAGGTTCAAAGCCTCGCGTCCCTCGCGCGTATTTGGGTCGTGAACCAATGGCACCAATGATTCTGCCAACAAGGGAAAACCACCGCTACCGGATTTAATCGCGAGATTTTGATTGGGGTCGCGTCTGAATGCATCAACCGAGACGATGATGAATGCTGCCGAGGCAATTAAGGCGATGCACAACACGCTACGGCCCGGACGATAGGTAGCGTTTCTAAAGCCGAGGAGAGACACTGGCCACCAGCCGATTCCCTGAATCGGTTTCTTGCGATTGCGACGAAGCCAAACCGACTGATAACAAAGTAGCGCGGCCAGCAGGAGTGTCCCACCACCGAAGAACCCCGGAACCTGCCCAATTAGTTTCGCCGCCGCAGCCAATAAAAGCAGCAGACCACCAAGTCCAAATACCAGGGCGAGGCGTGCAGCGGAAAACAAGCGTCTTTTTCCTTTGGCATCGCGGGCGAGAGATGCATGTCCGAGCGTTCCCATCAACAAGCTGCGCGTTGACTGCCTTCCTAATTGTCTCAAGGTCCAAACCACGCAAAGAAGTGAGGCGACCACTCCCGCTACCGCGCCAAGCACGAGCGACATCGGAGACAGGTAGAGACGCAGCATGGTGGTCCCTACCGCGTCGACCCACCAGGTACGCAAACCAAACATCATCAGTTGTCCGTAGCCTATCGCTCCAACCAAACCCAACACGCTACCGATAACTGAAAGGACCGCTCCTTCGATCAAAAACAACGAGCGAATGCGAGAGTTTGGAAACCCAGCGGCTTGCAGAACGCCGATTTCGCGCAAACGTTGCTCGATGCCTAGTTTGAAAAATAGCGCCGTCAGCATGAGCGCGGAGACGACCAGGAAAAAGCTGAAGTAGAGAAAATACTCGCCGAAGTCCGTCGCGCCGCGCGAGGCCGCCAAACCCTGGCTGCGGACCGGGATGACACTGAAACCCACCGCGGAGTTTGATGCTGTAGATGATGCCTCAAGAGATCGCTTCAATTCGTTTTGGTAAATCTCCAATGCCTGGGGCAGCGACGTGCCGGCGTTCGGAGTGAGACGCAACGAAGTTAACTTGCCAAAACGAGACTGCCACAGTTGCTGACCTGCGGTCAGCGGGATGAAGGCTTTCGGTGTGGTGCGATACTGGTGCCAATAGTCCTCGTCATGTTGTCGAATTCTTTTGAGGTCGACAGGAAAAGGCGGATCCCAGTCAGAGAGATTCTCCGAACCCGAAATGCCTGGATATTCAGGTACCAGATCCTTGTCGGCCGCCAGACCCTTGATTGGTGTAACTGCAGCGAGCTGGAATTGAGCGGACCTGGTTTCGAGACGACCACCTTCGTGCCAAAAATAATACTCGAGCGTTATCGAGTCTCCGGTGCTGACCCCAAGATCACGGGCTGCCCATTCGTTCAGGATGATGGGAGGTGTCTGGACGTTGGAAGGGACCATTGACTTATCGTCATTCTGTCCCGGTGACCTCACCTCAATCCCGCCGAGTCGGTGAAAGCTTTCCTCATCGATTGCTGTGACGAGCGAGTAGGGAATTGAACGCCCGCCGGAACGAATGTCGTTTGCGAGATAGGAGAAAACTGAGGTGACTTGTAACTGCGATTTTTCCGCCGCCTTACGAGCGGTTTCAGCCAACGAGTCGTTCAGCACTTTGGTGTCACTCTCAACCGAGATGCTTTGCAGCGCATCTGTCGTAGGCGCAGTCGCTGGCCCACCCGTCCCAAAGACTCGTAGATTAACGCCAAAGTCTTCGAGTGATGCCCTGTCTTTCAGGATTCGATTAACGGCTTCTGCCTTGGCAGTACTTG
This sequence comes from Pyrinomonadaceae bacterium, assembly GCA_031396065.1. Taxonomy (GTDB): domain Bacteria; phylum Acidobacteriota; class Blastocatellia; order Pyrinomonadales; family Pyrinomonadaceae; genus PSRF01. The sequence goes on along the minus strand of JANNJZ010000369.1, from coordinate 1,063 downwards.
CAGCGGGATCGACTGCGGACTGAGATTCGGCCAGCAGGATGAGGTTAACTTTTCCTTCCTGGTTGAGCTCTTTTTGTAGTAATGCCAACGGAACGAAAACCGCGCGGACGGCGCTTTGCTGCGGCTCAAGAGAGAACTCAGCGAGGGAGTCGCCGACGAGAGTTTGACGCGCCGTCAAACGGAGCGTGCTGGCCAGGTCTTCCTTGCGACTATGCAGAGATTCGATGGGAATTTCAGTTGGCCTTTGCACCCGCAGTAGCAAAGCATTCCCGGGAACGCTTCCCAGTTCGCGGGCCAAAGCTTCGCTGACCAGAACCTCTCTATTGCGTAGCGGTTGACTGCCTTCTACGGCAGCCGAATTGCGCTCATGAAACGTCCAAAACCTCTCATCGACGCCGTAAACGCGTAGGCCTGATGCCCGCAGGCCAGTCGCCTCATTGGTCACGGCGGCGTCAATCGCGATCAGAGGGCAGGTCGCGCGGAATCCTCCGGCTGCAAAGCGTTCGTCATTCTGGATGTCGGCCGCGAGCTGCTCGCGAAAGAAGCCGGTGCTTGTGATCACCGAATCGGTGTTCCCAAGCCTCTGTAAGAATAGATCACGCAGGCTGGCACGGACGGAATCACCCACCAGCAGGGCACCGGCCAGCACGGCGACCGCCGTTGCCACACCGAGGATGACGACCACATTAGTGCGCCAGTAGTAACTTAGATTCCGTTTTAGGAGTTGCGAGGTTCGCATTTTAATAATATCGATGCCAATTCATGGGTCGATGGCAATGAAGTCAGTACAACGTGGCGGTAGTGGGTGGGTCCGCTCCCAAACCAGATAGATGAATAAATGAAGTCAGTACCACCTCGCGGTAGCGGGTGGGTTCGCTCCCTGGCCGATCGATGAACCAACCAAGTTTCCTCGACCATTATTTCTGCTCTATCGACAACCCACCCGCTATCGCGAGGTGGTACTGACCTCATTGCCACTCAGCAGCTCGCAAGACCATCGTTCGAACCCTAACCCCCAACCTGCCGAAGTTGCTGGTCGATCAACTCGTACCGAGCCGGGAAA
>JANNJZ010000355.1:0-1646 GCA_031396065.1 Pyrinomonadaceae bacterium | reverse complement strand
GCGCTGGCCGCCAGATGCGGCGGGAGAAGGTTGTTTGACTGTGGGTTGCGCGATTGTGAGCGACGCGCCACACGAAGGGCAGCTAATGTCGCTCTGCTTCAGAGCAGTTGAGCACTGGGGGCACTGAGCCATCGGGACGGGGATTCTACGCGATCACTGCTATCGGTGCACCATGAGTGTGGCCAGGATTTACATGATTCCTCAAGAGACTTGTAACTCGCCGGAACGAAACAGGAGAGCCCCGGATTATTCCTTTTGCAATCTTGTAAATTCTGTCAATCCTGGCCAGGTTCCCTACTTGCAGGTTTGCAGGCGCACGAGGTAAGTCATACCGCTAGTGTTGGACCTCGCGTTATAGCGTCCGCCTATGTAGCTCTGTTCGAACGAAAACTTGGCTACGACACACGGTTCAAAACCGGCTTTGCGATACATGATAAGACCGCGCCGGTACCGGCCTTCAGGTATGCCAAGCCTGTTCGTATTGACCTGCCACGTGGCGTCAGTTAAACCCATACTGATTATCTGGGCTTTCGGATCAAGGTTGGACATCCAGGAGCGGGCTTTGGCTTCGATCACCGGATCGTGGGCCGTGGCGCCCCATCCCCACTCGCCGGCACGTTTCTTCGCTTCGGTTAATAGCGCATCCAGCGCGGTATCATAAACGGCGAACACCGAGTTATCCGGCATCGTCATTCCAACCAGGGCGAGCATTGGAGTGAACTCTTTCGCGACCGCAGCGTGCGCTTTTTCGCGATCATCAAAGTCCGCCGGCAAAGCATACCCGGTTAGAGTCGACAGGTTGCCCCTGTCCTTGTCCAGCTGCTTGGCCTTGGTTCTCACGAGCGCCCCAACTTTGTCATTGAGATAATCTCTGACGATCTGCTCGCGACCCTCCGCCAAACGCCGCCAGTCGCCAACTTTGTCATCGAAATTATTGGCCCCCGATGGATTCTCGATGTTGGGATATTTTTGCTTGATTATGGCCGCCAGCGCTGCGCCCTGGTCCAGACCAGTGCGAATACAAGCGGCGTTGCAAAGCGGCGACCAGTCCTTCTTCAGATCGTCCTGCATGGTCACCAACTGAAGAATTCCCTGCTTGTATGCTGCTGCATCCGCTTTGAATGCGTTGACCTGGGCCGCCGACGGACCCTGGGTCGGGGTATCCATGCGGCCGAGTCTTCGGCCCGGGACACTCATCACGAACACTGCCAGGACGAAACAAAGTATGGTCGCTCTGGCGATCGACCGTTGAAACCTGTACTGCTTAACAGGTCTATTCATCCGACACCTCCACTGTGCTGAGATCTTTCTTCCGCTCTTCTCGACGGCGCATGGTAATGGGCGAGGAAGAATTTCACAAGAGATCACTCGAGAAACGATTTCGCATTCTTAATGGGTTCACCATCAGATCTTTCGCGCGTCGTAAGCCCAGTGCAGAAGCGCCTGTCTCTGCCGTCGCCGGCAATCGAGCGCGCCGGGCGGGCAGTTCGTTTTGATTTGCGAGATGTGGCGACGCATCGCGCGCCAACGTTTGATTTGCCGCTCGTCGTCAGGACACCGGCGGCCGAGGTAGTAACGGCAATACCACTGGAACCAGCCACGCGGATCCTCATGATAGATCCAGCCGTTCTTCTTCCAGACGGAAA
>JANNJZ010000349.1:0-6253 GCA_031396065.1 Pyrinomonadaceae bacterium | reverse complement strand
TCTGAGGCAATGAGGTCAGTACCACCTTGCGGTAGAGGCGGTGTGAAAACTCCTGGTTCTCAGCGCCAAGGGCGCAAAATGTGATAGCCCAGGGCAACGCCCTGGGTAGGGTCATAACAATCCGGAAGCGCTGAAGGCGCGCAATAACAAGTCTCGACTGAAAAACCTCGGGATTCCACAAAGTCAACCCACAATTCGCGCCTTCAGCGCTGGGAATCTTTATGCGAGTCTACCTGGGCCGATGGCCCCGGCAGTCACATTTAGCGCCGTTGGCGCTACGAACCCACAGTTTTCACAAAGTCTCTACCGCAAGGTGGTACTGACTCCATTGCCTTTCCAGCAATTCTCAAGGCAATCGGCCGCTCTTTCGACCAACACCTTAACTGAGCACTGCTCAGTTTTCGTGTTCGTTTCGTGTGGCTTCGTGGATCGTTTGCATCCGTCCGTTATAATCGTCCTCATGATTCCCCCTACCTTCGATGACATCCAAACTGCTCGCGAGTTTGTCGGCCGATATCTACCTGCGACTCCGCTTATACGGATCGACCCACTTTCCAGCAAGTTAGGCTTTGAGTACCACGCCAAGTGCGAAAACCTGCAACCTGTCGGCGCATTCAAGGTGCGCGGCGGGGTGAATCTGGTTGGGACTGCCGGCGAAGAAGAAAAGCGCGCTGGACTAGTCTCAGCATCCACCGGCAACCATGGCCAGTCGATCGCCTACGGTGGACGTTTGTTTGGCGCGCGCGTGATCATCTACGCCCCCTCCGAGAATGTGAATCAAACCAAGGTGCAAGCCATGCGCGATCTCGGCGCTGAAGTGCGCCTGCATGGCCGCGACTTCGATGAAGCACGCCTGGAAGCCGAACGCATTGCCCGTCAGGAAGGTCATCGCTATGTTCATTCAGCAAATGAACCTGCACTCATCGCTGGCGTTGGGGCGATTGGTTTGGAAATCTTTGACGACCTGGCCGACGTTGAGGTGATCATCGCACCAGCGGGCGGCGGCAGTTGCGCGTCAGGCAATTGCATCGTGGCGAAACATATAAATCCCCGCGTTCGCGTGATTGCGGTACAGTCCGCACAAGCGCCGGCAATGTGGCATGCGTGGAAGAATCGAAACTTAGATCCGTGTCCGACAATGAAGACTGAGCATGAAGGCCTGGCGACGCGGGTGCCTTTCGAGTTGACTAACCGTATCCTGTGGAACCTGCTCGACGATTTCGTTCTGGTGAGTGATCAGGAGATCAATGATGCTATCCGACTGCTGGCGCAACATGGAAAGCAGGTTGCGGAAGGCGCCGGCGCCGCATCGTTAGCCGCGGCGATCAAGCTGCGTGATCAACTTCAAGGTAAGAAGGTTGTCGGTATCTTAACCGGCGGGAATATTCCATTGGCGCGCTTTGCGGCGCTGATGTCAGAACCACCTGCGTAAGAGAGTCGGTTCATCCACGGCGCACCGGTGGGCGGTGCCCACCTCTAAACGAACCGAAGGGTTCTTACTGCCATGGTGCTGATGAGACATTTGAGCCGTTCGCTCTGGTACCAAGTTCGAGTATTTATCGCGGTCATGAGCCCGATCTGGTTGTTGCTCGCGGCCTGCGCGAACCCGACGGGCAATCCTGCAAGGAAAGTCACACCAATGCCAGCTGCTTCGTCGCCCTCCCCAATAATGCCGGGACCAATCACCTACCTCGCCCTGGGCGACTCAACCGGCTCAGGGGTTGGCGCAAGTGTAGCCGGGGGAGGATATGTCGCGCGCCTATTCAGACGTCTCCTGGCGTCCAGGCCTGGTTCCAAGTTAGTCAACCTGTGCGTTAGCGGGGCGACTACGTCTGATGTATTGCGAGATCAGCTGGACGTCGGGGTGCGTTCAGATCCCCAGTTGGTCACGTTGGGCATCGGTATCAACGACATCGGTCATGGCCTTAGCCTTGAACAATTCGCGAAAAACTACGACCAGATTCTCACGCGACTCAGGGCCGATACTCGAGCCACAATTGTCGTTACCAACATTCCCGATATTTCCACTGCGCCGCGGATTCCAGCCGGTTTGCGCAGCGAATACCAGCAACGCATTGTCGAATTCAACCAGAGGCTCACCGAGATTGCCGCGGATCATGGGGTCATCGTGTTTGACGTCTATACCATCACGAATAAGGAGCTTCCCGCGCATCCCGAGTATTTCTCCGCCGACGGTTTTCATCCCTCAGACCAGGGCTACGAACTGTGGGCCGAGCGGATGTGGCCCACGATTGCCCAGGTGATCGGAAGTTGAAAACGGCCTGCTCGGCAGGAGATGGTCGCCGCGCTAATTCCGCGAAAGTCTCAAGAAAATCCCCTACAATGAGTTTAGAGTGGCCTCGGACAAAAGGTTGTTCGGTGACGAAGCCAAGGTACCCCTCAACGCTCTTCCTATGTGTGTTGGCGCACCGACAGTCCCTGCCTTCAGTGGTATTTCATCAGCAACTAGCTAAATCCAAACCGTTATGAAGAAACTCTGGCTGATATTCATCGCGATATTTGTCTTTTCGTTTGCCATATTAGGCTGGGTTGGCACGGAGATCTTTCGGCAGGCGCCGCCGATTCCTCTCGAAGTAGTGACAACTGACGGTCAGGTGCTAATTGCCGCTGAAGAGATTTCCAACGGGCAAAACGTCTGGCAGGCAATGGGCGGAATGGAGAGTGGCTCGATTTGGGGGCATGGCTCCTACGTGGCGCCTGACTGGTCAGCGGATTATCTGCATCGCGAGGCAGTCTTCATCCTGGACGAATGGTCGAAAAACGATTATTCAAACAATTATGAAGGTCTGGCTTCCGAACAAAAAGCGGTCCTGCGTCAACGTCTGCAAGATACCGTAAGAAAGAATAACTACGACGCCGCCAACGGACGGCTCACTATCGAGCCCGTCCGCGCCCGCGCCTTTGAAGACAACCTCAAGCACTACGCTGGTGTTTTCACCCATGGCAAAACCGATTACGCCGTGCAGCGCAACGCACAACCAGATCCGGTAAAACTTCGCCAGTTGAGTTCGTTTTTCTTTTGGACCTCGTGGGCCTCGGCGACGAATCGTCCAAACGACACAATCTCCTACACCAGTAATTTCCCGTCAGAGCCGCTGGTTGGCAATGTGCCAACCAGCAGCGCAATTGTGTGGACAGGCGTTAGCGTGATCATGCTGTTGGCTGGCGTAGGCTGGTTGGTTTGGTATTACGCCTCGCGCGAAACGGAGATGGTTTCCGACGATGTTCCGGACGGTGATCCCCTAATCGGGGCGCAAATTTCACCTTCCCAAAAAGCTACCGTCAAATACTTCTTCGTCGTCACTCTGTTGTTCCTTTTGCAAATCGTGATGGGAATGTTGACGGCGCATTACGGCGTGGAGGGCGGAGGCTTCTTCGGATTTCCCCTTGCTGATTATCTGCCATACGTGGTCACCCGTAGCTGGCATACACAACTCGGTATCTTTTGGATTGCGACGGCATGGCTGGCTGCCGGACTCTTCATCGCACCGTTTATCTGCGGCTACGAACCAAAGCGTCAAAAATTGGGAGTTGATTTGCTTTTCGGCGCTCTGCTTATAGTTGTTCTGGGTTCAATGGCTGGGCAATGGATGTCGGTGATGCATATGCTGCCTGGCAGTTTGTGGTTCTGGTTTGGACACCAGGGATATGAATACGTGGATTTAGGCCGGGTCTGGCAGGCGGCGCTTTTTGTCGGCTTGCTCTTGTGGCTTTTCCTGATTGCGCGAGCGGCGATTCCCGCGCTAAAGAAAAAGGGCACACCAAGATCGCTGATCACGCTCTATTTTTTGTCTACTGCCGGAATCGCATTGTTCTACAGCCCGGGACTTTTTTGGGGAATGCGTTCACATCTTTCCGTCGTCGAGTATTGGCGCTGGTGGGTAGTGCATCTTTGGGTCGAAGGATACTTCGAGGTGTTTGCGACGGTTGTGATTGCATTTCTGTTTGCCAAGCTGCGCGTCATAAAGCCGGAGAGCGCCGCGCAGGCAGCCCTGCTTTCGGGGGCGATCTATTTAAGCGGTGGCATTATCGGCACGCTGCATCACCTCTATTTTTCCGGGACGCCCACCGTGGCTATCGCCTTCGGCTCGGTATTTAGTGCACTTGAGATCGTTCCCCTGCTTTTGGTGGGACATGAAGCAGTGGCCAACATTCGCCGTTCCAAAGCCCGGCCCTGGCTCAGCCAATACAAGTGGGTTGTTTACTTCTTTGTCGCGGTCGCGTTCTGGAACCTGGTCGGCGCGGGGATTTTCGGTTTTATGATCAATCCACCGATCGCGCTTTACTACATGCAGGGCTTAAACACGACTGCGGTCCACGCGCACGGAGCGCTCTACGGGGTTTACGGCACGCTCGGACTTGGACTAATGCTGTTTTGTTTGAGGGCGATGAAGCCGGAACTGAAATGGAAGGAACGTCCGATATGGTTTGCCTTCTGGGCTATCAATATCGGGTTGATGTTGGAAATCGTCTTGAGCCTCCTGCCGGTTGGTTTGATGCAGACGTATCAATCGGTTTCAGTTGGCTACTGGTCGGCGCGGAGTTCCGAATTCATGCAGACAGAGTTGATGCAGACTCTGCGCTGGCTGCGAATGATCGGCGACACAATATTTGCCCTCGGGGCAATCGCGTTCGTTTATTTCGCACTCAATTTAATGTGGCAACGTCCTGACAAAAAGGCAGCAATCGTTACGGCGCCAACACCGGCCAAACCCCAAGGCGAGGCTCAGGGAGCCGCCAAGTGATCGGCAGTAGGACGGCAAGAGCGTCAATTCTTGCATTCACGCTTTGCTGGTCGTTCCTGGCCGGAGCGCAGGTCGCGGTCCCGCCTTTGACCGGGCGCGTCACCGACCAGACCGCCACGCTCACCGCAGACCAGAAGGCAGCCTTGGAGCAGACCCTGCAAGCGTTCGAGGCCAGCAAAGGCAGTCAGCTCGCGGTTCTCATCGTTCCCACCACCGCCCCGGAGGCGATCGAGCAGTATGCCTTGCGCGTCGCCGAGCAATGGAAACTGGGACGAAAGAAAGTCGATGACGGTGCAGTCCTTGTCGTCGCCAAGGACGACCGGGCGCTGCGCATCGAGGTGGGGTACGGTCTGGAAGGGGCGCTCAATGACGCCACTAGCAAGCGCATCATCGGGGAGATCATTACGCCGCGGTTCAAGCAAGGGGATTTCTATGGCGGCATTACTGCCGGGGTCGACCGGATCATCCGCGTAATCGACGGCGAGCCGTTGCCGGAACCCAAAGGAAAGCGCGCCGGCGATACGCCTGACATGAGTCAGTATATTCCAATCATTTTTATGCTTGCGCTCGTGGTGGGCGGGCTGCTGCGCGCCGTGCTCGGCAGATTTCTCGGCGCACTCGTGACCGGTGGGGCTGTGGCCGTCATCGCTTGGCTAATTGTCGGCACGGCCTTCATCGCGCTTGTCGCGGGCGCGATCGCGTTGTTCGTGACGTTGCTCAGCGGCGGTATGGGTGGGCGCGGCGTCGGCGGCCATTATGGAGGATTCGGCACAGGCGGTTTTGGCAGAGGCGGCGGCGGATTTGGCGGCGGCGGTGGTGGTTTTGGCGGCGGCGGCGCTTCGGGTCGGTGGTAACGATGAATATCAAACGCATAGCGAAGCATCTCCTAATGACCCACTGGCAAGTCAACCGGGCTTTTCCCCGTCAAACCTTGATCGCAATTGAGCAAGCGATCAAAGCAAGCGAGACCGCACACCTCGGAGAAATCCGTTTCGCGGTGGAAGGCGCACTGGACGGCACGGCGCTGTTCAAGGGGCAGTCCGCAAGAGATCGCGCGCTCGAAGTTTTTTCCCAACTGCGGGTGTGGGATACCGAACACAACAACGGCGTGCTGATTTATCTGTTGCTCGCTGACCGAGACGTGGAGATTGTTGCCGATCGCGGGATTCACGCGAAGGTGGGCTCGCAGGACTGGGAGAAGATTTGCCGCACGATGGAGATTGCCTTTAAACAGGCGAACTACGAAGAGGGCGTGCTCAGCGGCATTCAAGCGGTGACGCAGCATCTGGTAAAGCATTTTCCCGCTGTCGGCGATGGCCGGAATGAATTGCTCGACAAACCCATAGTGCTCTAGCGTGAATCGAGAGAATCATATTCGCCGGGTATGTGGTCCAGGCGCCACTCGTAGGTGTTTACTGATCACGCCAGAACTCTTCCGCATCACGCACGTAGCCGGACACACGGTGCTGAAGCACGTCCGGTTCGGC
>JANNJZ010000348.1:0-6863 GCA_031396065.1 Pyrinomonadaceae bacterium | reverse complement strand
TATGTATCTGACTCGTTTCTTCCAGGGCGCACCGGTGGGCGGTGCCCACCTCTAAACGAGCGTAAGAGCGGGGCTAACTTGGCGTCTTGGCGGTTAACTGATCCCTGCCGTCTTGGCGGCCAACTGCTCGAGGTAATGCTTGAGTTCAGGTTGACCACCATGGTCGGCCCAGCCTGCTGCAGTAGATCCGACCTTGGTGTCTTTGACGTTCACATCGGCGCCCCGCTCAAGGAGAAACTCGACCACCGCACGGTGACCATTCATGGCCGCATAGTGCAGGCCAGTGCCGGCGTAATCAAAGCCAGCCGGAATTGCGTTTACCTGGGCGCCCTTTTCCAGCAGCAACTGCGCGGCCTCGAGCTGGTTGTTATTACAAGCGTAGACAAAAGCATTGTTAATGATCTGCTGCGGGTCGTTAGACCACCCGGCGATCTTCGCTTGTAACTCGGCCTTGATAGCGCCATTCAAATTCGATTCTTCCGGTTCGCCAAATGGCCAGTCGATCTTGCCGGCTTCGGGCTTTAGACTTCCATCGGCGCGGAAGAAGCCTTCAATCAAATCCAGCCGGCCCAGACCAGACGCGATGCGCAGATTATGCGTGGACGCCCTACGCGCTAGCAGCAGATCGCGCACGCCATAGTTTCGCCAGTACAACGTCTCCTCCAAAGGCGACCAGTTACCGATGCCGTTGATGGCCGCTCCGCGGTCGAGTAAGAGCGCGGCGATCTCAACATTGTCGATGGATGCCGCGGCGCCCAGCGGCCCATTGATCTCGGCGCCGGCGTCAATCAGGACATTCGCCAACTCGACCTTGTTCGGCACGTCAACCGCGTCAAGGGCGAGGCACTGAAGCAGCGTGGGATGACTTCTTGATGACCGCGCCGTCGCCAGGGACGGATCGTTGCTAACCAATTCCCTGAGTCCATCAAGGTCGCCACATGATATGGCGGCAATGGCCGGATAAAATTTTGCGTCCATCAAATCTCCTTCCTGGCCCGGAGCGCAGGCATCTTGCCTGATTCGCCGCGTAGCCACGTACCTTGAGGGCCGGCAAGATGCCTGCGCTCCTAAACGGGTGGTGTGGTTTGTTTTTCCTTTCCACATTGCCAACACGATGTGAACTGACCTTCAATGCTTTCGCCGCAATCTTCGCAGCTCCACGGTTCATGCACTTCAATTCTCGTGTGTCGCCAAGTCTCCAACATGGACCTGGCCCTGAAGTAATCCTCCTCTTTGAGAATCCAGAGTTCCGGGGAGGCTTCCAAGAATGGGACCTCGCCCATGGCGCTCGATAGATACTCGTTGCGAATCATGCAACGAATTTCAGCGTCTTCAAGGAGGCCTTTGAGCATCTCGATATTGGCGCCATCGATCGAGTTAGTCGCGGTGAATAAGTGTTTCATGTCTTTCCAGCCTTGGACCAATCGATAAGAGCCTTCCCCGTCCTGTAGGGAGGTAACGTTTATAGACGCGAGACCTCCAAAAGATTCCTCCTCGCTCCGGCGGAGCGAAACCTAAAGCGGTCTTACCTGGCACTCGCCAAAAAACATTGCGCTCCGTTGGAGCCAGGGCCCGTCGGCGGCCGACGTGCAACTGTGCGCCGAGCATCAACAAGGTTCACTTTGTTTGCTATCGATGTTTTCGAAATACTCGCCACCCTGTTCAACCGCAAACCACATCACCCGGCGCGAAGAGAACCTACAGAGAATTTTTAGGCTGAACGGCGATTCATTAGCCAGGCGGCATAGACGCCGCCGCCTAGAAGCAAAACCAGTAGCACAAGATTAGTAGGTCTCTGGAAACTGAAGCCCTCTTCAACAAACATATTCCCGCCAACTCGTACGCCGAGATTGAAACCCAGGGCGCCCATGAGCAAGTACAATAAGACCGCGAGGTAGATGACTGTCCCCGCCACGTAAACAACTACTTTCATCTTCTTAAACCTCCCACTACGAAAACCCCGGACTGACCCAAAACCCGGGGTGCGGAACCCGTGAGCGATCCGTTCCGGTGGTCTACACTACGCTCCGACCACCGGCTACTATCTGCCACCCCTTCAGGCTGAGGACCGTGCAAGCTTAGTCGCGGTCTCTCAATCTCCTGAAGACGTCTCAAGCGCATCGAAGGGGTGGCCACGGAGTGCCACCCCTACAATGTTTTCGCAGGTGCTCTCTAAATATCTTCATTCGCTCATCCCAACCTCGCCTCAAGCCGCGCTTTCACTTCCGGCCACTCGGCTTCGATGATGCTGAACATTACTGAATCACGATAACGACCACCGGGCATGATTAGGTGATTGCGAAGCACGCCCTCTTCCTTTGCTCCCAAGCGCAGGATGGCCGAACGCGACTGCTGATTGAGAACATCAGTGATTAGCGAGACGCGAATACAACGCCAGGTCTCAAATGCATGTGTGATCAGCAAGAGTTTCGATTCGGTATTGATCGCTGTGCGTTGCGCACTTGCTGCCAACCAGGTGTATCCAATCTCGACGTGCCGATCGTGACGCTCGATGTCATAGAACCGAGTGTGACCAACAATACGATTCGATGCTTTGTGAAAAATGACAAACGGCAGTTCGCGCCCCTGGGCCTGCGCGTCAAGCGCTACCGAAATATAGGCTGCCATCTCGGCGCGAGTTGGGACGATGGTCACGGTCGAGTTCCAAAGCTCGCCGTCCTCGGCAGCCGCGTTGAGCGCGTCCTTGTGCTCCGGCGTCAGCGGCTCCAGGCGAACGTGGCGACCTTCGAGAATAATAGGAGAGACTTCCATCGTTCCGTGATGCTCCACGTCGTCCAAAGTCGCTAGACGGCTGAGCCCGATCCACTTAAATGACCTAAGTCAATGAAATGGCGGTCACAAATCCGATCATGTTTACCGCGATGAACAAAAGCGTCTCGCATAAGAACAGCACGAGCGACTTCACCAGCGTCTTGCCCCAACTCTGCTTATAGACGCGGCGAAGAGCTAAAAGCAAATAGATGAAGGCCAGCGGGTAAAAGAAGTTCAGCACCTGACCCGGCAATTTCCAACCAAAAAGCCCCGCCACCAGGAACATGAAAGCGAACAAACTCTTGGTGAAGAAATCAAACGAATAAAAGTGTAACGAGAAAATCAAATGCTCAACGTAGTATCTTCGCGTACCGTAGTAGAGAAGCGTCAGGAAAACGCCCGAGACTAGCACGCTGGCAAACCGCAGCACCGTTGCATACTTCTCAGCTCGCTGCTGAATCTTCTCCACCATTATTTGCACATCAATGCCGCGTGACTTGGCCATCGCTATGGCCCACGGCGCATGGCTCATCCGATTAACACCTTGGCCTCTGGCCTCCGAAAGCGCGCCCCAGGCAAAGAGAAAATAGAGAGCGCTAAACGTCAGGTATAGTCTGACCGGACTAATGTAACGACCCTTTCGTCCCGCCAGGTATTCGTCAGTCAGATGACCCGGCTTGAACAAAAGCGCTTTGAAAGTTCGAACTGCCTTATTGGATTCGAGATCGGTGAATTCGTTGGTGGCGTTAATGAAGAAGCGCTTCAGGCTCAGTTCCCGACGATCCAGGCGCTGTTGGCCGCAGCCATGGCAATATTCGCCCAGCAGTTTCTCACCGCAGTTTGGGCACTGCTGAATTTCGGCGGCTGTTTCGGTGCTGTCTACGACTGTGAGTGGTTTTGCCATTCTCGAAAATGGTCTTAATCCCTGCTATTTAGATTCAGTTTGATCAGCGAACTACTTCGCTCTTCCCGAAGCCGGTCGAACACACAGCCGTACCAGAACCCAATCAACATTAGGACCTCGAAAGGTTTGATCTCTCGGAGAGCGCTCCAGGCAGCCTCACGGAAATGCTCACCCGTAAGCAAATTCAAGCCTATGCTGAAAGCAATAGCAGCCGGGAGAGCGGCGCCAAACAAGAGATTCATTTTCCACTTCGACATGAGCTCACATCCTCATAGCGAACCTGTCCCACGGTTTGTTCAGTAACGTTCGTGCGAGAGTCGTGAGAAGCTACTACAATTATTGGTATCGGCGCTATGAAAATGCGGCCAGCCTAGTGTCCTGTCTCTAAAGTTCGCATGACAATTCGAGTCGGCGATATTCGCAGGCGGCCCGCAATTAGGTCCGAAGGACCGGCATTGAATAGCCACGTCCGTGAGGGCGTGGATCCAGGACTCTAAGACGATAAGCGCCGAAGGTGCGGAATAAATTACTTCCCCACCTCAACCAGTGCCGGCCCTGCGGGCCTCAGGACGATGGACCTTGCATCCCACGCCCTAACGGACGTGGCTATTAACTATCGGTCCTTCGGACCTGGGGCCACGCCACTTCGGCCTCTAGAGTTATTAATCGAACTTTAGGGACACCACACTAGCGCAGCTCTCGAAATGCAAAGCACGGCGTCAAGGTGCCATCCAACCTCCCCGAATCCCCCGTTGGTTTAGAGGTGGGCACCGCCCACGGGTACGACGTAGATGAGACCATTCGGCCACATAATCACAGGTTAATTGTTATCCGAATCGTTTCGTCCTCGGCGCACCGGTGGGCGGTACCCACTTCTAAACGCACGTAGATTCAGGCCGTCCGACTCCTTACCTTCGCCCCTTGCTTTGCTTCAGTTGCCTAACACCACCATTCTCGTAAACCCATGTTTCTGCCGGAATGTATCCTGTGCCGCGATTAGGTGGACCACCGGGAATCAGCACGGTGACTCTACTGTTGCTCCAGGTGACAACCGGCGGAGCCCCGCCGCAGAAATCAATACTTTTAGACAACGAAAATGTTTTGTCTCCCTTCAGCCCGAGAAATAACAGCGGTCCGCCATCACAAGCATTACCAAGCATGTTCATCTGCAGCAAAACTACTTCATCAAACGGGCTCACGCCCTGAGATTTGTAATAAGTATGAATGCTGGGTATTGGCGTAGTTGACCATACGTTTTTCTCATCATCGCAATCCGTGTTCAATACAACTTTACGGTTCAGGGTTACGTTGAACTTGCACCCATCTTTCAGAGCTACAATTTTCAACTCGCCGGCTACCGTGTTGAGTTTGTCGGCAAACACGGATGAAACTTGCTCTTGCGCTTTGATAACACTGGTTGGTAAAGCAACAAACAGAATGCAGATAAGCAGCAAGAGACGGTGGGCCTTAAATTCAAACGCGACTTTCATATAGTTATAGAGTTGCGGACTCGAGTTTATCGACAACTGAACTGCGTCGGAATCAATACTGACCCACAACGGTTGCCCTGCACAAAACGCCTGATTCTAAACCGAGAGTTGCCAACCTCAAAGAAATCAGGCCATCTACGTTCGTTTTGAAGTAGCAAATGTACGTTCGTTTAGCAAATGTACGCTCGTTTAGAGGTGGGCACCGCCCACCGGTGCGTCGCGGATGAAACCATTCACGCAGATAATCATCGTTAGTCATTCACCCCGGTTCGTTTCATCCACGCCTTGCCGGTGGGCGGTGCCCACCTCTAAACGAACGTATTAGTTTGGTGGAGTGCTCAACGCTCCTTCGCAGGGCTCTTCTCCGGAAACAACAGTTCGGTCGTACGCTCAGTCACGCTAGGCACGGGGTCGAGTCGGCCTTCGGTCAACAGCTCTCGAGTTGTTTCGCGCGGTGTCAATTCTTCGGCTGATGTCATCCGGCGCTTATTCTTAGCTTGCTCTACTTCCTGGGCCTTGGCAAAAAGAATGACCGAGAGCAAGCCGCAGCCCGCCATGACCAATAGACCGAGCAAGGCCAGGCCGCCCAGGATCTTGCCTTGAGTGATCATCAGCTTGTAAATGATGCCGTAGAGAAAAATGCTTAGTACGCCTAAGCCGAAAACGCTCAAAGCCGCGACTCCCCATTTCTCCAGTCTATTTTTCTGTTCCTCCAGATTTTCATCCAGCTTTGTTGGCAACTGCTCGACCAGTGTTTGCGTGACCTTGTCCAGACCCAGACCGCAAGAGCGACAGAATCTTTGATCCGTGGACGAGTTGTTTCCGCAGTTTGGACGAGTTGTTTCCGCAGTTTGGGCAATACATCGATTTACTCCCGAAGCTGATTAACTAACTCGAAATACGAGATTGACTGAAACTTGGTTCACCCAATCGATGGGAGGAGCAAGTGTTACCCGCCTCGCTTCCAGGCATTGTTGGAAACGAGAGATAGCAATAGTGTTGGTCTCATTCCACGAAGCCGTTCAGTTTTGGCAGATAACGCTGGCGTGCCGCGCAACCAAACGCCACTTGCCTTGTCTCTTCATCCAGATATTTGTGTAGCGGCGCTTAATGGTCCTGCCAGCATCGGGAGAAGTCCCCTTTGGCACCGCCGTTTCCCGCCCCATAACGATGACAGTGTTTCCATGAACCCTTATGGATTCGGGCTCTCGAACGAATGAAGCATAAGTAACTGCCCCGGTGCGAATTCGATCTGCTTTGTCTATTTCGTTAAATGGATTGTTGACCATGAAGTCTTCGGTCCAAAGTTTATCCAGGGCAGCTAAATCGCCACGCAGGATTGCATCTGCATGAACAAGGTCAAGCTTCCGGATTTCCTGTTCAATTACAGCTTTCTGTTTCACGCTCTGCGCCATAACCGACCCGGGCGCCATCAGGGTTAGTGCTGCTAATAACAAAATCAAACGCATTGCTCCTCCCTGAAAGTAACCTTTATTAGATTAAATTAGTCTCCGGCCTCCTAAACAATCATACGTTCGTTTAGAGGTGGGCACCGGCCACCGAGACGGCGTGGAAGAAACGAACCCGGTTAATAATACCTGTAATTATTTGCCTGAACGGTGTCACCCGCGCCGTACCGGTGGGCGGTGCCCACCTCTAAACGAACGTATCGGAAGCACTCCTTAAGTGCCATTCCC
>JANNJZ010000442.1:0-1980 GCA_031396065.1 Pyrinomonadaceae bacterium | reverse complement strand
CGCCGCGCACGGGATTGAAATTCTTAGCGCGGAGCTCAACACTCGCGAAGACGGCATTGCCCTCGATGTTTTCATCCTGCGCGAAGCGTCCACACACCATGCGATAGACATGCAGCGATACCCGGCTATCGAACGCTCGCTGCGTAAAGCCATTGCGGGCGAATCAGATATCGCAGCGCTGGTCGAACGTTGGCGAACCAGGAATGCCCCACGGAAGCGGACCGCAGTTACCCATGCTGGTCTCCACAATCTACCCCAGGTGGCGTGTGACAATGAGGCTTCCCAATCATCCACCCTGATTGAGGTGCACGCTGTAGACGAGCCTGGCTTGGCGTACAAGATCGCGAGCGCCCTTGCGGCTCTGGGGCTGGATATCGTCTGTGCCAAGATAGCTACTGAAAAAAGTAATGCGCTGGATGTTTTCTACGTCACCGACGGGGAGGGTATGAAACTTTCCCAGTCCCGGATGCAGTCCGTCCAGGTTTCTCTTGCCGAGATGCTCTCCGGCGAAATCCCGGTCACGACTACACGCGGCCCATTGGAGCGACTTCGTCCCGACCATACAAACCGTAAGGAGACCCTTAATGAAAAAGGTTGAAGCGATTATCCGGCCACACCTTCTGGATGCTGTCCGAACGGCGCTCCAGGAATTGGAAGTGATAGGAATGACCATTAGCGAGGTGCAAGGTTATGGACGCCAGAAGGGTCATACCGAAACCTATCGTGGCGCGGAATACCAGATCGAGTTTATCCCTAAAATCAAGATTGAAGTGGTGGTTCCGGATGAGATCGAGGAGGCCACGGTTGAGGCAATCATCAAAACTTCCCGGACAGGAAAGTTTGGCGATGGGAAAATTTTCGTCGTGCCATTAGAGGACGTGATCCGGATACGCACAGGTGAACGAGGCGAAGCGGCGCTGTAGAACAGGAGACAGGAGACAGAAGTCAGAAAACAGGAGGAGCCACCAAAACTTAGTTTCGTGTTCCTGTTTTCTGTTTTCTGTTTTCTGCCTCCTGTCTTACGTGAGACTGCCTGAGGCTTGGAACGTTTGCGCCTGGGTGAGACTGCCGGCCGCGGTCTCAGCGGGGATCAAATCGAGGTCGAGCGTATATCCGTCCTCTCCGTGCTGACTAAGGTCGAGACCGCGAATCTCTTCTTCGTCACTGACTCGCAATCCGATCGTTAAGTCGACGATCTTAAGCAGAACATACGATCCGATGACTGCCAGGGCGATGGTAATCCCTACGCCGATGAGTTGGTTGAGAACCTGTGCCGCGTTGCCGTCAACCAGGCCAACCGGTAGCGGATTGCCTCCCGCGTCTTTGAAGATGGGGTTGATGGCGCGCGTTGCGAACACGCCCGTTAGCAGAGCGCCGATGGTTCCGCCTGTGCCGTGCACGCCAAACACATCCAGCGAGTCGTCATAACCGAAACGCTTCTTCACTTCGGTCACCATCAGAAAGCACCCTACCCCGGCGATGAGTCCGATACCCAAGGCAGCCATGGGCGTAACAAACCCTGAAGCGGGCGTTATTCCCACCAGGCCGCAAACCGCGCCCGAGATGGCGCCAAGAACCGTCGGCTTACCTGTACGCAGCCACTCCGCCGCCATCCACCCAAGCGTCGCCGCTGCTGCCGCGAAATGCGTGGTTGTAAATGCGCTGCTGGCCAGGGCGCCCGCCGATAGCGCGCTTCCGGCGTTGAAGCCAAACCAACCCACCCACAGCAGACCGGCGCCAATGAAGCTCAGCACGAGGCTGTGCGGCTTCATGGGCTCCTGCGGATAACCCCGCCGTTTCCCGATATAGAGCGCGCAAACCAAGGCCGAAACGCCGGTGGAGATGTGCACGACGGTGCCGCCGGCAAAGTCGAAGACCGGGACTTGTCCGCCCAGAAACGGGTTCAGGAAGCCACCCTTTCCCCACACCATGTGAGCCAACGGGAAGTAGACAATTAGCGACCAGAGAATCGAGAAGATC
>JANNJZ010000284.1:0-1674 GCA_031396065.1 Pyrinomonadaceae bacterium | reverse complement strand
CCCTGCCTT
Source organism: Pyrinomonadaceae bacterium (assembly GCA_031396065.1). Lineage (GTDB taxonomy): Bacteria > Acidobacteriota > Blastocatellia > Pyrinomonadales > Pyrinomonadaceae > PSRF01. The sequence continues at coordinate 1,665 of JANNJZ010000284.1, read as the reverse complement.
CACGTACTCCTGCCGGTGCATCAGAACCCACCCACCGGGCTTCGAATACCAATCATGAATGGGCTGGAAAGTTGAAACGGTCTCGACGACATAGAGCGTGTTGCCGTTTACCTTTTCTTCGTTCAGAACTTTCATACTGAATTCAGATTGCTTCCCGTCAGCGGTTGTGGATCTGTACTTCCACGTATCTCCTACGCGAAGAGGGAAATAATCTTTTGCACCAGTTGAGTCTCCGCCTGACGACCCCGAAGGCGACGTTGTTCCCTTTTTCAAATAGGAACAGCCAAGAACTAAAGCAAGCCAGAGAGCTGATGTGACGAGCAGAGTCATTACCGCTTTATTAGTTTTCATTGGGCCTCCTTCCAATTTTCGCTGCATGCCAAGTCTGAACGACTTTGCAGCTCAAGGGATCATAACAATGCTTGGATGGGAAATCTAAGCGAGTAAAGGCGAGCACGCTGAATGGTCGCCGGGGCACAACAGATAATTGGTTCGGGGTTCGAATCCCTGACGGGGCACGTTACTAGCCGCCTGCTATCTGCTGATCAATCACTTGGGCAAAACTGCTATATGAGTTGTAGGTGAGAGTTGCGACGATCGCGAATCCTGCAGTGATCAGAATCGCTCCGACTTTGCAGGAAACTACAGCCTTTCTCCGTAAGGACTTTCGTCTCCCCTCACAGTAGATCCTCACACTGGAGTGAGTCTTGTGCGCCGGAGTCCGCGCCAGGATGAGTTCTGCTGCCACGATGTCGGCAAGGGCAATGACCGTGCATTTAGCTGGCATCCTGTTGCCACCTAATACAAACCTCTCTCAACACTAATCGAAAGCTTGATCGCTCATTCAGTAAGATTGTTGTCTTCGGGCGCACGCATCAAAATCATGCAACGGGGACGGCAAACTTCCGTATTCATTTCGTGTTCCGAGCTTTGCTTCTTCAGCTCTCCATATCCAGGACCGGATAGGGCTCCCTGCGGATGACATGACGTAGCCTGAGTGGCTCCTCAAACATCTGCTCAAGGCCACGTACAATTGCATACTTGGGTTCCGGAGCGATCCGTACTGGCAGTTTGGTTTGCTCTCGAAAAAAATCTTCAAGGCCGCCAAACTGCGCCCCGCCACCCGTGAGGATGATTCCACGTTCGTAGATGTCCCCGCCAACTTCAGGAGGAAGCTCAGTAAGAGTAGCGTTCACTCCTTCAACAATCTTGCGAACGACTTGCAGAACGACCGGATAGAGTTCGCCGGCTGTGATCTCGATTGCTCCAGGACTCCTCGTCAGAACGTCGAGTCCCTTGATCGTCACTTCCTCATCCTGAGGCAGGTCGGCTGGAACAGTGGCTGAAGCGAGTTCGAGCTTTAGACGTTCCACTGACTGCGGACCGATGATTAGCCCACGGTGACGACGAACGTGGTCGACAATGGCCGCGTTAATGTCCTCACTTCCGATCCGTTCAGCTCGCGCATGAACGATTGCGCCGTTCGCGACGATGGCCACATTGGTGGTTCCACCGCCGATATCGACAACCGCGGAAGCGTGTTGGTCGTCTACTCGTACGCCTGCGCCAAATGCGGCCGCCAGGCCTTCTTCGATCATCACTACCCGGCCGATACGCGCATGCTCAGCAGCGCTGAGCAGCGCCCGCTCCTCCACCTGCGTTACT